>SYLX01000230.1 GCA_005808505.1 Bdellovibrionales bacterium | reverse complement strand
TCGGCTCTGAAGTGGGAGGGCGCATTCGTTTGGGCCTGCAAAAACTACGATGGCGACGTTCAGTCCGATACCGTTGCACAAGGTTTCGGTTCACTCGGCCTGATGACTTCGGTCTTGATCACGCCTGACGGAAAGACAATGGAAGCCGAAGCGGCTCACGGAACAGTGACTCGCCACTACCGTCAGCATCAGCAAGGTAAGCCGACATCGACGAATCCGATCGCATCGATCTTCGCTTGGACACGTGGCCTCGCGTTCCGCGGTGAACTCGATAAAAACCAAGACCTCATCAACTTCGCGCACACGCTCGAGAAAGTCTGCGTGCAAACGGTTGAGTCGGGCCGCATGACGAAGGATCTCGCCATCCTCGTGCACGGCGAGAAAGTGACTCCAGATCAGTACATGAATACGGAGCCTTTCCTCGATCTCTTGGATACGAACTTGCGCAAAGCGCTCAGCCTGTAAGGCTGATCGACTCAACTGACTTGCATTTGAATAGTAAGCCCGTCGCATTTGATTGCGACGGGCCACGAAAGGGAAAACATCTATGAAATCACCCGTCCGTGTCGCCGTGACCGGAGCCGCCGGCCAAATCGGTTACGCACTCTTGTTCCGCATCGCTAGCGGCGCGATGCTCGGTCCTGATCAGCCTGTTATTCTTCAACTCCTCGAAATTCCCGATGAGAAAGCGCAAAAGGCCCTCAAAGGCGTGATGATGGAACTCGATGACTGCGCGTTCCCGCTTCTTCAAGGCATGATCGCGACTGGTGATCCAGCCGTTGCGTTCAAAGACGCGCACGTCGCCTTGCTCGTCGGTGCGCGTCCTCGTGGTCCCGGCATGGAGAGAAAAGATCTCCTCATGGAAAACGCCAAGATCTTCACCGTTCAGGGTGAAGCGATCGGAAAGCACGCTGATCCGAACGTGAAAGTTTTGGTGGTCGGTAACCCATGCAACACAAACGCGTACATCGCAATGAAGACCGCGATGAAGCACGGTCGCGTGAAGGCGAAAAACTTCACGGCGATGCTCCGTCTCGACCAGAACCGCGCTCTCGCACAACTTGCGACCAAAACCGGTAAACCGGTCGGCACTATCAAAAAGCTCGCTGTTTGGGGCAACCACAGCCCGACGATGTATCCTGACTTCCGCTTCGCAACGGCTGACGGACAACAAGTTGCGAAGGCAGTCGGTCTCGGAACCGCGGATGGCGATAAGTGGAACCGCGAGACGTTTATCCCGACGGTCGGAAAACGTGGTGCCGCGATTATCGAAGCACGTGGCCTTTCGTCTGCAGCAAGTGCTGCCAATGCAGCGATCGATCATATGCGCGACTGGTGGCTGGGATCGAACGGCGAATGGGTCACGATGGGAATTCCGAGTGATGGTTCCTACGAAATTCCGGAAGGCATCATCTACGGTTACCCTTGCGTCTGCAAAAACGGCGAGTACGAGATCGTAAAAGGTCTTGAAATCGATCCGTTCTCGCGCGAGCGCATGACGGTCACTTTGAAAGAGCTCGAAGAAGAGCGCCAAGGCGTAGCTTCGCTGCTCTAAAGTTTAGACAGACATCGTGAAGTCTAGTCGGACGCCCGGATGAAAGCCCGGGCGTTTTCTTTTTCGCGCGACCTGACTTCAGCCAAGAAGACAGTTTTTGTTTATAAAGCCAGAAACTAGCTCTCGTCCGAAGTCGTGACTTTCGCTTCAATGTTTGAAAAATGCCTCGGCTGCCATTTTCCGCAGTAAAATGAAGGGACTGCAGAATTAATCGCTTCAGGGGACCGCAGCTTGGTTGCATCAGCAAGCCAACCAGTTATTGAGCTTCGCGGCGTCACGCTTTCATTCGGAGGCGAGACGCTTCTGAAGAACGTGAATCTCGCCGTAAAGCCAGGCGAGTCATACGTTTTGATCGGTCCAAGCGGTCAAGGAAAGACCTCAGTCCTCAAACTTCTCGCGGGCCTTCTGCAGCCAACTTCCGGAAACGTCTTCGTTGAAGGAAAGACTTGGATCTCCCTTTCGCGCAAAGAACGAGAGAAGTTAACGCGTCGGATGGGCATGCTTTTCCAAAAGAATGCTCTCTTCGATTCCCTCACGGTTGCGGATAACGTTGCTTTTCCACTGCGTGAAGTAGGCAATGCCACGGATGCCGAAGCCGACGAAGCTATCAAACACTATCTGGAAGCCGTGGGTCTCTATCACGCTAAAGATCTTTTCCCCGACGAGATCAGTGGCGGTATGCAAAAGCGTTTGGGCATTGCACGCGCGTTAGCGTTGAAACCCGAGATTGTTTTCTACGATGATCCGACCGCGGGCCTTGATCCGATTACGAGCCGCCGCATTGTGACTCTCATCAAGAGTCTTCAAAAACGTATGAAGACAACGGTTGTCGCGGTTACGAATGACATGAATCGTGCCTACCAACTCGCGGATCGCATCGGTATGGTCATCGACGGTGAACTGATCGATTGCGGTTCCATGCTCGAAACAAAAACGCATCCCGACGCCCGCGTGCAGCAGTTCATTCACGGGAGCCTCCGTGGACCTTTGACGGAGGCGGAGGCATGATCCGCTTCAACAAGATTGTGAAACGATTCGGAGAGCGCACGATTCTAAAGGGCATCTCCTTTGAAATTCGCGAAGGGGAAATTCTCTTCGTTCTCGGAACGTCAGGTACGGGGAAATCGGTTCTTCTCAAAAACATCGTTGGCCTCATGCGACCTGATGAGGGCGAGATTTGGCTCGACGGACAAGAAGTGTCTAAGATCTCTGAAGAAGACTACTTTCCCGTTCGCAAGAAGTGCGGAATGGTCTTCCAGCACCCAGCCCTCTTTGATTCGCTCACGGTCTTCGAAAACGTTGCTTTTGGCGTTCGTCGTCACAAACGTGAAACTCCTGAAGCGGAGATTCAAAACATCGTCGCCCGCTGCTTGGCGCTCGTAAATCTCAAAGGCGTTGAGCAGAAGTACCCAGCGCAAATTTCTTACGGGATGCAAAAGCGCGTAAGCGTGGCGCGCACATTGGCGGTGGAGCCTCGTATTTTGCTCTTTGATGAGCCAACGACCGGTTTGGATCCCGTTACGACCAACGCGATCAATCAGCTCATCTTCAATCTGTCTCGCGAACTGAAAACGACTTCGGTAGTGGTTAGTCACGATATGAATTGCGCTCTTGAGATCGCCGATCGCATCATCGTTCTCGACCAAGGGCAGATCGTCGAACAAGGGACTCCGGAAGAACTTCGGAACTCCGTCCAACCTTTGGTGAAGGACTTTCTGAAAGAGGTCATTCACGTATGATCTCCGCGATGAAAGAAGCACTCAATGACGTAGGCGGCTGCCTGCTCTTCATCCGGGAAGTCACACGAACTGCGTTTCGCGCTAAGCTCGCTCGGCACGAAATCTTTGTGCAAATTTGGCGGGTGACGACTCAGAGTCTTTCAACCACTGCGCTTGCGGGATTCTTCGTCGGCGCGGTGATGACGATCCAATTCGCCATGCAGATCAAAGCCTACGGTGCACTCGGATATCTGGGCGGCCTTGCAACGAGCGGCACGGTTCGCGAAGTGGGTCCACTCCTCATCGCGTTCATGTTGAGCGGTAAAGTGGGTGCGTTTACCTCGGCTGAGCTCGGTACAATGCGCGTGACCGAGCAGATCGATGCGATCCGTTGTTTAGGAGCCGATCCCTATCAAGAGATCATTCTTCCGCGCATCATCGCAATCATAGTTTCGAGCTTCTTTTTATTACTCGCAGGACTTTTCATGTCGATCGCAGGTGGCTTGGTCATGGGCGCCGCATTCGCCAGTATCAATCCGCAAGAGTATCTCAGACACGTTCCCACGATTGTGTCGTTACCATCGATTGCAAGTGGCCTCTTTAAGTGTTTTGTGTTCGCGGTCCTTCTCGCGAGCATCTGCACTTACAAAGGCTTCAACACATCGGGTGGAGCAAAAGGAGTAGGTCGCTCGGTTGTCAGCACAGCCGTTACGACTATGGTCGGACTCGTGATTGCCGATTGGCTTACAAGCCAAATTTCTGAAGCGTTCTTAGCCATGTTTTTAAACTCATGAGAGGAGGAAAGAATGACTGAAACATTGCGCGTTCTCTCCCAGCCTTTCACGTGGCTGGGGTCGGCTCTCATATTCGGAGCACGCGAGACACGTGATTTCATCCTTCTCGTCGTCGAGACTCTGATCTGTTCCGTAACCCCACCTTATCGCATTCGGGACATCGTGCGTCAGTTCTACTTCATTGGAAATCAGAGCGCAGTCATCATTGCGTTTTGCGTTTGCTTTGCCGCGATGGTGACCATTATCGAGGCGTCGTTCCACATGAAGCTCGTGATTCAGAACGACACGATGGTTCCAGGATTCGCGGCGCTCCTTATTCTTCGGGAACTTGGTTCAGTTGTTATGGCGCTTTTGATTACTTCGCGAGTCGGTGCCGGGATTGCTGCTGAAGTCGGAAGCATGCAGGTCACCGAGCAGATTGATGCCCTCCGCATGCTCGGTATCAACCCGGTCCGTTACATCGTGGCGCCGCGATTTGTTGCCTGTCTTTTGGCTGGGTTTGTTCTGAGCATCATCGCTAATCTCGTTTGCTTGCTGGGTGCGATGGTCGTAAGCACGTGGAAGCTCGGCTACACGGCCGGCGGGTTCATTGCAGCCATGCGCACATTCGTTCAGTTTCAGGATTTGATCTTCGCAAGCATCAAAGGTGCCGTTTTCGGAGCGGTGATTCCGCTCTTTAGCTGTTTTCATGGCTTCCGCTGTCGTGCGGGCGCCGAAGGTGTCGGACTTGCGACGACGAATAGTGTCGTCGCGACTTCAATCGCGATCATCATCTTAGATTTTATGCTGACGTATCTCTTCTCGCAGCTCTATTGAGCGTGCGGGCGTTCCAGGGAGGGACGATGAAAGTCGAAACCAAGGTTGGTTTGCTCTTCGTAACGGCGATCGCGATGGTCGCAGCGTTCGCCTGGTATTTGGGCGCGCTCAACCCTTTCTCAAACTCCAACGAGATTTGGATCGGTTACAACTTCGCCGGCGGTGTTGAAGTTGGTTCTCCCGTTCGCGTAATGGGGATCAAAGTGGGTAAAGTGACGGCGATTCGCTTTGATCCCGGCATGAAGGCACCCACCGGCGAGGAAGTGAAGCTCAAGGTCAAAGTCAGCATCAACAAAGAAGCATGGCCTACTGTTCGTAAAGACAGCCGCTTCTTCATCAACCTCGCGGGCGTTATCGGTGAAAAGTTCATTGAGATTACGCCGGGGACGCTCTCTTCTCCCGGGATCAAGATTGGCGGTTACGTTCGTGGTGAGGACCCGCCTCGCATCGATCAACTCATCTCTCAGAGCTATGGATTAGCCGGAAAGATCCTCGACATGGTCGAAAAGAATGAGGGCTCAATTGCCGACACGCTCGACAAAATGAACTCCCTTGTTACGAATCTCAACAAAACGCTCGATCTTCTTGAAAAAACCTCGAAGAACAAAGAGTTCAGCCGCATCGTCAACAACGTCGCCATTATCACGGATGACATGACCATCTTGACCTCGCGTCTACGTGGTCCAGAGGCCGAAAAGACGCTGGATCTCATCCATAAACTGGTTTGGAGATTGGATAAGCTCGATGAAGAATCGATTCGCAAGTTCCTCCAAAAAGAAGGAATCAAAGCGAAGTTGTTCTAACCATCGCGCGCTCTGGTCCAGTTCAAATCCATGTTCGACATCAAAGCTCGGAGTTCCTCCGGGCTTTTTTGCTTTTCAAGAGCCTCATGAGTGCCTTGATCGAATCATCTTGAGGCCAACAGCGGAGTGAATGGTTGCGTCGAATGTTCGGCTTGTTGAAGTGATTGCGTTGAGGCGGCATCGATGTCGAGGTGATGCGGTCGCGATATAAAGACATCCAACTTGGATGAGCTGAAACTGCGATTTTCCCTAGGGGGAAATCGAAAAAAGGCAAAAAAAAACCCTCGATTTCTCGAGGGTTCCGAGTCTTTCAACTCAAGAAACCTTACTTCTTCGCAGCTTTTTTGCGCGTAGCTTTTTTCTTCGCGACTTTTTTAGTAGCTTTTTTAGCTGCTTTCTTTGTTGCTTTCTTCTTTGCCATGTCTCGCTCCTCCTAGGATGAGTTTTCCGTAAAGTTAAACAAGAAGACTTCCTGTTTAAAAGTTTACTGGTGTGACTCTGATCGTCAATAAAAAAGTTTTCTTTAGCTCTTTTTTTGCTCACTTCGATGCGATCAGCGCGCGAATTCACGCGCGATGAAGTGAATTTTGATCGTGATGATGACGTTCGAGTCGCGTGATGAAGCATTCACGCGCGGAAGTTCACTGATGAGTTCACACTTGTTCGCGCATTGATGTGCGCTTCAACTTTTCTTTCTCGAAGTCAGACGCGAACGCACTTTCATTCGTTTTTCCCTCGTAAATCATCACTTGAGCGCGCATCAACTTTGCAATTCGAACACGCGGAGGACTCTTCATATGTTATTCGCGGCTACGCTTTCGCTTCTCGGATCTGTGATCGCGATCCGGATGTTCAAGCAAATGATCGCGGAAAAACTCTTCAGTGAACGCGAGATGACAAAAATTGGCACCGCATGTCTCTGTTTTCAGATTGCACTCGTCATATTGCTGCCAAGGACGTATCTCGCGCTCTGGTTCGCGATCTTCTCGCCTTTAATGATCTGTCTCGGCGCCCTCGCAACGCTCGTACACCAACGCTTACAAGCGTTTCGCGATTCTTTTCGACAAACGCTTGCGCTGGTTTCCTTAAAGATGAAAGCAGGTCGAAGTTTTCGCCAGTCTTACTCAGAGGTGATCAGCGAGAGTGATCCGAAGTGGAGAGGAAAGCATTCCGACATCTTGAATGCTGTGGTTTTTTCACAACAAAGAGTATCGATTGGCGCTGACTTGTTCGTTTTAGAGGCGATCGAAGAGCTCAGTCGCATCGATCAACAACCTCACGCAGCCGCGCGACGACTTCACGTGTATCGCGAAAAGCTTCGCATCGAATTCGATTTTCGACGTAGGTCCGGACAAGTTCTCTCGCGGATTCGCGCGCAGTCGGCAGTGATGACGTGCCTGTATCTTGCACTCGCAAGTTTCGTTGTGTGGAAGTTTGGCTGGAGTGGAAATTCTAGATTCGTACTCGCATCGGGTGCGCTCTTCGCATTTGGTGCGTTCTGGATTTGGCGTGGAGGAAGGAAAATGACGTGGAAGGTTTAGCTCCTCCTCTCAAGTGTCTCATCGAGATTCAGTCTGCTCTTCAAAATGGTGAAGTCGTTCGGCAAGGTCTTGCTCGGTATCTACAAACGGCAGGAGTGAACGATCCGTTCGCAACTGACATTCGCAAATTCCTTTTTGCATGGGAGCAAGGACAGGATTGGCGTGCGGTGTCAGCAACTATTCAAAGCGCTCATCGAAGAGCTCTGCTTGATCTCGTAGCCATGGCCCTGTCGGGTCAGCCAATCCTCAATCATCTCGAAGAACTCCGTGTCGAGCTGATCAACGCCGTAGATCTCGAGATCCGTCATCATATTGAGATGCTCCCGATTAAAATGCTCGTTCCGCTCCTGTTTTTTCAATTTCCTTCGTTTCTTCTGCTCCTTTTTGGTCCGCTGCTGTCCCGTCTGATCACGGAGTTGAACCAATGAGCAGAATTCATGGGCTCCTGATCTGCATCCTACTTCTGACGTCAGCGGCACGGGCCGAAGATGATTTCAGGTCGATCGTGAAAGCCCACAGTACAGCTGAGCTTCTTCGCAACATGCAAACGAGGGAGGCTCTCTCCAAAGACTCATCTCTCTGTCGCGAGCAGTTGCGGAGTCATAAGGTGCCGTACGCTTGTTTTCGACTGCGCGAGGTGGAACGAGTTCAGCTAAAGAATTTCTCGAAATCGGGTCGAAAGAATGAGTTGGATTGGCTTGATCTTCATTGTGAACGAACGGCAGAACGATCTACTGCAAGGCGCGAGCTCCTACTCGCACTTCGAAGCGGAGCTAGACTTCCATTCAAATGTCGAAACGCAATTCAACAGCGACTCGACGATTTGAACTATGCAGCCGAAACGGAAAACCCCACCCTCCTTTTTGATGGTCGGTATGACTGACCGAAGTTCTTTATGGACCGATTCTTGAATTCGCGCTGATTCATGTTGAGCGCGCAAGAACTCAGGCCGGAAGGTTCTGTCTACAAAATCGATCGTTTGATTGGCGAGGGACGAACTGCAGCCGTATATAGAGCTTTTCGCGAAGATCGTCGCGGGCACTCAAAACAAATCGTCGCGCTCAAAATTCTAAAAAGTAAGACAGCTGTCCCGTGGTTGAGACGCGAGTTTGAGACTTTGGCCCGGGTCAATTCGCCCCATTGTGTCCGAGTTCTTGGTTGGGAAAATTTAGATGTCGGATGTGCCCTCGTCCTCGAGTGGATCGAAGGTGTCACTCTCCTGGAACTAGGCCGATCGTGCGAGCTCGACGAAAAGGCGCAAGCCGAAGTCGTCCACCAAGTTCAGGAAGGACTTCGAGCTTTAAACAACTTAGGTCTACATCACGGTGATCTGAGCCCGTCCAACATTCTTATTGATCAAGAAGGCTGCGCTCGGATTGTCGATTTTGCGTCCGAACCGCCAACCGAAAATGAAGTCGTCGGAACACCCGCCTATTTGGCGCCCGAACTTTGGGAAGGTGGGAAGTCATCGATCCGATCGGATCTCTTTGCTTTAGGTTTGATCGCTCAAGATTTGGCGCATTCATTCCAACTCATTCCAGACAGCGTCGGGCATTGTCGCCGACGATCTACTGAGATTGCATCGACCGTCGGTGCGCATTCCTTGCTGGATTTTTCGCCTGAGCAGCGCGGATTCTTTCCATCAAAGTCGGATGTGTCAGGGAAGGCGGCTTTGGCAAAAGGCGTTAAAGATCTTCTCCGCCGGAAGGAGTTCGCCGCCGTTGAAACGGCGGTTCTTACTTATAGACACCCGTTGACCTTGGCCCAGAAGTTCGCAACTTACCGCACATCTTTTATGCTCTTTATCCTTCTTATCGTGTCGACGGCAGCAACCGGCGCGCAAGCTCCCTTGATTCCAGAGTCTTTGCGCATTCCCGCACAGCTTTCTCTTCGCTCACAAATTTGGTTAGAAGCGAACCTCAATGGAAAGAAAATCGGTTTTGCCCCGATTGAGATGAAAAATCTGTTGCCAGGAACGCACCGACTCAGCTGGAGGACAGCGCGCGGACAAGGTGAAAAACTGATTCACCTTGAGCCTGGTGCTACCCTCCGCCTCTCGGAGAACGATCTCTTGAATAGTGCGCGCGCTCTACGTTAAAGTTCATCCGTGTCCCACAAACCGGCGAACACTTCTATGCGGAGAGCAAATGTCTTCAAAAACGGCTCGCACTCCTAAAACCCGTGATGGCAGCGCACGTCCGCCTGCCGACAAGCGCATCGCTCAACTCGAAATTTTAGTGGATGAGCTCGTCAAAGACATGCCTACCGAGTCGCGAGTTCGCACGTGTATGGAGGCGGTCGGATTGAAGTACGTGATCGATCCGATCGCCCGTATGAACATCGTCCTCTCCGAACTCGAATGCGTGCGCGACAAAGGCGCTAAAAGCCTCCGCGAAAAGAAACGCGAACAAGAAATCTGACCACAAGAATAGGTTGAATATGAAAAAAGACTGGAACAAAGAGCAGTTTGGATTTGAAACTCGCGCGATTCACGCGGGACAAGCGCCGGATCCCACAACGGGCGCGATTATGACTCCGCTCTATCTCTCTTCGACATACGTGCAGGAATCCCCCGGAGTTCACAAAGGTTATGAATACAGCCGAACGGGAAACCCCACCCGTCGCGCGTACGAAGATTGCCTCGCAAACCTTGAATCCGGAAAGTTTGGATTTGCATTCACTTCGGGTTGCGCGGCATCGACGACGGCGCTTCATCTTTTGAAAGCCGGTGATCACGTGATCGCGTGCGATGATATGTACGGCGGCTCGTTCCGTTTAATGGATAAGGTCATCCGCCACAACGGGATTGAATTCACGTTCGTTGACCTAACCAACGTGGAGAACTTCAAGAAGGCGATCAAGCCAAACACGAAGATGGTATGGATCGAATCGCCAACCAATCCGACAATGAAACTTGTCGACATCCGTCGTACGTGCGAAGCGGCCCGTCCTAAAGGCATCATTTCCGTTGTCGACAACACGTTCATGAGCCCTTACTTCCAGCGGCCCCTTGAGTTAGGTGCGGATCTCGTTCTTCACTCCACAACAAAATACATCAATGGTCACAGCGATATCGTGGGCGGAGCATTGATCACGTCGAACGAAGAGATCGCGAAGAAGATCGCGTTTCTTTCGAATTCCATGGGGGGAATCAGCTCGGCTTTTGATGCCTGGGTTTCGATGCGCAGCTTGAAGACTCTTGCGCTTCGCATGCGTCAGCACGAGACGAGCGCGATGGAGATCGCGAAGTTTTTGGATCAACATCCGAAAGTCGAGCGAGTGGCGTATCCGGGTTTGCCTTCGCATCCTCAGCACGCGCTCGCAAAAGAGCAGATGCATGGATTCGGCGGGATGATTACTTTCTACATCAAAGGCGGAATGGATGCGGCTCGTACGTTTCTCGAGAGCGTGCAAGTTTTCGCACTCGCGGAAAGCTTAGGTGGAGTTGAATCGCTGATTGAGCATCCAGCGATCATGACACATGCCAGTGTTCCTCCGGAGAATCGCAAAGCCCTCGGTATTGACGATGCGATGGTTCGACTCAGCGTTGGTGTTGAAAACCTTGAGGATCTGCTGCGTGACCTGACGCAAGCTCTCGATAAAGTGTGAGCTTGCGCTCGGTTCCGGTTCATCAGGGCCAAAACCCGAACTTCGGTTCGGGAATTTGGCCCTTTTTCTTTGACACCGGGGGTTCTTCGAGGATACCTCTGGTTGCTCAGTTTTTTGCCGTATGGTCGGGTAGCTCAGTCGGTAGAGCAGTGGATTGAAAATCCACGTGTCGGCGGTTCAATTCCGTCCCCGACCACCATCTTCTTCTCCGGTTATAATTTAGAGTTTGCCCCTGGGGTTTCGTGCTCTGGGCGGGGCTTCCGTTGTCGGGGACGCGCCTTCATCGGCATCGAGCCGACGAAGGCTATGCACTCGGGGATCGCTACGGATCTTCGATCCTCCGCGACCCACTCGCGCTTGCTCCGCACCAAAACTTGCCACCGGCAAGTTTTAGCGCGGGCATAACCCGCCCACCAGGGAGCGGGCTCCGGCGCCTTCGGCTTGTGGTACTAAGCCTGCGCTACGCTCGGCCCGAGAGGTTCACACGCAGCTCAGTGCCTGCGGGCTCACGCCCTCGGCCCGAGAGGTAACTAAACAGACCGGGTCGCCTGCGCTCACGCTTGGCTCGAGCATGTAGAGCGCCTGCGCTCACGCTCGACCCGAGAGGTAACTAAGCAGATCGAGACGCCTGCGCTGCGCTTGGCTCAAGCACGCAGACCGCCTGCGCTCACGCTTGGCTCAAAGGCAATAAAGCAGACCGACTTCACGCTCGCGTGCTTGGCTAGCGATCGCGATGACCTTTCAGAACATCAAGGGAAGTGGCAGCCGGGGTACGTGTTGCACAAGACTGTGCAACCGCCGTGGCCTGAAGAGACTTTGCACTGGCAAACGTTGGGTTTGCAGACCATACCGCCGCTATCGGGGTAAGCGAAACAAGTTTCATTATCGCGGCGGATGGTTTTGATGCCGCAGTTTGAGCGCGCGTTCATCACACTCGAGTCGAATAATGCGAGAGCGCTGTCTTGGGTAGATACCTGAGCGCTCGCGGCAATTCCGATGAAAGTGATTAAGCTAACAGCTAAACAGCGCATGTTTTCTCCGATACCGGTTAATCCAAGTAGGGGAGGCGGGCGCCGCCGATCACGCCGGCTTTTGTGCCGAGTTGCGCGACCTGAACGGGAGCCAAGAACTTCGGATTTTTTCGGCGCATGATCTCGCGGTAGAGTTCGATGGCTTGCGGGAGGAAGAGGTCTTTAATCGCGAGCATCCCGCCGGAGACGACAAACTTCTCAGGGTGGAAGCCGAGGGAAAGGGAGAACATCAACGCAGCCAAAGCTTCCGAAGCTTGAGCGAAGAGTTCGAGCGAGAGTTTATCGCCCTTACGTGCCGCTTCGGCGACGACCGTTGCGCTATTCGCGTTGAAGCCGCGAGCTTTTGCGCGAAGGATGATTCCTGTGCCCGATGCGATGCCCTCAACCGTACGCGTAGCGAAATTATCGCGATCTGCATTCAAGCCAGGAGCATTGATCAACATGTGTCCCCATTCAGAACCCATACCGCCGGATTGCGCGGGACGACCGTTGAAGATCACGCCGCTTCCGATGCCGGTTCCCACCGTGATCATCGCGTAAGTGCTGCAGTTACGCGCGCGACCGACCCAACCCTCACCGAGAGCGGCGGCGATAGCATCGTTCTGGAAGCTGACTTTCTTTTTCAATCCACGCTTCGCGAGGGCTTCTTCGAGAAGCTTAACGATCGGAACAATCTTCCAACCTTTGAAGTTTGAGGGATAGTCGAGAGTTCCCTCGTCGATGTTCATCGGGCCCGCAGCCGCTAAACCGACGCCCATGATTTCATTTGCGGAATTCGCTGCGCTTGCTGCTTCCATCACCGTGTCGGCCATCGCGTTGATGACGTACGCGATGTGCTTCCGCACGTGCGCAGGGGATGCGGACTTCACCGCCTGGCGAACGTCCTGCGTGGCCAGTTCTGGGGGAACAGAAGGTCGACGGGTTTCCTTGAGAATAACACCGTTCTCATTCACGAGGGCCGCGGCGACTTTTGTTCCGCCGAGATCGATGCCGATCGTGTAGGAGGCTTTCTTTCCTTTTGAAGCTTTCGCGCGCGCCGCTTTTGCCATGTGTTTTCCCAAAAATTTTACAGAGAATGGTTGGTCTTGCGCCCCAGGGGAGGCCGTTCGGTTCGCAAATATGCAATGGCCCTTGCGGTTAGGCAAGGCGATCGGTTACAACCGCCGCATCAATTTGAGCTTAAGTTCTTCTCTTTCCTTCTTTTTTTCCAACTTCGCGGGTGTGGATAAATGGCGGTCGATCTTCTTGCGTACCTAAAATCGAATCCATTTGTTCTGGCTCCCATGGCGGGAATCACGGATTTGAGTTTTCGATCGTTCATGCGCGAGCTTGGCTGTGGTGTCGTTATTACCGAGCTCGTTTCCGCACATGGAATCGAGTACAAAAGTCACCGAACCGCGCAGCTCATGGGATTCGAGGACATTCAGCGCCCAGTCGGCATCCAACTTTTTGGTGAGACGCCGGAAATTTTGGCCCTAGGTGCGAAGGTCGTTGAAGACTCGGGCGCAGATTTCGTCGATTTAAATTTCGGATGTCCTGTCCCTAAAGTTGTGAACAAGGGCGCAGGCTCTGCAATCCTCAAAGATCTTCCTCAAGTCGAGAAAGTCTTCCGGGCTGTTAAAGGCGCAACGAAGTTGCCGGTGACAGTTAAAATTCGAACAGGTTGGGATCAACCGAGTCGCAATGCCGAGAAGGTCGCCGAAATTGCTTATAACGAGGGTCTGACTTGGGTTGCAATTCACGGTCGCACGCGTGCAGCTGGCTACTCGGGTCTAGCCGATTGGGACTACATCGCGGAAGTCAAAGCCAAGAGTCGTATTCCCATTATTGGAAACGGCGATATCAACAGCGCACGCACGGCTGTTCGCCGTCTGCGCGAAACGGGCTGTGAAGGTGTGATGATTGGGCGCGGTTGCTTGAAAAATCCATGGATCTTCCGCGAAGCCATGGATCTTTTGAACGGCGAACAGCCTATTGAAGCGGAAGCTCCAGTTCTGAGAATGGCCGAGCCATCATTGAGCGCTGCTGGAGCGAAACTACAAGCTAACCGCTATAGCGGCTCGAGCGCCATAAACGCTATGCCTTCGGCGGAAGCTTACGCAAAAGACGAATCCCGAGACTTCGTTGGTCTTTTTGTGAAGCTCCGCACAGCTTTCGAAGGTAGGACTGACCAAAAGATAACCATGCTTCAGATCAAGAAGTTTGCTAGTTGGTATTCTTCCGGCTATCCTGGGGCCTCGAATTTCCGCAAAGCAATATTTCAGTCGCAATCGTTGGATGAAACCATGGATCGCACTATGGCTTTCTTCACCGAACTGCGCGCTGTTTCGCAAGCGGACACCAGTCATGAAGAGTTCTTGATGGGTGGCCACGGCTAACGCTGTTTGCGTCCTGAAAAGGTTGTCGTTCAAGGTCGTCGTTCAAGAGTTTCAAAGAGTACGGAAGGTCAATGGAAAATCAGCAAGTCACCCCCGATAAGATTCGTAACCTCGCCATCATCGCGCACGTCGACC
>SYLX01000229.1 GCA_005808505.1 Bdellovibrionales bacterium | reverse complement strand
CCCACGCAACCCACGCAACCCACGCAACCCACGCAACCCACGCAACCCACGCAACCCACGCAACCCACGCAACCCACGCAACCCACGCAACCCACGCAACCCACGCAACCCACGCAACCTGGTTGCGGAACTTCCCGCAAGACACTGTTAAGGAACGAGCTTACCGCGCCACCCAGCTCTCGCATGTCCGATCAGCTGCTCCGATGCAGTTCGATGAGTTCCATCGTCCGTTGCACCGCTTCTGCAAAAGGAAACTGGTACCGCCAACCGCACTCCAACCCCAACCGAACCCCCCGTGCCCTTTGATGCCAGCACGCAAAGCGCCGCTTTTGGTCACCGAATTTGAACGAATGAAACGCGTTATGTCTCCGGCTAGACCTCTCCGGGGCGTGAATTCGTTCTGAGTCAGGGCACAAGGGTTGCCTATAAGCGGGGTTGGAAACCGACCACCGAAGCATTGAGCCAGGTGGCAGTGACGAAATTTGTAACTCTAAACGGTGAGGTAAAGGGTATGACTTCGGGAATTATCACGGCATTCCGTGAGGGTGGCATCTGGATGATCTTCATCATGATCGCCCAGCTGGCTTCGTTGGCTTTGATCGCAGAGCGCGCGTTCGCTCTCTACGTTCTCCGCAAGCCGAACCAGAAGAACCTGGTTGCGCAGTTCGAGCGCGACATCAAAGCTGGCTCGCTTGACCGCGTGATCAGCCAAGCTCGCAACATGGGATCGACTCCCATCGCGATCGTTGCTCAAGCTGGCGCGCAAGCAGCCAACGACATGGGCGGCAAAGAAGAGATCCAGTTGAAAATCGACGAAGTTCTCCTTGAAGAACAGTCGCGTCTCGACAAGCGCATCGGCTTCCTCGCGATGCTCGGTAACGTCGGTACGCTCCTCGGTCTTCTCGGTACCATCGTCGGTCTGATCAAAGCCTTCTCATCGGTTGGCCAAGCAAGCGCCGTCGAAAAAGCCGCGATCCTCTCGCAAGGTGTTTCCGAAGCCATGTACGCAACGGCTTACGGTCTGATCATGGCTCTTCCTGCTTTGATCATGTTCTCCGTTCTCCAAGCCCGCGCTAACGAGTTGTCGGAAGATCTCTCGAAAGCCGCTTTGAAGATCTATATCTGGCTCGGTTTCAACTACGAATCCGTTCCGACGTCGACTTCGAAGAAAAAAGCGTAATCGGACATCTCATTAGAGAGGAGCGAAGAAAATGAGCGCACAAGGTCACAACAAAAAAGATTTGAACTTCGAGCTCGATTTGCTCCCCGTGATCTCGATGATGTCGGTTTGTATCTGCTTCCTTCTGCTCACAGCGGTTTGGACTCAGATCGGCGCGATGAACATCGATCAAGGTTTGGGACAAGAAACTTCACGCCAAGATGTGAAGGCTTCCAGCCTCTGGATCACGATGAAATCGAGCGGCGAAGTAAAGCTGCAGATGATGGATAGCCCGGAACTTCCCAAACAGATGGTGGAAAAAACTTTCCTCGTCGGCACGGCGAACTCGGGTTGGAAAGCTGTGGAAAACCACGCAGCCGAAATCAAGCGCATGATGCCGGGTCTTAAGACGGCGCTGATCATGCCGGATGCACGAGTCAATTACGGCGAAGTGATCCGCATGATGGACCGGTTGAAAATCCTCGAAATCGGCGAGATCGGAATCGCCCCGCTCTGATGCTCTCACGAGCTCAGTGGGTATCGGAACCGAACTCGAACGAAAAAGAAGGTTGATGTATGAGACACACAAGCGTACTCGCAGCAAAACTGAGAAGCCCCCTTCAAGAGGCGATGAAACTCGACCCAAAGGCGGGCGGACGTTCGAAGAAAAACTTGGTCGCAGTACTGACGTTGACGTCGCTCGTCGACGCGTTCTCGATCATGCTTTTGTACCTCCTTGTGCAAAACACAGGGAATACTTCGACGCTTGAACTCGCGAAATCGGAAAAGCTCCCGACGGCGATGAAAGCGGACGCTCTTCATAACGGCACTCTCGTGCGTATCGAAGGCAACCGTTACTTCCTCGGTGATCAGCCGATCGAACAAGTTCAGCTCGCTCAGCGCCTGCAGGAAAAGAAAACCCAAGTTACGGGTGAAGAAGCGGAAGCTTTGATCATCCAGGCCGATCGCGAAGCCGACTTCTCGTTGGTAGCACCGATCGTTCGCGCTGGATCGATCTCCGGCTTCCATAAATTCAGATTTGCCGTCATTCAAGAGGAGGGTCAGCCATGACTCTCGCGTCGCGCGGTTCAAAGAAAAACTCTTTTGTTCGCTTCATGCTCGTGGGTCTCGCCGTTCTCACGGCGGGTGCTGCGAAAGCGGAAAAAATGGACGCGGAGATCCACACCGTCGTCATCGAAAAGCTCGAGCAGACTTTAAGCTCGGCTAAAGAAGATGAGACCGTGAACTTCCGTCCGGTCCGCGCGCGTTTGGCTGATCTTTATTCCGAGCGCGCTCGTTTGCGCGCGATGGAAGAAGCCGAGAAGGGCTGCTCGGATTGCAAAGGCGCCCTCGAAGACCGCCGTCGCGCTCTTCGCCTTTACGACGTGGTTTTAGCGGAAGCTCCGAAAGAAAACCGCGGTCCTCTCATGCTCCAGATGGCTCAGCTCAACGAGGTCAACCTCGACAATAAAAAAGCTGAAGCTCTTTACGAGCGTATCGTGGCAGAAGGAATGAAACGCCACACAAAAGCCGTTTACGCCGAAGGCCTTCTTGGCCGCGCCGAAACGCGTTTTTCTAAAGGTCACTTTGAAAAAGCACAAGACGACTTCGAGGCGGCGATGCGAATCGTCACTCCCGGTCGTCGTGGTCTGATCTGGCACCGCATTGCTTGGTGCCACTTGAACAAAGGCGAGCAACCTCTCGCGGTTCGCACATTGGTCAAGATCCTCGAAACTCCTGAACTTCTCATGCGCGATTCGACAAGCGGTGCAACGTTTGATGCTTCTTTCCAAGAAGACGTCGCACGTGACCTCGCTACTTTCTTCGCTCGCGGGAACTTGACCGCTCGTGAAGTGGCTCGTCTTGAGAGCTTGGCTCCCGACCGCGCCCGTCGCGATGTAATGAAACACTTCGCAAACGAAACTGAGCGCCTCGGTCAAAAGCGTGCCGCCATCATGGCTTGGGACGCTCTCGTAAAATACGAGGAAAAGAGCTCGGATCGCCTTGAAGCGATGGTGCGCGTAGCGCAGATCCGTTTCGATCTCGGCGAGAAGAGAGAATCTCTTCGCGACATGGGCGAAGCCGTTCAGTACTGGATCAAAAAAGGTTGCGATGACGCTGAACTCTGCGAGCAGTTGAAGCAACGTCTCCGTGGTCTCGTGATCGTTTGGAACAAACAAGAAAAGAAAAATCCCTCAGGTCTCTTGGTTGACGCTTACCTGACTTATCTCGCGAAGTTTGATGACGACGTTGAGATGACTCAATGGGCAGCCGAAGCCGCGCGTACGCAAAAGCGCTACGCTCAAGCAGCAACGCTCTACTATAAGAGCTCAAATCTTGTTGCCGCCCGCCCGAACATGAAAGACGCTAAGAATCTTCTCGAAGCCGCAGTTGTTGGCTACGTTGAAATGGCGGAACTTTCCAAAGACAACCGCACGCGCGAACAGGCTTACGAGCACTACGCTCGTTTGAACCCGAACGGCGCGATCATCAACAAAATCCGTTACCAGCACGCTCACGTGGCTTACGAGCGCGGCGCAATGAAAGAAGCTTCGGCTCGCTTCCGTGCGTTTGCTCTCTCGAGCGCATGCGTTGGGAACAAGTCGGCATCGGACCTCTGCGTAAAAGCAGCTGACCTCGATCTCGACGCTCTCGTAGGTATCAAAGACCACGTAGCTGTTCAGGCTCGCGCAACGGAATACGCTCGTGCGTATCCTTCGCGCCGCACGGAATACCTCAAAATCGCTCGTACAGCGGTTCACAAGCAAGCTGAGCAGGTTGAACCGGCTCAAGCTCTTGCGAAGTTGAACGAAGCTGACCTCACTGGTGCGACTCTCGAAGAGAAAGTTCGCTTCCACAAGACGCGCATGATCCTCGCTGAAAAAGCTCGCGATCTCGTTCAAGCTCGCGGTGCTGGTGCTAGCCTTCTCGCTCTCAAAGGCATTTCGGAAGACGACCGCGAACTCGCTTACGGCAAGATCGCTTGGGCGGCGGAAATGTCGCTCGATTTCGAAGAAGCTTACCAAATCACCCGCCGCATGAAGCTCTCGAAAATGGACCGCGCAGAACGCGCGATGAAGCTCGCTCTCTTAGCAGAGCTCTCAGGCCGCAGCCCGCGCGCTCATGAAGAAGAGTTCCTCCGCGTCTCTCGCGATAACTTCCAGAAAGCCTTTGTTCGCGCGAAAATCGTGCGTTCTTCGGGTTCAAGCCGCGTCCTCGCTCAACACGAGGGTGCTTTGAAAGCTTACCCTGGTCTCTACGCAGCACTCGTTCTTGAGCTCTACGCTAAGTCGGGTAACCCGGATCTCGCAGAGAAAGCTCTGCGCGTTCGTGGCGTAACGAAAGAGCCCGCTGGCCGCATGCTCGCGCGCCAAATGTTCATGCGTGAGTTCTCGGTCCGCGAGCGCAAATTGGCGCGCCACCAGCTAAATTCTTCAAGCGAAGCGCTCATGCAACGCTCGCTCATGGATCGTCTGAAACTCATCGGCGATGCGGAGAAGATGGCTAACGACGCGATCAGCTCGAAAGACTGGACGCTGCAACTTCTCTCGCTCTCGGCTCTCTCGCGCGAAAATAAACGGGTTTATAGCGACATTCTCTCGCTCCCAATCCCGCGTAAACTCAAAGGTTCTCAGCGCGAAGCTTACAAAGCGCAAGTGGATGCGAGCGCACGTAACTATCTCGCGAAACACGAACAGATCGAAAAGAAACTCACGCTTCTCTGGGGCGATCACGAATCGCAACAGGCTCTTTCTCGTGAGTTCAAATCAAGCCGTCCTGAGATTCGCCCGCTTCTTGCACATGAGATTCGCAGTCTCGTGAACGTGGCTCCGGGTGGAATCCGCGGCGAGCTTGAAGATGATTTGCGTAGCGGTTCGCAGATCCCCTCGGCTGAAGAAGTCTTGGTGGCTCAGCGTAAAGCGAAACAAGAACCCTTCAACGCGCAGACCTTGGCGAAACTTCGTGAACTCGAAGTAAACCGTGGTCGCGAGACGATGGTGGCGTACCTCGATGCGCGCCTCCTGAAACTGAAAGCGGGGGAGAAGCGATGAGAACTCTTGGTGTGATGCTGATGATGGCGGCGGGACTCGCCCTCTCTTTTGCTCCGGCTCAAGCTGAAGCTAAGAAAGAGAAGAAGCGCCCGCTCCTGGAGCGCGTAAACGCAGCTCCCGCAAAAAAGGCGAACGGCAAAGCGAAAGCGAAGAAAGCCGCCGCCGCTACTGCTAGCGCGAACTTGAGCCGCGACATCGTTTTCGACGGCGCAAGCGTTAACGGTAAGTACCACTCAGCCGGCGAAGCCGTAGCGAAAGTGGAAACGGAGAAGAAGTTAAACGATCTGATCGGTATGCGCCGCGATTTTAAAGATCGCCTCATGGCCGAAAGAGAACGTCTAAAAAGGGGTGAAGCCGTTGGCCAATAAGGTCAATGAGCGAGGTGCGATATGACAAAAGAAAATAACGCGAAAATCTCGACAACGACTCCTTACGGTTTGAGCAGCGAAGGCTACTTCGTGCTCGAAAATAAACGTGGCGAAGCGGTTCGCACGTTCTTGTGGGAAGACACGAAAATTACCGTCGTCTTCCGCCGCGACAACCGCCGTGTTGAAACCGTTCACTCCACAAAAGAGCTCGAAGATGCGGGCATCGACTTCGAAGTTCTCGCGCAGACCACTGCCGCGAAACTGAAGAAGAGCCCGATCGAAATCGGAGAAGGCCACGGCCGCATCCGTTGGGTTCCGCAGATCGCCGCTTTCAGCCGCAACTACGATTTGGCTGAAGAAGAGACAATGGCTCCTAAAGCCATGCTCGGCTGGTCGGTTGGTATCCAAATCGGTCTCGGTATTCTCTTCACGATCGCGGGTCTCCTCACGGGCACCTCGCATGAGAAGACACCTGAAGTTACGGTTTCGGTTCTTTCTCAAGACGCTGTAGAGAAAATGCTCGAGGAGAAAAACAATCCTCCTCCTGTTGAAACAAAGCCTGAGCCCCAACCGGTTGCTCAGCGCGAGATGCCGCAACCTCAAGCGGCGAAGAACATCGTTGTCGCTCCTAGCGAAACGAAGATCACAAAGAACACTCCCGTTCCCAAAAAATCGACTTCGTTCAAGAAGACCGCAAAAGTCAGCAACAAAGGTCCTCGCGGTGGTGGCTACAAGGGCGAAGGTCCTCGTGGTTACGGTACCAACGAGCCTTACATGAACTCGATCGGTGCTCTCGGTGCATTGAACTCTCCGCGCGTAAAAGGCGGTAACGGTGGTCGCGGTGGCTTGAATCTTCAAGCTGTCGGCACCGAAGCGGGTTCGGGTGCTGGTGGCAAAGGTTACGGTGGCTTCGGTAACAACGGTGCCGGTGGTCGCGGTAAAGGTGGCCTCGGAATCGGTAAAGGCATGGGCTTCTCGAATGCCATGTACGGAAAAGGTTTGATCGCAGCTCCGTTTGGTGACGGTGGTGCGGCTCCTGGTTCCGGTGGTTACGGCACGCGCGGTAAAGCGGGTGGCGGAGCTCAAGGTGCTGGTTACGGTACTGAAACAATCGTCGGTTCTTGGAAAGGTACTGGTCCGAAAGGAAACGGTCCTGCAGGTTCTGGCGTTGGTAACGGTGACCCCTACGGTTCGCCCTGGGGCAACGTTGACGGTGATGACGGTGACGCGATCGTAACGGGTGGCCTCGACCGCGATCAGATCAACGAAGTGATCATGCGTAACCTCGGTCAGATCCGTTACTGCTACGAGCAAGGTCTTCAGCGTAAACCCGATCTTTCTGGTCGCGTATCGGTGAAGTTCCAAATTGGTGGCGGAGGTAGCGTAACAACTGCCAACGTCAAACACTCGAGCGTTCGTTCGGCTCAAGTTGAAAGCTGTATCGTTGCTAAGTTGAGAAACTGGCGTTTCCCCAAACCGCATGGTGGCGTCAGCGTCGCCGTGACTTACCCCTTCGTGCTCCGTCGTAACGTGAGCATGCGATAAGCGGAAAAGAGTAGGGAATATGAAAGCATTTATGACGATGAACAAATCATTCTCGATGGCGGCTCTGGCTTCGCTCGCTGTTCTCGCAACAGCTTGCGGTGGCTTCGAAAAGAACCCCGTAAAAGATTACGACTTCGTTGCGGGTCAGCCGACTGGCGAACCCAAGAAGGTAGAGACGGCTTACTCAACAGCGCTCTTCCCGAAGCCCGATCTCAACGGACAAGTCTTGAACTTCTTCGAAGGCGAGTCGCGTTCGTACACTTTCAAAACAAGCACGACGATGCCAGGTGTTGGCTACCGTTACGTTCCGGTTGAGCTTCCTGAAGGAGCTTCGTTCAATGCCGGCGAAAACGGAGACTTCGTCCTCAGCTGGACGCCCCGCATGGGCACGTTGATGGAATCTGAGTTCTGTCTTCGCGACATCCCGCTTGTTCTCGCTCTCGAAATCACGAGCGCGAGCGGCAAAGCTGCCGAAATCGTAGCTCCCTTGAACGGAAGCACGACGGCGTTTAACATCGCTCTTCACTGCGCCAACCAAGGGCTCGTGATCGAAAGAATCGCGGCCGCTTCAAAAGAAATCGAGCAAGGCTCGAAAGTTGAAGTCACGGTTGTTGTCGCTTCTCCCGGTAACACGAAGTCGAATCCTCCCACATTGAAAGTCTTCGACGTTGGCGGTTCGGCGGAAGTTCAAACCGTTAGCCTCTCGAAACACGTGAAGTTCAACAAAGCTCAAGAAGAGAACGGCAAGTTCGTCTTCAAAGGTTTGGTTGATTCCTCGAACGTTTCGATTCCTTCGGGAAAGACTTCTGTTGTTGGCGTCCTTGGCGTGAAAGTCACGGGCCGCAGCTCTTCGCAAACGGCGGAGATCACAGAACAGATCACGATTCTGAAAAAAGCTTCGAGCGAAAAGCCCGCAACCCCCGGTGCTCCCGCTAAGAAAGGATCCAAGTAATGAAAACCCCCACACTCTTCCAAAGCCTCCTTTCTGTTGCCGCGTTGACACTCGGCCTTTCGGTTACGGCGCAAGCTCAAGTGAGCTCGCAGCTCGAAAACCTCGGTAACAACAAAAGCGTTAACGAGCGCGTATCACGTCTCGAAAACCGCACGCGTGTTGGCATCGTCCAAGGCCGCGCGGTCGATCGCGACTGGCGCTTTGAGCTCGGTGCGAACTACGGTCCCGTTGCATACGGCGATCCTTACGTTCAAACCCACAGCTTCGGTCTTGGTTTGAACCTCCACATCACGCCTAAGTTCTCGGTTGGCGCGCAGTACAACACTTCGGTCAACTCGCTGAACGCTGAAGGCAAGTCTCGTTACGACGCCGTTTCGAACGGTGTTTCGGATCGTGCTCCCCAGGTGAGCTGGCCCGAAGAGTCGATCCTCGGCCTCGTAAACTGGTACATGACATACGGAAAGATCAACATGTTCGACTGGCGCGTAGTCCAGTTCGACATCTACTCGCTCGCTGGTTACGGCCAAGTGAAAGTGGCGACTCGTTACAACGGTCAAGACACTTCAACTTCGGTTGGCACTTGGACAGCGGGTGGCGGCGTTGGTTTCTGGTTGAGCCAGCACGTTTCGACGCGCTTTGAGCTCCGTTACCAGAACTATGCAGCTCCTTTGAACAACAACGAATCGCGCGACTTGAACCTCGTAGTCGCAAACTTCGGTCTTGGAGTGTTGTTATGATGAACCTTCGTCGCCTCACAATCCACAGCGCAGTTGTGGTGAGCGCGGTGATGAGCGTGAAGACTGCTCACGCGGACGAACGGAAAACTCTTTTGATTCCCGTTTCTCCGTATGAATCGTCGATCACGCCTCAGCGCTCGGCTGTTAAAACAAACGGTGCACCCGCAGCTCCCGCTGCACCTAAGTTCAACATGGGGAACTACCAAGCTCGCCATATGGCTGCACTTGATCGCGCGCTCTCGGGCGACGCGAAAGGTGCGATCCAAGCGTTGAACTCTCTTTTGTCTTTGCAACTTCCTGCGGATGAACGCGATCGCGTTTATCTCTCGATCGGACGCGTGCATTACCAACTCGGTAACGACATGTCGGCGGTCGATGCGTACAAAGAAGTTCGCAAAGGCGGACCTAGCTGGCTCGAAGCTCTTGAAGAGCGTGCGACTGCCCAGATGCGTTTGGGTCAACCGCAAGAAGCTCTCGCGAGCTTGAAGACGGTTTTCACACCTCTCTTCCAAGATCGTATTTTGTCGGAGCCTTACTTCTTGGCATCGCTCGCGCACCTGCGCGTTTGCGATTACAAGTCGGTGTTCCGTACGCTTGAGCTTTTCAAAACTCGCTTCCGCACGAAAGTGCAGGGGTGGGAGCAAGCGGGTGATGAGTCGTCGAAACTTCGTCTCCGCGAAACGAGCGAAACGATTCAAAAGCTGAACTTGGTCGAAGCTGAAGCGATTCAGCGTCTGTACCTCGACGAAGCGGGAAAACGCCAGTCAGGTTCGGTGCCGAAGATCGCAAAAGAGCGTCACCAGCTCACGTTCCCGAGCACTCCTGATCTCGAAGAAAAAGAAGTCTGGCTCGATGAAGTCGACGATTACCGCGTCAGCATCAAAGGCTGCCCGCAGGTAGTGAACGAAACGATCGCGCAGAAAGACGGAGACCTCGAATGAAAACGCAGCTTAAGTCCTTAGGTTTAGCATTGTCTTTGGGTTCGATGCTTTCGGCTTGCGCTCCCGCAAGTTCAGATCTTGAAGTTCGTGATCTCCCTCAGGGTCGCGTTTCCAAAGCCGGAAACGTTGCCGCTGAAGTGAAGCACGAACCGAAAGTCGATATCCTCTTCGTGATCGATACGTCTGGCTCGATGGGAACTCACCAAGAGAACCTCGAGAAGAACATCGATAAGTTCGTTGAGGCCTTCAAGCAGCACGCGGAAGTCGATTTCCATATCGGCGCCGTATCGGCTTGGGACTCGGTTCGTTACGGTGGCGCGCAGCCTGTTGTTCAGGCTCCGATGCCGATCGGTAAGCTCCGCCCCGTTAAGAACAACGGTCAGCCCGTGGCAGGACCGCAGTTCGTCACTCGTTCAGAAGGTTTCGAAAAGATCCTCGGCGGAACGCTGAAGCTCGGAATCGAACCCCGTATGGACGATAGCGGAAAAGATCTCGGCGGACCTGAGTACGAAGAACTCTTCTCGCCGATCTTGCCGGCCCTCGGTTCACAAAACGAAGGCTTCTACCGTCCCGACGCGCATTTGGCTGTCGTGTTCATCACGGATGCTGAAGACGCGACGATGGGCAAAACAGCGAAGATGGTGAAAAGCGATCTCGTTGCGCTCAAAGGTGGAAAAGAAAGTCTCGTCTCCGTTCACGGTGCGTTGGCTTTCACGTGCTCGCAAGTCGATAAGTCTTTGATCGACGGTGAGACGAAGAAGATCAACAGACCCGTGAAACTTGAAGAGCTTATCGAGATCACGAAAGGTAAAGCGGTTGACCTCTGCGGAAAAGACAAAGAGGGCAAACCCACTTTCGGTCGCAAGCTCGGTGAAATCGGTCGCGTGATTCAAGAGAAGACTTCCGCACAAGACGTGAAGATCTCTTTGAGCCCAAGCCTTCCGAGCCCCGGCACGATCGTTGTGACTTACAACGGCCAAGCTCTGAAGCAAGGTCGCGACTGGTCCTACGATGCGACTTACAACCGCGTGGAAGTTCACGTGGACCAACCCGCCATTGCGAAGCAACCGGGTGGAACAATTGGAGTTGAATTTACGCCTGTGGATCCGACAAAACTTTCGAAGGGACGCGTGATTCCGGTCGGCTCTTGAGCCTAACCACCACGCGTGAGTTCGTGAGCCCAGTCTAGGATCTCTCTGACCCGATCGCCTAACAGCGATCGGGCATTTTTATATGTGACCCACCGAAACTCGTGATGCTCGGGGCGCCCTAAAAGCGGATTGTCGAGAAGAACAACGTCGAGAGTGTCGACGAGACCCACGTAGTAGCGAGCGACTTTCCCTCCGGCGTAGACCGCCGTTTCTCGAAACTCTTCTCCCCAAACTAAATTAGCTTTTGTGATTGCGGTTTCTTCTTGGAGTTCGCGAAGCGCTGCTTGCAACGGCGTTTCGCCGAGATCAACGCCACCTTTTGGAAAATCCCAGTAATTGTAGCAGCGAAGGAGAAGAAAGAGATCTTCTTTGAAGTCGTTTGCGGCATCCGGTTGGTGAATCGGGGGCCGATAAATAGGAACAATGCCCGAAGACAACTTCTTTTGTTTAGGGGGCGGTCTTTGCGGCGAGGAGGGGCGACTTGCGATCTTCTTTGTCATTTCGCCCTCCCACTTCTATCTGTGTTCGAAATCCCAGTCACAACCCCGCAGGCGCGATGACCACGACGCTGACTCCGACCGCTTTTCCGTTGCCGGAATTTTGGTACGAGTGCGGCTGATCTCCAGGAAACGCGAAAACATCGCCTTTGCCAACACGAAAAGTCCCGGCCGCTAGCTTTACCGTGATCTCTCCGGTGAGACAGAGCATGTACTCTTTTGTCCCATTGACGTGCGGTACGCCCGGCATGCGGGCACCGGCCTCAAGCTCCATGCGATCGAAGTGCATTCCAGGGATCGGGTCGGGAAGAAGGTTGAAGACTCTCACGCCACCCTGGCCGCGGACGGAGGTGACGACATCCTCAGCTTTTACAAGTGTATACGAGGCTCGAGGAGCGGCGAGAAGCTCCTCAATCGAAACCTGAAGTGCGCCCGCGATTTTCACTAAGTTGAGAAGGCTTGGATTTCCTTCGCCGGATTCTAAGTAGGTAAGAGTCGAACGCGGAAGCCCCGCTTGCCGAGAAAGCTGGGCTTGTGTGAGCTGACGCTTCTTTCGGAGAGACTCGATATTTTGAGCCAAATGTTTTGAGACTGAATCTAACTCATTAGCCATAGGTCAATATATTAGCCGTGAGGACGACAAGTTGTCCAAAGGCTTTATCTTGGGAGTACGCCTGCATCGAAGCAGGGGGTTTACTTGAAAGGTTTAGTTCTATGAACTCATTCTCGAACACAAATTGGCTCATTACCGGCGGCTCATCCGGTCTCGGTTTCGCTCTTGCCGAAAATTTGAGCGCTCAAGGCGCCAAGGTTGCGATTGTCGCGCGAAATGAACGCTCGCTCTTCGAGGCCGCCCAGAAAACGGGAGCCGTCGCGATCGCGGGTGATGTGGCCAATAAAGAAGACACCTACAAAATCGCGGGCCAAGCGTTCGCGCAGCTCGGTCGCATTGATTACCTCGTAAACAACGCAAGCTCACTGGGGCCTGATCGTTTGCAGCTCCTTCTGGATACAGATTGCGAAAGTTTAGAAATCGCTCTGCAAACAAATGTTGTCGCCGCATTTCGTCTGATCAAAGCGGTGATGCCGTCACTACTCCTGCAAGGATCCGGGACGATCATCAACATCTCGAGTGACGCTGCGGTGAATGCTTATGCGAAATGGGGTGCTTACGGAGCTTCGAAAGCTTCTCTCGATCATTTGACCAGAATTTGGGCCGAGGAAGTGCGAAGTCGCGGCGTCAGTCTTTTATCGATTGATCCCGGAGATATGGCGACACCTCTGCATCGGCAAGCGGTTCCCGATGCGGACTTCAGCCGACTCAAGGACCCGCAAAGCTCGGCAAAAGATGTTCTAGCGTGGATCGCGCAGCAACCCGATAGCGGACAAAGGAAGGCCGTATGAATTCAGTCGCAACTCCGCTTTCAGAAGCCAGGGAGCGCGCCGAGCGAAGCACGAAACTTCTCGTCGTGAATGAATCGATCGAACACGCGCAGGTACTGGATCTTACGTCGTACATTTCTTCGGAAGACGTCGTCGTCGTGAACGATGCCGCAACTTTGCCGGCGAGTTTTCGCGGGATGCACGCGGGAACGGGTGCATCGATCGAAATTCGCCTCTTGATGAACTTGAAGAATGAACGCGAATGGCGCGTGGTGGTTTTCGGCGAAGGCGATTGGCGAACTCCGACTGAAAAGCGCGCGCCAGCACCGAAGCTCATAGCTGGAGATCAATTGTTTCTCGGTGATTTCTTGAAGGCGATCGTCACGCGAGTGCATCAAGATATTTCGGATCGTCTTGTCGATGTGAAGCTTGAACCGAAGGATGTACCGCTTTGGCAGGCCATCTACCGCAGCGGAAGACCGATTCAATATTCGTATTTGAAAGAGGATCTTCATTCTTGGGATCAACAAACGATCTTCTCAGGTCCTCCAGTAGCGCTTGAGCCTCCGTCAGCTGCCTTCCCGCTGAGTTGGGAGCTCGTCTTTCGACTTCTCAACAAAGGGGTTCACATTGTGAGCCTCACCCACGCAACGGGAGTTTCGGATACGGGTGATCGCGCGATCAATCGACGACTTCCTTTTCCGGAGCGGTCGCGAATTCCGCACGAAACTCAGCGAGCGATCCTGAAAGCACGAAGCGGAGGGAAGAAAGTGTGGGCAATCGGAACAGGTGTCACACGCGCGCTTGAGACGTGGGGAGGAAGAGCCCATGGGACACCTGTCGATGCCGAGTTCATCTCGAACCTCAAGATCACGCCGGAAACGAAGTTAGGGGTGGTCGATGGGATTCTCACAGGACTCCACGAAGCAGGCGCTAGTCACTTGAGTTTACTGCATGCTTTTATCGCCGAGAGAAAGTTGAACCAAGCCTACGCTGAGGCGAAAGCGCGAGGCTACCTCTGGCATGAATTCGGGGATGTCTGTTTAATCGAAAAGGAAACTTAAAAGGAGCTCGGTCAATTTTAAGCCTTCCTAAACTGATTTTCTAGACCAGAACAATCGTGCGGAAGGTCGAATTCTTTGTAGAATGGAGGTGAAAGATTTCCCCAATCCAAATCATCGTCGAGTGGAGTTAGTAGTGAACACAAGCGTGCAGTTTTCTTTCGTGGCGTTCATGAGTGCGGCAATGGTCGGCTGCAGCAGTTCAAACGGTGGGAACCAAGTTACACCTTCATTTACGGCGATGACTCAAGCGGCTGCACAATCACTCATTAATTCGGCCCAAACGCTGTGTTCATCCTCGTCCTCAGGAAATGCGATGGGTGCGGCTCCGACGACAATTAATGCCGGCACGTCTTCATCTCCTGTGAACAACACCTATACGCTCTCGGGCGGCTCAACGACCGTTGCTGGAGGATACGGGAATATTTGGATCACCGGAACCGGCTCCGTGACGGTCTCCGGATCGTTCACCGGAAATCTGCAGGTCTGCGGTCCGAGTATCGCGAGTGTTTCTTCCTCCACTACAAATACGGGAAGCAACATCAACGTCGTCAACGGAAACGTCGGAAGTGTGTCAGGCTTTACCGGGAATATCGCGATCAAGAATGGTCAACTCACGGGGAGCGTGACGACTTCTACCTGCAACGTTGCTTGAGAGTATAGCGGGACTGTGCAGGGCCGAACTTACACGGGTTTCTGAGGGGAATTGATCTCCATGCAAAGCTGTTCCCTGAAACGCATGGAGCAGCTCTAAAGTTGCTTCGTCAATAGCAGCGCGTAAGTCCCTCGGATGTCGGCGACGATCTCGCAAGTTGCGCCAAGCTCGGCTACAAAACTCGAAATCTCGCCGATCGAATCGCGGCCGTGTTTCTCGCCGGGTTTTGCAAGCAGGTACGCTTCGCCTTTGAGTTTGAGGGCGTGAAGGATTACACGCAGCAAAGTTTGCAGGTCGCTATCGAGAAAGAAGCGACAACGGTTTTTCACTTCAGACGGGGACAGCTTGCCTTCATTCGGAAAAAAATACGGCGGGTTCGCGACGATGACATCGTAGCGGTCTGCGTATTCTGGAGTGAGCAACGTCACGTAGTTGGTTTGTAAAAATCGAAAGTCGTTCGCTGAGCGACCCGTGATCTCGAGATTTCGCTCGAAATACGGTCGAAACACATCCTGAATTTCGACAAAATCGCAGGTCGCAACGCTCGACAGGTGATGCGCGAGTTCAAATCCGATCACGCCGCAACCGGCGCAAAGATCGAGAGCTGAGGCCGGAGAAGCTCCGGCGGACCGCACCCGAGTGGCTACAAACAGCGGAAATAGGATCGAGTCCTGACAGAAGTGATACGCTTCCGGCTGCGCGTACCGATAGGTAAACTTGCGGTCGGGCGAATCATCGATGCGCGGAAAATTCTGAGTTGTCGATTGAGATAATGGTTTCAACGGCGCCGTTATGACATTTTCGCGCAGGCGTCGCAACTCAAGATCGAACGGTTGGAATTAAGCTACGTGCTGAGTTAGTCGGTTGAGCACACGCTCAATCGTTTTTTGCAGGCTTCCCGCATCAAACGGCTTAACGAGGTATTCGGAAACACCTTCGCGCATGGCATCGATGACGGCGCTCTCATCGGAATTCGCCGTGACCATCACAAAGGGAATCGTCTGGCTCTCGCCCTTGCGCTCCCATTTTCGGAGAGTCACTAAAGTCTCGAGGCCATTCATCAAAGGCATGTTCCAATCGCAGAAGATCAAGTCGTACGGGATCTTCTGATCCGAGGCCGCTTTAATCATGCGAAGTGCATCTTCACCATTATCCGCCTCGTGGACGGTCGAGTAACCGAGCTCGCCAAGACATTTAATGAAGAGAAGACGTACCGTCTCAAAATCGTCAACGATGAGGATCTTTAAACCAGCTTTTGCCATGTCCTTCGACCTTTCCGCTACCTTGAAGTTCGGAATCTGGAGAGTTGGACTTTACGCCTCTGGTTGGTTTTTTCCAGTCGTGATGGCCAAAATGAGACGTCCGTGGGAGGGAAGCCGTTAGATCCAAGGCGAACCGAATTTCATTTTCAGTGAACTGCACAAATTCTCATTTTTCTCAAAACAAGGCTCACAGACCGGACGTGGCAAACTCGTCTCCGGAAAAGAGGAGACTTCATGCGCATTCACCACATCAATTGCGGAACAGAATGTCCAATCGGCGGTCATCTGATGGACGGCTCAACGCCGGGCCTCGGGCCCTGCACGTTAACGTGCCACTGCCTTCTGATCGAAACCAACGATGGGCTCGTGCTCGTCGATACTGGATTCGGACTCGAGGACATCCGTGACCCGCACCGAAGGCTCAGTGATTTCTTCTACTACGTGAACAACATCAAACTTCGCGAGCAAGAGACTGCGGCTCGACAAATCGAGCGGCTCGGTTTTAAACGCGATGACGTTCGGCATATTCTTCTGACTCACCTTGATTTTGATCACGCCGGCGGCATCACCGATTTCCCAAAAGCGAAAGTGCATCTCTTGGCTGAGGAATATCGCCACGCCATGTACGCAAGGACAATCAAGGATGTACTACGTTTCCGCCCGCAGCAGTGGACGAAGCCCTCACTCTGGAACAAGTACGAAGTCGGTGGTGAGAACTGGTTTGGCTTTGAATGCGTGCGCGATCTTGAGGGCCTCCCGCCCGAGATCTTAATTGTGCCATTAGTGGGTCACACGTTTGGACACTCGGGCATCGCGGTCGACACCGGTGACGGTTGGCTCTTGCATGCAGGTGATGCTTACTTCTACCGAGACGAGATGAGAGTCGAAAATCCCTACTGCACACCAGGTCTTCGCGCTTACCAGACGGCCATGGAAGTCGATCGTCGTTCGCGCCTTTGGAATCAGGATCGTCTTCGCGCGCTCAAGCGAGATCACGGTGATGACGTGCGGATCATCTGCGCGCACGATCACAAGGAGTTTGAAGCTGCGCGCTCAATGAGCGAGTTTTTGTCAGACGGGACTGAACTCACCCCAGGGCTTCTTCGCCGCAAGCCTCAGCCCGCTGATCAAGGATTGTCTTTACATTGAAGCAGACGGGGCGCTCGCGATTCGAGCGCCTGCGTGACGCTTTGATGCAACTTTGAGTAGTAAGGCTGTTGGTAATAGTGAAGGATAACCGGAATCTTTAAGATTACTTCGGGATCGATCACGCGAATGCCATCAGCCTTGCGGATCAAGTGCATTGGCACGACGGCTCGTCCTAATCCGAGCTTTACTCCTTCGAGTAATCCGTGAATGTCATCGAGATAGCGTCTTTCGATACGAGCGGATTTCCTCTTAGCGAGCTTGAGGTAACGGAGAGTTGTGAGGTCGTTCTCGTCGTGATCGAGAAAGACGTCGCCACCCTTATAGCCTTTTTTCTCGACTAAGACATTTCGCTCTTCACCTAAGTCGACCGCCACGAGTTCTTCGCGATCCAGTTTATGGTCGAGAACGATGAAATCCGTGACTCCCTTTTTGAGCAGATCTGGAAGTTCATTCATCTCGCGCGTAGAACTCTCAAGCCCCAAACGCGCGTTATCGGAAAAAAGATCAGCGAGTGAGGCGAGTACCACGGAGTTCATGACCGAAGAAAAACCAGAGATCCTGACGACACCCGTGAGTTCATTCTGAGTTTGAGCTTGAAGCCTTGAGAGGAAGTCTGCTTCAAGTTTTTCTTTCATCTGACAGTAACGAAGAAGTTCGGTCGCGACTTCCGTGAGTTGGACTCCAGCTCGATCACGGATGAAAAGCGTGGTCGCAAGCTCACCTTCTAAATTTAAAATCCGCTGCGAGAGGGCGGACTGGGTGACGTGGATCTTTTCGGCGGCTTTCGTGAAGTTCCGAGTTTGCGCTAAGGCCAGAAAAGCTTCGAGCTGGATCGATGAAAGACTCATGATTATCGATTAGATCGATTGATATATGAAATCAAACGATTTCAATAATGGATGAGTATTGCGTACAAGTGCGGGCGTTGAAGGAGGTTTCCAATGTTGAAACTGATGATGAGTCTATCTGCGCTCTTACTCGGTACCACGGCTTCGGCCAAACTGGATCCCGCATCGGTCCACGGGATGCTCATCGTAGGTCACGACACGATCTATGCGTCGCACTTGCCGATGTTCCATAATCCTCACGATTATCAGGTCATATTGGAAATCGACCTAGGTGAAAAGGCCAAGGGTATTTACTTAGCTAATCAACAAGACGGCGTCTACTTCACTCTCGCACCTGAGGCGTTCGTCCTCCCCGATCTTCTGAAAGGGAAAACTTCGTTTCAGGCCTCGCTCTACAAAGGTCACTTCGAGAGAGGTGGCACCGAGATCGCTAAGATCCAAGTTCAAGTGAAGTCGATCGTGCACTTCGAAAAGCTGAATCCCAAGCTCGAATCAACATTCGGAGGCGAATACGTAATTTTCGGGCAAGGGAGTGATGTCTTCTTGTTCCATCCTGTCGGACGGAAGCCCAACTTCGACCATGTCTTGAAAGTCTCGAGTTTGCCGTCCGGAAGCGCTTTGACGGAAGCACTTCAGAAATCAAAAACCGTCTCGCTGAATCTTCAGGAAGTCGGAAAAGACGAGCCTACGACGGCGACTCAGCTAACAAGCATAGATCATGGTGAATCGTTCAGCGTAAAAGAGATCTACTTAGAGTTCAGCGATCTCAGCCATTAGAACGAGTACGAGATGGTTGCGAGCACGTTAACGCCACCGATAAAGAAGAAGGCGTTTTTGATCGACTCATTCGTCTGTTGAGTTGCGGTGTAGAGACTGTGAGCCGCGATGATCCCGTGAGTGATCGCTTTGACGAGGCGTTCGCGCTTTTCCCGTTCGCGGCGGCTAGAGAAATAGCTGCGAACGATGGCGGCACGATCGCGCTCGTCGAGACCTGGAGCTTCTTGCAAAGTTTCGTAGAGGAGGCGGTCATCGCCTCCAACCTTCCAGGTGTAAGCACCGTAGCCGATACTCGCGATTCCGATGGTTTGAAAAACGGAGAACACCCCTTTTTCGATCTGATCGTTCGAAGCACTTTGGCCGAACTGACCGCCGACATAAGCCAGAGAGCCGCTGATGATGTAGCTTAAACCGTTGAGGTAATCGTTTCTTGTTTTGTTCTTTGAGAACGTTTCAAAACGCTCCCAGTCCGATTCGAGTTGGCGCGAAGTCGGAGAGCCAACTGGACCTGACGGCGGCAGGGGCGCGGGGGCCGCGAATGCGGTCGCCGCAAAGAGCGTAATCACCATCTGCAAAGCAAGCTTACCAAGATCCGTTTTGATAAAATGCATTACCTTCATCCGTCTCTTAGAGTTGCCAGCCGAGCTGAACGTAAACTGTTTGCGCGTAGTAGTCGAGTGAACGCCAAGGCACTTGCGTCGTCGAGTAAACGATTCCGGCGTTGAGCTGATCCATTCCGTGGAAAACTCCGCCCGAGACACCTTCCGAGTCTACGCCGCCGACAACCGACATGGCACCGAACTGATACATGCCGCCGAAGCGGAACTTTTCGGACGCTTCTTCTTCCGCGGTTAGGCCTCGGTAAGCGATTTCGATATCGAGTTTGCCCCAAGGCATCGGCGGCGAAAAGCCAATGGCGCCTTGAAGCTCCATAGCGGCTTCGATATCGGGATGATCTTCTTGCGCGAAGCCGCCGTTGACGAGCATCAGTGACCCGCGCCAACGCCAATCTCCCAGCCATTCCGATGGAAGAGCCGTGAAAACACCAGGTTCCACGTACGTAATGGTTTCGGTTTGCGATTTCAGCAGGTCTTTTCCTGCCGGAGTCGCGAGATCAAAAAGTTTGAATCTCTTTTTGATGAACTTGCGTTCGACGTGACGGATCTGGAGGCCGGCGTAAACTCGACGAAGGACTTCAAAGCCCGTTTGCGCCGTGAAGTTCTTTTCTTCGACGGCGTAGAGCTCGACGTCGGGGTTCGTTTCGTTCCGGATGACCGAAAAGTAGCGAACAGCTAAAGGAGTGTATTTAGCGGAAAGGTTTTTTGCGCTAAAGGCGAGTTCGGCATTCGCTTCAACTTGCAAGACACGCTCGGAAGAAAAAAGAGCGTCAATGGTTTCTTGCTGAATATCGCCGCCAAGAAGCTTCTTCATTCGCTCAAGCGTGGGGTAACCGTTTGAAAGTAGACCCGTGGCACTCAGTCGCGGTTTTTTAATTAGGGCCGTGAGCGCGGGATTACAGGGGAGACTATCGGGTAAGAGCGACGTCAAACAGGCGTGCGCCATGCCTTTAGCGAGGAGACTGGATTGCGTCGTTTCAAACGTGCGGGCGTTGCGACTAAAGGCTAGCTCGGAAGTTGCGGCGAGAGTTTGGTGCGAGAAGAGGGCGCACCCCAGTGCGCCGAGCGCGAACTTTCTTAGGGACGAGATCCCCCGCATCGAAGAAGCTTTCCGAAGTTGTTGTCGATGATCGATTGCTTGAGCGCAACGCTTGCTGACTTCTCCATCACGATGAGGGAAGTCATATTTTTTGTCAATTCGGCAGCGGTCTGCGCGATCTTAGTGCGGACCTCGTTCAGCTGTTCGGCTTGGTCCGGAAGCGCGATGCTGAGATCCTCGAGAATCGCGCCGAGCTGCGCGCTTTGCGTAGCGATAGCTGAGCTCATGCGCTCGAAGTCGACGGCACAACCTTCGACCTGTTGCGCTCGTTGGGTCTTCTTCGGAGTAGCGATGAGTTGAACCGCGAGGTCTGATTTAAACTCGATGATTCTCAAGAGTGCGCGAAACATCGCATCGCCCTGCGGGATGTTTTCGATCGACGCGAGCAGAGTCACCGCATGCGCAAGGTAGGGTCGGTTGGAAAGCTCCACGTTCGGAATCGCGACGTAGATTTTCATGATCAATGCAAAACGGGCCAGAGTGTCGGCGACTTGGTCAAGCGCATCGTCGACTTTTTCGCTCGGCTCCTTCTCTCCAGGCTCAGCGGCGCCGAGAGCCTCAGTGAGCTGCTTGGCGTTTTTTGAGATTTTCACGAGCGACCAAATCTTTTGGACTTTCACGCCCGCTTTGTTCGCGTAAGCGGAAGCGAGAGCAATTCGGTATTGATCGTTTTTCGGTTCGTCGTCGGTGATTTTTTCGAGCAGAGCGATAGCTTCATCACTTCTCTGCGCGTCGATCAGACGGTACGCGCGAGTTAAATCGCTTTCTTGCTTCGGTGCTGGGGCGCAGGCGCTCAAAACCAAAACGACGCCGGCGATCAATACTAGCGTTAAGTCGACAAGCCAACCGCTGCTTTTTTTATTTCTGTGGAGGTCCATCTGTTCCGTTCTGCGCAGCCTGCGGCGGGCGTACGCTATCGATGGACTCGAACTTTAAATTGGGAGCGGCACCAGGTTTGATGCTGCCGACAACGCGGACTTTCGCAACTTCGTTCTCAAAGACGATCGCCGAGAGCTTTACGGGTTCGGCCGTCTGCTCGGGTGAAAGAACGAGGCTTTCAATCAAGGCATTTCGATTTGGGCCCAACGACATAATCATGTTCGCGCACGAGATGCTCTCGGTGCGGTCTTGCGCCCCGAGCTCGATTGCACAGTTTGCGTCTTTCACCTGAACAGGCTTGAGCATCTTGGCGAAAACCTTGCGGAGCGATTTGTAATCAATCTGGAGGGTTCCGATCCCTTTTTCGCGAACGAATTTGAAGGCGGGCACAAATGCGCCATCTGTGGAACAAGTCCGGAGGCTCACGCGCATTTGCACTTTATCATGGATCGTTTTGTCTTTCGCCTGTTGAACCGAATGATCGGACGTCATGCGGGCATCGATCGTACGGCAGTCTTCCGGAACGGCCGAAATCGTTGAGAGATTGAGAGTCGTCTCGCTCACGTAAGTTCCGCGGAGCTTGCGGGGAAGAGGTTTTTTCAATTCTTTAGAGACGTCGGTGAAGAAGTCGAGCGGCGTGTATTCAACCGCGCCAGTCGTCTGCGTTTGGCGATAAAGATCTAGAACTCGCTTTAAGAGATCAACATGACGAAGAGCTTCGTCAATCAGCTCATCGGCAGCCGATTTCTTCTGGAGGCGATTGGCGAGAGCAGATTTTCCATCGTCACCGATGTCGGGGGTCTTCTCTGAGTTTTTAGATTGGCAAGCGAGCGTGAGCATCCCGATCACCGCGATCGAAGCTAAAGGATAAACCAATTTCCGAAGGGACTTGCTCATCACCGTCTCCATAAACAAAAAGCAGCCCAATTGAAGTCGGGTGCCTCAACTGCTTACTTATCAAAGCGCGTGCCGCTTCCGGCGTCGCTGACGTGATGGTGATCATCGTGATTTCAAGGGTTTGATCGAACTGACAGAACAGAGGTGCCAACTTTTGTTAGGCACCCGAACCGGGATCGGCTCAACAACTATTCGGATTTGATCTCCGTCCAAAGACGGTCGTAGGCGCGCGTGGCTTGACCGATATCGCGAATCCTCTCAAACTTTGAGAGGGTACCTGCGGCCGGGAAGAGGGAGGCGTTGTCTTGAAGCTCCTTCGGTAGAAGATCTTTAGTCGCCACGACGACCGGGCCACCGAAAACGGATTGCACAAAAGAGACGTTGGCCTCGCGAGAGAGGAGGAAGTTGATTAAAATGTGCGCCTCCTCCACATTCTTCGCGTTTTTGAGGATGACGACGTTGTCGATAGCGCGAGTGCCACCTTCTTCGGGCAGGATGTACTCAATCTTTCCGTTCGATTTACGGGCCGCTTGCAGAGCATCGGGCGAGTAGGCGTGAGCCACGATGATCTCTTTATTTACGAGCGGATCAATCGAATCCGAGCGAAACATTTTCACGCGGCCTCTGAGCTCTTTCAAAGTCTCTTTGGCTTTGTTGAGCTCTTCTGACTTTGCGGTGTTAACCGAGAAGCCATTGAACTTGAGTGCCAGTGCGATGGTCTCGCGAGCGTCGTCGAGAAGCGCGATCTTTCCGTTGAGTTCCTTTTGGGTGAAGAGATCTTTCCACCCTTTGATCGAACCCTTGAAGAGATCACGATTCACCGCGATCCCCGCCGTTGTCCAGGCGTAGGGGAGGGAGAACTTATTTTCCGGGTCGTACTCCTGCTTTAAGAAACTCTCGGCAAGCCCGTCTTTGTTAGGAATCTTAGCGACATCAAGCGGGCGGAGAAACCCGCTTTTCGTCATGACTTCGACCATATAGTCGGAGGGAACGGCCACGTCGATCCCGGTTGCGCCGGCTTGAACCTTGGCGAGGAGTTCCTCATTCGAAGAGTAGTTAGAAACGCGGATCTTAATCCCCGTGGATTCCGTGAACTTCCGCTGCATTTCTGGCGAGAGGTAGTTTGCCCAAATCGCGAGATGAACTTCGCGATTCTCGGCGTCTTTGCCCGCAGCACCGGTTGCGGACTTTTGGTTGTCGGAAGAGGTTCCCGAGTCACCGCGTTTGGTGCAGCCGATAGCTGATCCGAAAACGGCGAGAGCCAGAAAGAGAGTCGTTAGCCGGCGCGGCCGAGCTGTAGAACTCTTGGACAGCCGAACCGTTTTTTCAAGACCGCGCTCACGGAAGAGAAGAGACCTCGACATTTGAACCTCGTTCTTTTAGATTCCGGCCTGTGTCAAAAATGAGTGGCTTGCAAATCCGAAATATCCAGAAAAGCTTCGGCAGTCAAACGGCGCTGTCGTCGATCGACCTTGAGATTCGCAAGGGAGAGTTTTTCTCTCTTTTAGGTCCAAGCGGTTGCGGCAAATCGACGTTGCTTCGAATCTTGGCGGGCCTTGAGCCCGCAACTTCCGGCGAAATCCTCTGGGAAGGACAACCCATCCAGAATCTCCCGGCTCGCGAGCGGCCTTTCAACATGGTCTTTCAGAAATACGCGCTCTTTCCTCATTTGAGCGTCTTCGAAAACGTTGCCTTTGGACTCAAGCTCCAGAAGCTTGGCAAAGCTGAGATCGAGAGCCGTGTGCGCGAAGCCCTCGATCTCGTCAATCTCAAAGGCTTTGAGCGACGCTTACCCGAAACCCTTTCGGGAGGCCAATCCCAACGGGTCGCGCTCGCGCGCGCTTTGGTCAATCGGCCGCAGATCGTCTTGCTCGATGAACCGTTGACGGCGCTCGATCAGAAGCTTCGCGAGCACATGCAGACGGAACTTCGCCTCCTCCAGCGTCGCCTCGATCTGACTTTTATCTTCGTCACTCACGATCAAGAAGAAGCCATGCTTCTCTCGGACCGCATTGCCGTCATGAACGGGGGCCGCGTCGAGCAGGTGAGTGAACCTCGCTTCCTCTATGAGCGACCGGGCTCTCTCTTTAGCGCTCGTTTCATCGGTCGCCGCAATGAGCTCGATGTCGACGCGATCGAATCCCGCGATGGTTGGGTTGATCTCGCCCTGGGCGTTTCGCGTTTAAAAGGTCGCTCGGCCTGCGAGCGTTTGAACGAGCAAGGCCGTGGTGGGGCGCACGTTTTTGTTCCGCCTGAGCGGGTTCGCGTGTTGACCGGCTCACGTGGAGTGACACCAGGATTGAATCATCTCGAAGGTGCGGTCGTGCAGATTCTCTTCCGGGGTGCTAGCTCCGAGATGACTGTAGATTTAGGTGAATCACGCTATCTCCGCGTCTTAAGTGACTTGGATTCCGTTCAAAATTTGAGCGTGGGCGAACGCGTTGGACTGGAGTTCCCTCCGGAAGAAACTCACGTCTTTTTGGCGGTGCCGCAGTGAGATCTCCGTCAGCTGCGGCGGGTTCCGCAAGCGTGACTGAAGACGCCGCAAAGGCTGAGCCTCCCGCGAGGGCGTGGCGAACGCCAGCGCTTTCGTCTTTAGGATGGGCGCCGGTTCTATGGTACGTCGTTTTTCTTTTGGGTCCGCTCGCGATGGTCTTTGCAACAAGTCTCGCGACCCGCGGGCTTTACGGTGGCATCGACTGGTCTCTCTCCTTCGAAAATTTCACGCGCTCGTTTGACCCGCTCTACGCGAAGATTTTGTTCCGCAGCGTTTGGCTTGCGCTTGTGACTTCCGCCCTTTGTTTTGCGATCGGGTTTCCGATGGCGCTTGCGATGGCAACGGCAACTCCGCGGGCACGTTCGCTCTACATTTTGCTTCTCGCGATTCCTTTTCTTACGAACCTCATCATTCGGATCTGCGCGCTAAAAGCTTTGACGGCCACTGAAGGGCCGCTCGCGTTTTTGCTAACAGCTCTCGGAGTTCAGTTTGATCCTTTCTCGCTTTCACAAAATCTGCCGCTCGTGTTCTACGGGATGGTGACAACTTATTTGCCTTTCATGGTTTTTCCCTTGTACGGAGCGCTTGAGCGTTTTGATTTCTCGCTGATCGAAGCGGGGCAAGATCTCGGCGCTAATTACTTGCAAGTGCTCTCGCGCGTGGTTTTGCCGCTCCTTCGTAAGCCCTTGGCTTCGGGCTTCTTGCTCGTTTTTATTCCGAGCTTAGGTGAGTTCGTGATTCCCGATCTTCTCGGCGGGGCAAAGGCGATGCTCACGGGCAATTTAATCTCCGAGCAGTTTTTGAAAAGCCGCGATTGGCCGTTCGGGTCAGCCCTGTCGGTCGTATTAATGGTGATTTTGGGTCTCTTCATTTTCATGATCCATCGCTGGGAGAATCGAGGCACGCGTGAGTGAGAGCCGTCGTCCCAAGCCACCAGCGTCGTTACGCGCGATTCTGCCGGTCGCGCTCATCGCTCTGTATTTGCCGCTCGTCGTGATGGTTGCGGGCTCGTTCTTAGATCTCGGTGGACGAGAGAGCGGTTTAACTTCGCGTTGGTACGAAGAAGTTTTCAACGATCCTGAGCTTTGGGCGTCGCTGGGCCGGAGCCTTCTGGTTGCGTTGGGCACGGCGATCGTTAGCACCTTCTTTGGTTTACTCGGCGCGCTCGCTTTGGACCGCTGGGATTTTTGGGGTAAGCGCTCGCTGCAAACACTTTCGCTCGTCTCGCTAATGCTTCCGGAGCTTGTGCTCGCACTTTCGCTTCTCTCGTGGTTTTCGGTTCTGAAGCTTGAACTCAGCCTCGTGACGGTTACGATCGCGCACGTGACACTCACTTTGCCATTCGTCATCCTCGTGATCGGCGCGCGCTTGAAGGGTCTTGATCGGTCGTTCGATGATGCCGCAAAAGATTTGGGCGCAACCGACGTCGAAGTCTTGAAGCGAGTGACGCTTCCGCTGTTGAAACCTTCGATCGTGACGGCGTTTCTCTTAGCGTTCTTACTCTCGTTTGATGACTTCTTGGTGACGTTTTACACCAACGGCGCAGGTGCCGATACCTTACCCGTACGACTCTACTCACTCATGAAAACGGGTCTGAGCCCGAAGATTCAAGCTCTCTCGTCGATCATGCTTTTGGTTTCAATCGGACTCGTTGTGCTTTTGGTGAAGCTGCGAGGCATTGACGATCTGATGGAGACGGAAGAGCGGTAAGCCTAAGACCGCCTACCAACCGTAGCCCAAGTTGAAGGCTATGCGGTAGTAAGAGACGTCCGCGTTTCCGAAGTGCATCCCGAAGTCGAAGCCAAACGGGATGAACTTTGATCCCGACAGCGGCAAACGAAATCCTAAACCAACAGTCCCGAACATGAGCGGTGTAAATGTCGGCGCGTCGATGACGTTGCTGTTGAAGGTGAGGGGAATCAACATCTCAACACCCGTTCTTAGATGCAGATCCATCATCTTGCGACCAAACGGCAGGTAATTGAGCCGTGCTCCCGGCGTTAGCGCGATCGTTTCAAAGACGCAACCCGATGAGCCTTTACATGCGCTCGTTTGAATTGTTCCTTTGGTGCTGATCATTTCAAGAGCGAAGCCTGCTTCCCAGCCTAACTTCTCAAGATCCGCGATCGCGGTTGATCCGTAATCCGCTTTCGCGAAGAACGACATTCCGCTCAGAGAGACTTCGGCCGCTTCGGTCAACTTCACGGTTTGGGGATTCATCGCGCCGCCGACCGAGATCTGCTTGTACTTACGAGGTCCGGTGCGAAGAGCCGCTTTCGCGGACTTCGTCGAAGGAGTTTCTTTTTCAGATATTTTCTCGGGAGTCTTTTCAGGAGCCGCTTCAGTGGGCGTTTCGCCTGAGGCGACCTTTTCCGCCGTAGCGCGATCGGCGAGGTTTGCTTCATCGCCGGCGCGAACTTTCCCTGAGCGGATTTCGCACATCGCTTGCGAACCTTTCACCGCGGTCACGACGAGTACAGATTGCGCATCCCCGTTTTTCACGATGAAGACGTCGCCGATGTTTACCGATTCGGAATCGCTAAGGTTCAACAGGGCTTTCGTTGAGCGCGCAGCTTTGACCTTCGCGGCCTGTGATTCGGTCGGGGTCACCGCGACGATCACAAGCGGCAGAAGGAGCGTGAGAACGGAGCGCGACAACCGCGTTGAGCAGTTAGCGCGAGCACTACAAACAGCGATGAGGGAACGTAGCTGGATTTTCACTCTGTTCGAGTGTCTCATTCTTGAACGTCGGCGCCTAGATTCCTCAGTGATTTCATGACTTCTGACTGGCTCGGGTTTCGTAATTCGCGATGAATGCGATACGATATTCAGAGGGCGACAGGTCATTTCGGGGGAAGCTTGAACGATCACGGTTCAAAGTTCGCGCGCGCGCGCCAAGTCGCGCGCACGAACGGGCGCACTAAATTCTATTCATTTGCCCTCGTAGCAATCGGTGGCGCAGCTCTGCTGAGCTACCAAAATTGCGGAGAGCTTCGTCCATCAAACGAAGCGGTCTCAAGCCAATCGAGCTACGAGTTCCGCTACATTCGCGACAAACAAACGCTTGATCGGTTGAAGACTTCACCAACACTCAAAGTTTGGATTTCCGCGAAAGAATCTCTCTACCAAACGAGTGGTGGCCAAGCGAGTTCGATTTCCTCACTAAATAATGACGGAGTGACACTCACGCCAGGCTCAAGCGAAACCGGACCTTCCATCGTCTCTTCGCCGGCCCTCGGTAACGCTGTCTTTGAGTTCCGCGACAACCGCATCACGAAGTCGCCAACCTCATCGCCACTTATTGGCTCCGCCTACTCGATGATCGCACTCGTCGAAGGTCCGGTATCGGGCCGTCTGATCACGATCAATGCAGGTACGGTTGGAACCGACGAACGCACGGTGAGTGTTGATGGGGGCTTCCTGACGGCGAAGCGCCAACGGACCGCAGGTCAAAGTGAGGAACTCAAGACCGCCTTCGACGGAACTCTTTCTCGCGCGACGGTCGTTGCGGTTTCTTTCGACGATGCTCCTGGGCGCGTCTTGGTTCAGGTCGATGGTCGAGTCGCGCGCGACACGGTTGAGAAAACCGGTGACCCCGAGGGATCAACGAGCTCATCACGTTACTTCACGCTCGGTGGAACCGGCAGCGCTTTCAAAGTCGCGGAGGTGCTCGTTATCAACGAGGCGCTTTCGCAAGCGGAGCTCAACACAGTTTCTCGATATGTAGGGGAGCGTTGGGGGCTTAAAGATATCTACTTTGATCCGGAACTTTTCCCGATCGGTGGACCTGGCTCGACGGATGACTTACCTCCAGCCGTTCGTACGATCATCAATAACAAGTGCGCAAATTGCCATTCGGGCGCACACACGGCGTGGTACAATTTTAAGGCCGATGACTTTAAGAAAACGGGCCGTGTAGTACCGGGCAACGCGATTGTCTCACCGGTTTACTATCGTCTCCAAGTCTCGGATGCGCCGGGGGATCTCGGCGCGAAAGATATGCCTCAAGGCGGAAGTATTTCTGCTGCTGAGAGCGAAGCCATTAAAAATTGGATTCAAGGTTTGAAGTAAGACCCAGCCATATGTTTCGACACAGGAGTAGTACGTCATGAAACATCTCAGTCTCTCGATGATGATCCTTTCCACAACCTTCGCGGCATCGCTTGCGCAAGCCAAAGGAAACGCGGCTGCCGACGTGGCTCTTTCGCCCGCAGGTAGTTTCGTTGCGAAAACCGAGGAAGTCGCTGGCGAAGCGATTCAAGAAGGTGACACCGTGAAAGCGGAGAACATCGTGGTGAAGCTCGATTCGTTGAAGACAGGAATTCCTCTTCGCGATAAACACGCGAAAGATAAATACCTCGAAACGAAGAAATTCCCCGACGCCGTTTTGACGAAGGCGATCGGCAAAGGCGGCAAAGGTAAAGGTCGCTTGAAGATCCGGAACATCGAAAAGGACGTCGAAGGAACTTACAAAGTTGATGGCGGCAACTTGACGGCAAACTTCCCGATCAAGCTTTCGGATTATGGCATCACGGGCATCAAGTACATGGGTGTCGGCGTTGACGACCAAGTGAAGCTCACAGTGACTGTTCCGGTGAAGAAGAAGTAAGAACTTGCGGCGAGCTCATAGAGCTCGCCGTTTTCTTTTGCAGATCGCCGATCAAAGATCGTACGACAAGCCCCAACGCCAGAAGGGGCCTACTTCAAGAGTGCCGATCCCCAGCGATTGGCGGAATCCCCAGCGCTCGGTCAGCGCGAAATCGGCTTCCAATAAAAACAGAGCGTAGATCTGACGTGAAGGTGTTACCTTCATCGCGTCGGTTTCGGGCCAGCTTGCAGAGCGATACACTCCGGCGACGCTGATGCCCGCATCGATGCGTTCGGTCAGAGCGTAGATAAAGCGCGGCTGAACTTGGAACGACGTCCACGCGATCGAGCCGCGTTGGTAATCGAAGCTAGGCGAAGTTCCTCCGCCCGAAGCTTGTCCTGATCCGAAGGAGAAGTTCGCCGAAAAGCCGCCGCCTTTAAAGCGACGTTGCTGCTCGTAAGAGATGAAGTAGCCTTTGTAGTTCGCGACGCTCAACTCTGTCGAACCAGAGGGAAGCTGAAGGCGAAGCGGCTCCTGCCAAGTCGTGAGCGCCATGCCTAAACGCGAAACCCAACCGGTTTCGGGGACAGCGTGCGCACGCGCGAGCGGAAGAGCGCAAAAAGCCGCGACCGCAAGACGAGACGCGATCAAAGAGATAAGTGGAGCTGACCTTGCGCTTGCCACGTGTCCTTAACTCCTTTATCCGGTGACCACTGGCGAATGTCGATCGCCATCAATCGAATTTCTACGCGAGGAAGCGGGAAAGTAAGAAAACCTAGACCCCACCGGAACTGATCGGGTGCGGCACCTTGGTTTGTCTTCCCCATGTAATATTCCGCGAGACTTACGAAGTTGTATCCGCGCGTGAGCAGGATATTCGACTGCGTGTATGCGTAGTAACCAGTTGCCCAAGTCTGCGCGTTTTTATTCTCGTCGCGGTGGTATCCGGCTTCGGCGAGAAGTGATGAGCCGTGGCTCAATCCTAATCTTTGGTGAAGCGCATAGCGTGTTTGCACAACGTTTTCTGAGGTCGAGTACAGAAGCGAGCCACCGGTGCGTGAGTTCTCCGCCGTCTGCCACTCCGCCATCAGAGACGCACCTTTTTGACGAAGGTCTTCGAGTTCGTTGTAATTTCCAAGAAACGCGTGAAGCGTAATTTCACGCTCGGCTTGGTTCCATTGAAGAACGGCGCCGTGAGTGAGCGTGTATTCCGTCGTTCGGTAGTTGTTGAGTCCAAGCTTTTCGCGGCTGTACGCCGTGTGATCGATCTGGCGGATTCCGAAAACTTTGTCGAGCATTCCGACCGAGAGCCACCATTCTTTCGACATCTGCCAACGAAGGTAATGTTCGCGTGAAAGCCAGACTTCCGACCGGTAAGGTCCAGCTCCGGCTCGTTGGGCCCATCCAAGATTCCCGACGAAAGTGAAGCGTTGTTCGCGGTCATGCAAAGCGAGGTTGAGATCCTGTTGCATGACGACGAAGCGTTTGCGGTTTTCGATGGAGCCGGGATCTGTGTTGAACCAGAGACCGCGGTACTTGATGCTCGGGCGGAACCAGAAGGGAAGTTGTTTCTTCCCAAGAAATCCTGCCGATTCACCTAGCTGTTCGTCCGTAGTCGATTCGTCAAAGAGCGCGCGTGAAGAAATCTCTGCTGCAAAGAGGGCGCGTCCGTAATCGTTGAGCGGGCCCATGCCTTGGGTGTTGTAGTGGCAAGTCACGCACGACGAGTAACCGTAACCAATGAACTCCGGATACGCGATGGCTTTTTCAGCGCGTGCGAAGAGTAAGCCGGAAGCAACAAGAAGGAATGCCAGATGCTTGTACATGTGTTGGATGAAATTCCTTTCATCCAGTGTGAACGAAGGCAAACTCTCGCGTCAAACTCCGCGCCTTGAGTGACCGCGATTCAGGACCAGGGCGACTCTCGCGGCGTAGGATTTAGAAGCGGAAGCGCCCCTCGATCCCGAAAAACGGAACCATTTTGAAGAGAGCTTCGTTTGCGAGAGCTAGATTCCGCGGCGGAGTCGCATCGCTGTTTAAGAGAATTTTATTTGAGAAAAACAAATTGAGGCAGTCTTCGCGCTCCGGCAGCGGACAGTACTCAACGCCGTGGCGGAAAAAGTAATAGGGGAGATCGCTTGCCGTCGCGAAGTCGAAGCGGCCGACTTCGTTGAGCGAATGGAGTCGCCAGAGTTGTGAAATCTTCCAACGCGCATCGATCTGCGCGGCCGCGACGGTGACATCATCATCGGTCGGGAAAATATTGGCCGCGTTCGTGAACGCTTTATCGTACTGATCGTACGCGGTGTACTGTTGCTGGATATTCCCGACGAAATTTTCGCCGAACCCATCCCCGTACTTGCGACCTTCGAGTTTTGTTTCGATCTCGAAGTCGGCGAAGGGTTGGAACTTCATTCCAACGCGCGCAAGGAACGCGAGCGCATTCGCGCGGCTGCTGACTTCGGCTGCGTAACTGAATCGGTCGTATTGGTGTTGAGTGAAGATGTAGTAGAGCGGCTCGCGAATCTTGGGCAGAAACGCCTGCGAAACACCGAAGGGCCAATACCCGACGCCTCCGCCGAAATATCCGTTCCAGAGTTTTGCTTCGAGATTGTAGAAGTCGTCGTTTAAAAGAAGGACGCCGGTTCCGTCGATGCGGAGGGTGAGTGAGTGATCACCTTCAAGCGATGAATAGCGAACGAAGCCGCCGTTGAATTCTTTGTCTTCGATCATCGTGCCTGCGCCGACGGTCTGGCGATCGAGATCACCAGCGCGTACGAAGACGCGACCGCCGAGCCACGCATCTTTCGTTTCGAAAGTTGCGGCGACCAGGTGGTAGTTTCCGCTCGGAGCTGCGTACCCTGCGCTGAACGACCCCGCGAAGAACACGGAGCGCACGTTGAGTTTGAAGGAGTTGAGCACTCGCGCTTCGCTCCGCGCCTGCAGCCAGTAACCGATGCCGTGATAGAACTCTTCGCTGCTGTCCATCCGCCAGAACGTGTCGCCATCAACCGCAAACGAAAACATTTGGGTGGAAGGAATGAGGCGATTTGGATCGTTCTGGATTTCCTCTAGGAGATCGGCGTTCCGGCGCGCAGAGGGGTAGTTTGCGTTGATTTGGCGTTGGAGCGTTGGGGTTGGGGTTGGGGGAGCGGGTGTGGGCGTGGGCTGGATTTGCGTGGCGGGCGGGGTTTCAGTCTGCGTTGTGTTTGTGGTTTGGGCCGGGGCTGGGGCTTGCGCTGCGGGTACGGGTTGCGCGTTGGCGGTTGTTGCTAGGGTGAGGGTCGTGATGGTCGCGAGCGCAAGAGTTTTCATGGCTCAAGCGTACTTGGGGAGGTGGGATCGCGGTACCAGTTTCCCTTTGCAGAAGCGGCGCGGTGGGTTTGGGGTGCGGGTGCGCAAAGGTGCCTGGCACCTTTGCGGGATGCGATGCGAAACCGGAGCGGTGTGGGTGGGCGTGGGGCGGAGCGGGGAATTCGGTGGTACCAGTTTCCTTTTGCAGAAGCGATGCGCAAGCGGTGCGGTGCGGTGTTTGGGTTGGTTGCGGTCGATGTTGGGCATCGGAGTCCGGGAGTCGGACAGCCGTAAATAATTTTAATTTTGTGCTTGCGGGGGTGCTCAGGTCGAAATTGTCGGCGGCATGCAACTGCCTAGGTGTTGCTTCAGAGGCTATCGCATGAGTCGCAAGCGTCACGATTCCGAGAGCTTGCAGCGAATACGCGGTCGATCGCGTCTTCGATTCGAAATTCCAAGCGTAAGACGGCCAGCCACCAAAAATTGCCGCGTAAAACCCGTGTTATCGTCCTCCCATGAATGCACACGAATTCGATCGTAATTTCTCGCGCAAAGTTAAGAGCGAAAGAATCGCAACCCACGAAGTTCTCACCGACATTCGCAAGTGCGAGCGCGAACGTTATCATCTCGTGCTCGGCTTCCGCACGACACTCGACTGGCTAGTGAAACGTCACGGCTACTCAGAAACTGCTGCGAATCGGCGGATTCAAGCGTCACGTTTGCTGACCGAAGTTCCCGAAGCGGAAGAAAAATTCCTCGCAGGAGAACTCAACCTCACGACACTCCACCAAGTGTCGGTCATTACGCGTGCGGAGGAGAAACGCACAGGCGCGAAAATCGATAAGCGTCTCGTAATCGCGAAGATCCACAAAAAGACAGCAGCACAGACCGAACAACTCCTCCGCGCCGAGTTTCCCGACACCACGATCGGCAAAGATTCCCTACGCACGCTCTCAAGCACCGACTCAAGGCTTACCGTTGACATCCCCCAAGAGCTCCGCACCAAACTCGATCGTGCGAAGGACCTCCTCAACGCGCAAACAGCAGATGTCCTGAAGCAAGCGCTCGATCTGCTCCTCGCGACGATCGATCCGCAGCAAACCACGCCGCCAAGCGCAACCGTAGCGGTGCGCGTTCCGAGGAAACTTCGTCGCTACGTCATCCAACGCGCGCAAACTTGCGAGTACGTAGATCCCGTTACGAAACAGCGTTGCGACTCAACTCGCGATCTGCAAGTCGACCACATCACGCCAGTAGCCAAAGGCGGAACGAACGACATTTCAAACTTGAGATGCCTCTGTGGGCAACACAACCGCCACGTGGCCGAAGCCCACTACGGCAAAAATCATATGCAGAAGTTTCGCACGATCAGAGAACCTGTCGCGCTCTCTCACTAAACAAAAAAATCGGCCGTCCTTGGCCGATAAACTTCATCCTTGAAGAAGCCTCATCCGTGAGGCGCGAGCCGCCATCCTAGCCGCACTAACCCCCAAACCCCCTCATCGCGGCGTCCATGCCGTGATGTCTTCACCCCATGTTTCGCGTGCGAACAGCTCCGCTCGTTGTCCTCCCGCATTTGCGGAGACGAACCCTCCCAGTGTCGTCTCCGCATCGCGGATCACGAGGGCTGCGTACGCGTTGAGTAGTTTTCCGTGTCGAGTTTTTCCTCGCAAAGTCTCGGCGTGGCGCCCGGAGTTCACGAGCTGCTCGATGATCCGCTCCGGCTCGCCGATAAAGTGCGGGTCGCTCGCGAGGAGCATCGCCGCCGCACCACTTGCGAAAGCCGTCGCTTGCGATGTGCCCGTCATGTAACCGTAGCGACCGCCCGGTAGTGTCGACAAGATCTCCTCGCCAGGAGCCGCGAGCCGAACCGTCTGCGTTCCGTAATTGCTACTAGCAAGCACGCGCTCGCGAGGATCAACCGCCGTGACCGAAAGTATATTCGAGAGTCCGTAGTCGGCAGGGTAGTAGCCGCGAAGATCCGAGTTGCTCGATTCATTCCCCGCAGCCGCAACAAACAAAACCCCGCGCGCCCGAGCACGTTCAATCGCTGCCCGCTCAAGCGGATGAGGCTTCAGTCCTCCTGCCGAGTAATTGATGATCTGCGCGCCCATCTTCACCGCGTAGTCGATCGCGTTCACCGTGTTCGCGATCGACTCTTCTTCGCTCGCGTGTGGATCATAATATTTCAAGATCATCAGGCTCACTTCCGGTGCGACACCGCTCAAGCCCGTACCGTTTCCACCGACCGCACCGACGATGCCCGCAATGTGCGTGCCGTGGCCGTGGCGATCGGTGAGATCGTCAGAGTTCGAAACAAAATTCCATCCATGGATGTCGTCGATGAATCCGTTTCCATCGTCGTCGATTCCGTTCGTTTCCTTTCTGCATTTAGGAGTAAGAAGCCGCCGACATTCAGCAGAGTCGACAACTCCTGACTCGCCGGCATTCTTCCAGAGATTCGCGCGCAGATCAGGGTGATTAAGATCCGCACCCGTATCGATCACCGCGACGATGATGTCGCGACTTCCTTTCATGAGCGTCCAGCTCCGTGCCGAAGCACTTGCGTGCAAGCCCCAGCTTTGATCCGTGATCGGATCTTCAAGACCACTGACCTCTACCGGAGCTGGAACCGCCGCTTTTTCTCGTGGTTCCGTTTTCGATGTCGCTGCAAGAGCGAGAGAGATGCCAACCGCAAGGCCGCAGCCGGCTTGGAGAGAGTGTCGCAGCTTCACTGCGCGACCTCCTTCGTTTCATTGAGGAGAGTTCCGAAAATGTCGTAGGTGTAACGTATCCGTTTTCCTCCGCGGTCCACCAAGACCGGTTGACCGAAGCGGGGATGGAACACAATCTCCGTCGTTTGTTGGGGCAGCGTGATTCGCATGCGGGCGAGAGAATGTTCGTTCGTCATGGGATCCAAGCTGTACCAGAAGTCAAAGCGCGCAAGCGTCGATGATTTATCTAATGATTTTCCTGGGCAGGTCTTCCTTGCCTCCGAAACAAAACGGCCGGGGGTGCCGGCCGTGAAAGTGTACTTCTCTTTGCATCCATCGCTCGCTTCAAGGCTTGCGACTTGATCTCGTTCTGGGTCGTACGCGATTCGCTCGCGCGTTTGCCCAAGTTGATCCACGCGGACCATATTGTGGAACTCATCATAAGAGTAAGCGTGGAGAGAGCGACCTGAAGATGATTTTACTTCAACCAAATCATCACCTTGATAACGGTAGCTGATTTTTTCTCCCGTATGATCTTGAATCTCAGCGACGCGATCACCTTGATATTGAAACCGAATCCAAGCTCCGCCTTCAATCTGCGTTTCGCTCACCTTGCCGCGACGATCGCGAACAATCGTTAGTAAGCGGCCTGACTTATCTGCGATCGCGAGAAGCTTTCCGTCAGAGTTGAATTTTTGAACCACGCCTTCTGCCGAAACTCGCGTATAAAATCCAGCCCCTTGATAGATTTCATCTTTTGGGCGCGTGGGTGATGTGTAAACGCCACCCCGATTGCGAACAGGGGAGTAGGAGAGTTCCGTCGATGAGCCGCACTCAAAGAGCATCACGCGACCGTCGTGTGTTTTGCGTACACTCGTTTCGAAATCAGAACACCAACCGAATCCGTACATCCCCTGATGGCGCGAGCGAGAGGAGTAAAACCGGCGAGCTTTGAGATCGGGATGAAGGCGGCTTCCATCGACATCCGTCCACGAGCCGAAGTAGTTTGCATCGCGCATATTAACGAGTGCGTGCGCTGAATCTGGAGTGCTGAGAGTTGTTGTGAGCCCCGCTCCCAGAACCGAGGCGTTGAGAATCGTTTTGAATCTTTTTGTCTTCATGCCCGCCGCTAGTGCAACGTCGGAGCCGCGCCGAATGCCCTTTTATACGAGGAGAAGTGGACAACCCTGATCGACTGTTGTCAGATTTCTGAGGGTGTAACTTCGAATTCTCGATCGACACTCGCAAAGCAGGTGTCTAAAGATTTGACACTCGCTGTAACGATGCGATTCGATTGCACAATCAGTGAGACGAGAGGAGTTTAGATGTCGAGCGAGAGAGTGGCCAATTGGGTCCGAAGCATTCCTGAAGACGCCATCGCGATTCAGTTCCGCCCTGGCAGCGCTAGGTACGTCGATCGCGACGGCGCCATCTTTTTCGCGGAGCCGGCTTTCGAAGTCACAGATGTGCTCGCGTTCATCATTCCGTTCGTTCAGGGAATCGGGAAGAACGTGACCGTGGAAGATGACGACATCTTCATTGTTTCGTCGTTTCCGGACGGCAGTATCTTTTGCCTGCTCAAGGCAGAACATCGGCCTCTACGTCTCGATATCTACCGTTGGAACGACTTTTAAGCGACCTTGTCCATCTCTGCGGGCGAGGGCGAAACCGTATACCGGTTGCGACCGGAGTTCTTCGATTCATAGAGAGCGCTATCAGCGCGCTTCATCCATTGATCAACCGTCTCGCCAGTGTTGAGCTGCGCAATCCCCATTGAAACCGTGAATCGAAGTTCCATGTTGTCTTTCACGAAAACTTCTTTGCGGATCTTCGTCATCGCTTCTTCCGCGCGCTTGATCGCTTGGGGAAGTGCGTGATCCGCAAGAACGATCGCAAACTCTTCGCCACCGATACGGGCTACGAAATCGGTTTCCTGGGCAAAAACACCTTGTAGAATGCGTACGCATTCTTTCAATACGAAATCGCCGATGTCGTGGCCGTAGGTATCATTAATCTTTTTGAAGAAGTCGATGTCCATCGACACGAGGGTAACCGGCGCCTCTTCAAGCGTGTGCAAGTTGAACTGCTGCTTCATCTGCTCATCGAAGCTACGGCGGTTGTAAGCTTGGGTGAGGTGGTCCAAACGCATCGTGCGATCAGCTTCGACGAGTTGTTTCTTCACTTGATCTAAGTTCTTGCGCACGTTCTTCATGCGCTTTGAGCGGCGCTGCTCACGCTTCGTCTGATGCTCAACGTAGAAGTGAATGAACTCCTTCGACTTAGCTCGCAAGAGATCGATCGAATCCGTCTCCACCGCTTCTTTCAGCTGCTCGAGATTCGATTGAACTTCCTTGTCATCCGTTTGTTCATGTTGGAAGTCTTCGCTCATGTGCTCAACGAAGTTCCAAATGATACCTTTGAAGTCCTCGAAGTTTTTGCGAATGTAAGTGTATTCAGCCACGCGGTAACCGGAGAAAAACTGGCGGAAACGGAAGAGCACCTTTTCCGACTCTTCTTTACCCGCGCCGACGAGTTCACGCGTGAACTCATCAAGTTGTTCGCGTACGCGACGAATCGGATGAGTGTCGATGTCGACGAGGTTCTTGTTGTAGATGTCGATGAGGTAGAGGAGCGTTGCGCGCTCATCGGAAAGTTTTGGACGGCTTTTCGATTTCTCGGAAGCACCCAAGTCGAGCTGATCGATCAGCTTTTGTACCCATTGTTTCAACTTCCAACCTCCTGAGATCAATAACGGATCGGCGAAACAACCCGGTTACTGAAGAGGCCTAACGCCGAGGTGACAAATGGTCACGGCAAGCTTCCTCCATCGATTCGCCTGCGACACGTCCAAAGTCGGGGTCCCGCAGTGATCGAACGTCAACGCACGCCACACAAATTCGGATTTCCCCGAAGTCGCCAACGCGGAAACTCCGTGCTAAACCTCGAAACATGAAAAAGATGAAGGCTTCGATCCTGATTTCTTCTTACGCACTTTTTGCGATGCTCTCGACCTACGCCCAGAAGGCGCAGAGTCAGGAATCGAACGATGCGCACGAGCGAGCTCCTTTGATCCTCGACTTTCCTTTGCTCGACGTTCCATTTAATTCGATCGGCAGTGGCTTCGAGTTCCCGAGCATGCGTCAATCGCTTTCACTTTCGACCAACTTTTATCAAGGCGTGCACTTTGCGATCGGTCGATCGGAAGAACCAACGCTCGGACCACGCCTCGGTATCGCGCTCTTCGATCTTGTCACCGCAACGCTGCCGTTAAGTTCAACGTGGCTGCACGAAGAGTGGCACCGCGCCGTCATGAGTCGGCGCAAAATCGGGAGCTACAACGACACCTACAACTTTCCAATTGGACAAAGTGTGATCGCCGTCAGTCACGTTCGAGATGAAGATTTAGAAAGACTCAAGCGTGATCATCCCGCCGAACAAGCTCGATTGAGCACCGCTGGCATCGAGTCGCAGTACGAGCAGAATCTACTTCTTGAGAAGCGTCGATTTTTCTTCCAAACGCCAAGTTGGGACAAGCTAGTTCTCTGGATGAACCACGTGAACAATATTTTTTATTTACAGACCTGCGCCTCGGGGGCGGCAGATTCGATCACGGAAGAGGAAAACGAAGCCGACGGAGTCAATCTTCTCAAGCGGGACTTCACGGGACTCGATTGTACGGCATGGGTCTATGATCTTTACCGCCCCGACGAACCTTACTCAGCTCGCGGACCTCATCCTTCGGGTGTCGGCATCAATCGCTACCGGAAGTTTTCGGATCTCTCCGAAGAGGAGAAGTCGTTCCTCAGACTCCAAGCCAACTTGTCGCTGATCAACTTGCTAGATCCTTTCCTCATCTACTTTGATGAATTTCAAGGCGGAATCTTCGGCTACGGTGACAAATGGAATCTCAACCTACGCCACCATATCACTTCGTTTGGTTACAGCATCGAAGGAAACCTTTTTCTCAAGCAGGCAGAAAAGAATTGGCTCTTTAAGTTGCAGAACTTCGTCAACGCTGTTCGCTATTTTCCGGGTCTCAGCGCCGAGCTCATCAGATATCCGCTTTCCGATGGTCGTTACAATATCTCCGCTAAAGCAAACGTTTGGCTGCAACCCCGTAACCAGCGGGTGAAATCAACGGAAGACGACCTAGGCGCCCTCGCGTCGGTTGAGCTGGGATATCCTATTTCTAAAAATTTCGAAACTCACTGGGGTCTCGAGGCGAAAACCGATGGTTGGGTTGCGGGCAATGTGTACCTCGATCGCAATTTTTCGAGTTGGGTCGGAGCTACCTTGATCTTCTGAGAACGTTGACGCCTAGGTCGCCTCAGCCGATGATGAAGAGATGACGATGGGTCGCGTAGCTTCTCTCATGCTTTTTTTCGCCACGGGATGTTCAACTCCTCCTTATTCGAAATCAGATCATTTCGACGGAAAGAAGTTTTTCAATCCCGGCGTAAAGGTGGAAAAAGGCTTTCTTGATCTCGTTCGCTGGAAGATGGCAGGCGGCGTGAAAGGTTGGCCCGAGCGTCTCGATAACCGGGAGCAGCCCAAGCTGCCTCACAAGGTCGCGACAGGTGATGCGCACATCACTTTCATCGGACACGCCACTCATCTTCTTCAGTTTTCAAGCGTTGATCAAGAACGCCCCTTCAACGTGTTGACCGACCCGATCTTCTCGGAGCGTGCGAGCCCTGTATCGTGGGCCGGACCCAAGCGAGTGCGACCACCGGGGCTCACGATAAATGAACTTCCACCCATCGATGTCATAGTCGTCAGCCATAACCACTACGATCATCTCGACGTTGCCTCTATTCGCGCGATCTCCGAGCGAGACAAAACTCTTATCCTCGTTCCGCTCGGGAACAAAAAACTTCTCAAAGACCTCCCCAACGTTGAAGAGCTCGATTGGTGGGAATCGCGAGCCATCGGCTCAAACGTAAGAATCACGGCGACACCTAGTCAGCACTGGTCGGCTCGCGGTCTATTCGATCGAAACGAAGCTCTTTGGTCGTCTTGGGTCTTTGAAGCCGGCGGCGTCAAAACGCTCTTTGCGGGCGACACTGGTTACGGACCGCATTTCAAAGCCATTCGGGATCGGTTGGGTTTGTTTCAGCTTTCGATTCTCCCGATCGGCGCCTACGAGCCGCGTTGGTTTATGAAGGAAGCGCACATGAGTCCTGAAGATGCGCTTCTCGCTTGGAAAGATTTAGGTCATCCTAGGGCTCTCGGAACTCATTACGGAACCTTCCAACTGACAAACGAAGGCATCGATGAGCCAGCGACTGTGTTAACGGAGGGTTTAAAACTTCTCCGCGCGCAGCCTTCGACCGAGGATTCGGCCAGCGTTAAAACGAGCGAGTTTCTTGCGCCTGAAACCGGTGAAACGGTTCGCTACAAAGGGTCCGAGAATCATTTTGAGAGGAGCGGCAGTTGAGTTTTTTCGATGATCTCCGTCGCGCGATCGTGAAGGGGTTTTTTCTTTTTCTCATTCTCATTCCATTGGTCGTGGCCTTCCTGACGAATCCAGAATTCGAGTCCAGCACCGCGCGCCCTACGGATCGACTCAAAGAAGCGAGCTCTCAGGACCTCGAACGACATGTGAGACAGCTCGCTTCGATTTCTCCGGCGCGCAATTTTCGGAATCAGCAATCCCTATCGAGGGCAGGCGAGTACATAAAAAAAGTTTGGTCGGATCAAGGGTACGTCGTGACCTCGCAGCGCTTTGAAGCCGGTGGCGCCACTTACGAAAACCTGATCGTCACCGTTGGTCCCGAAGATGCGCCCAGTCGGATCGTCGTGGGGGCCCATTACGACGTCCACGAAGAGCAGCCCGGAGCAGACGACAATGCCAGCGGCGTAGCGGGTCTCTTAGAACTCACGCGTCTCATGAAGCCCCGCACGCCGAGTGATAAGAGGATTGATTTCGTCGCGTACACGACGGAAGAGCCCCCGTTTTTCGGAACGAATCAAATGGGGAGTGCGGTTCATGCCGAAAGTCTGCTTCCGGAAAAAGCGAAGATAAAACTCATGATCAGCTTGGAGATGATTGGGTACTTCAGCGATCAACCGAACTCGCAGAACTTTCCAGTTCCTTCGCTCAAATACCTTTACCCGAACGTCGGAAATTTCATCGCCGTCATCGGCAATCCGAAAAGTTGGATGGTGACGAGACAGGTGAAAACCTTGATGAGAAGTCGGGCTTCGATTCCCGTAGAATCGCTCAATGCACCGGGGCGCTTCCCGGGCGTCGGTTTAAGTGATCACGTGAATTACTGGCATCGCGGTATTCCGGCCGTGATGATCACGGACACGGCTATGTTCCGGAACGACAATTACCACAAAGAAACCGATACTCCCGATACGCTCGACTTCGGCCGCATGGCCGAAGTCGTTAACGGAGTTCTCGGTGTTTTGACGGAATTATAACGACGCTTTTTTCTGCTGATAGTAATCCCACGTTCCATCCGTGATGGTGAGCTGGTTTTTATCCAGCTCGAACACGCGGGTTGTGATCTCACGCAAGAAGTGTCGATCGTGGCTTACGATCATGACAGTTCCGGGGAAGTTCTTGATCGCATCAAGCAAGACTTCGCGTGATTGAATGTCCAAGTGGTTCGTCGGCTCGTCGAGAACAAGCAAGTTCACGGGACGAGAAAGAATGGTCGCCAAGACAACGCGACTTTTCTCGCCGCCGGAAAGAACGCTGATCTTCTTCTCAACCTCATCGCCCGAAAACTTGAAAGCTCCGAGCAAGTTTCTTACGTAACCGATCGAAGAGTTCGGCATGCGGCTATAGACTTCGTCGAGAATCGTCGACTTCGGATCGAGTACATCGAGCGAGTTTTGACTGAAGTAGCCAACTTCGACGCTCGCGCCCACGGTGACTTTTCCTTCGCTTGGATCCGTTTGTCCCGTGACGACTTTCAAGAGCGTGCTCTTACCAGCGCCGTTGACGCCGACAACCGCCACGCGATCCATGCGCTTCACGAGAGCGTGAGCCCCGCGGAAAACGAGCTTTTCTTTTCCTTCGGAAGTTTTCCAGATTTTGCCGAGGCCTTCGATCTTAACGACTTCATCGCCTCCGCGCGGAGGAACTGGCCATTCGAAGTTGATCGCCTTTTCTTCAAGTGGAATTTCGATGCGATCGATCTTCTCGAGTTTTTTCACGCGCGATTGCACTTGCGCCGCGTGCGAGGCGCGAGCCGCAAAGCGAGCGATGAACTCCTCTTCTTTTGCGAGCATGTCTCCTTGTCGTTTGGCCGCAGCGATCAGCTGTTCGCGACGGATCTCACGCTCCCTAACGTAGAAGTCGTAGTTTCCGCCGTAAACGGTGATCGCGTTGTTCGCGACTTCGACGATTTTGGAAACGATGCGATTCATGAACTCGCGATCGTGGCTCGTCATGAGAAGCGAGCCCTTGAAGTTGGTGAGCCAAGCTTCAAGCCAGATGATGCTTTCTAAATCCAAGTGGTTCGTCGGCTCGTCCATCAGCAGAACGTCGGGATTCAGCGCGAGGATTTTCGCAAGCGCGATCCGCATCTTCCAACCACCGCTGAAGCTTTCGGTCGGGCGATTGTAGTCGTCAGGGCCGATGCCGAGACCCGTAAGAATTTCGGCGGCGCGCGATTCGAGATCGTAGCCACCAAGACGTTCGAACTCCGCTTGAAGCTCGCCGTACTCCTCGAGGATCTTTTGCATTTCGTCGTCTTCCATCGGCTCGGCCAGACGACCCTCGATCACTTGCAGACGTGCTTGGATTTCCGGCACGCGCGCTACAGCCGCTTTCACTTCTTCAAGCGCGGAGCGACCTTTCATCTCTTCGATGTTCTGGGAGAAGTAGCCGACAACGGTCCGCTCGGGCTTGGAGATGCGGCCTTCATCGGGCAGCTCCTCACCTGTGATGATGCGGAAGATGGTCGTTTTGCCGGCGCCGTTGGGGCCGACCAAACCGATCTTCTCACCAGGGTTGATTTGAAAAGACCCGTTCTTGTACAGGGTCTTCTTCCCGTAGCCTTTGGAAATATTTGAAATGTGAACCATTGGTCGGGACTATACCCGATGGGAGCGAGTTCACCAACTCAAGTGTTCGCTTATCAGGAGACGGCTCACAGCTCGGCGAACCAAATGATTAGGGATCTACCGGGCCCGAGCAAAGGGTTTGGCATTTCGACGCGATCAGGACTTCAAAGCCTGAGTCTTCGCACATAGCCGCAAAATAGGAACCCGAAGCCGCGCAAAGTTCGCCCGAGCGAGCGGCCGCTCTTTCTACGCGCTGACCGTGTTCGTTGTAGCCAACGACGGTCTTTGTTTCGGAACTGCGGCTCCATCCGAAGATCACGAGCCAGATCGCCGCGTAGGCAAAGTATCTGAAACGTTTCATAGCTCCGCACTCCTGTTAGGGTTCGATTGTCGTTTGTGACGCCTATTTCTTCGGATGGTTCTCGCAGGGTCTAGTTGGAAAAATGAAGAAATCCCGATTCGCCCCGGTTTTTCTCTAATTCAGCACTGAACTAGACCGTTTTAGTCCGATGGAGATCGAGAAACTGTCGAGCTTGTTGACGAACGCGACCCCGTCTCGAGATGAGACATTAAGCGGTGCGCCTAAACGGAGTGAAGCGGATGGAAGTTAGAGAGGTCTCAAAGGGATGTGAGTTCAGGATGGCTGACGTTTCGTTTAGCGCCGAAACGGTTCGCGGAGACCTCCTGACCTAAGCTCTCAACATTGAATCTTTGCTGCTTCGGAAGTGTCAAAACGAAACGGGTATGGAGAGCATCGGTGTCTAACCAGATCTCGCCTCCGTGAGTTTCGATCATTCCTTTTGAGATGCTCAAGCCAAGGCCCGTGCCTTTGCCGACGCCTTTTGTGGTGTAGAAAGGCTGGAAAATCTTTTCCGCCACGGCCGGTTGGATGCCGCCACCGCTGTCTTCAATCGCAATCTCAACAAGGGCCCCGAGATCGCGCGCCGAAATTCTGATGTAACGTTGGGGCAGGTTTACGACGGCATCAAACGCGTTATTGAGCAGATTGATCAAAACTTGCGAGATCTGCACGCGCTTGCAATCGACTTCGATCTCACCGGGGAACTCATCGACGATGACGTCGATTCCGTGCTTTTTCATGCGCTGATAACAGAGCTCGAACGCATCGCCGATGATGGCTTTCAAAGGAACACGCTCAAACGGATCATGCTCCGATTCTCGAGCGACGGTCTGAAGTGATTTGATGATTTTTGAAATGCGGATCGAGGTGGATTCGATTCCTTGCGCGATCGTAAGCGCGTCTCGTGAGCGAACGTCGCCTTTTTCAGCCAGTTGCGAGAGCTGATGCGTACGGAGATTGATGATCGCCAAGGGGTTATTGATTTCGTGCGCGATCCCGCCCGCCATTTCGCCGAGAGCCGATAGGCGAGCAGAAGACGCCATCTTCGATTGTTGTTGAGTAAGAAGATCAGCTACGCGTTTTTGCTCGGTGATATCGAGCACGATGCCATCAAGCGTCGTGGTTTCAACCGGATGATTCGCGCCGGAATTCCCAATGCCGTCGTCAGTGAGCGACGTTCCGCGTGCATGTAACCAACGGGTTGTTCCGTCTTTTGCGATAACGCGGAAGTCGATCTCGAAGCGCCGGAACGGACCCGAGGAGCTTTCGCGACAGACGCGGTCGATGAGTGCGAGATCCTCGGGATGGACAATCTCCCGGAAGCGCGGATTACCTGCGCCGATAAACTCACTCGCGGGATACCCCATGATCCTCTCGGTCGCATCGCTCAGATACTCGAAGTACCATTCGCCGTCGCGACGGCAAGAACGGAAGACAGCGCCGGGAAGATTGTCGACCAGACGCTTAAACTGCGTTTGTGCGTGCATGAGAGATCGTGTTTTACGATTCACTTCTCGTTTGAAGAAGAAAACGGCAATCGTCGAGATCGCGGCGATCGCGATCGCGATGAGCAGAACGATGCTCATGCGCCTTTGGAGTTCGGCTTGGCGCCGGGTGTTTGGATCAAGGTGCGAGAACCATTTCTCGTAGATGCCGCCGTATTCGCCATTTGCGATAACAGCTTTGAGGCCTTCGTTGAGGCGATTGAGAAGTTCACGGTCACCTTTTCGGACCGCGAAAGCATACTCACGAGAGTAAGTTCCGAACAAGGGACGCTCGGCGAGCTGAATCGATTCGAAGCCTTTGTGTTGAATCGCGCTCAAGCCTGCGACTTGAGAGCAAACAAGTGCGTCGCCTTCGCCCATTGACAGCAGCTTCAGCGCATCAAACAAAGTTCTCGCCGCAATGATCTGCGCATCATAACGATTCCGATGATCACCACTTTTCAAGTAATCTTCGGCATAGTCGCCCTTAATAACGACAATGCGTTTACCAAACAAATCGCGATCCGACTTGATCACCGAAGCCGAGTCTTTGTGAACGAAGATCGCATCGTAAGCGATGATGTGCGTGTCGGAGAAGTCGACGCGTCCCTGTCGCTCCGGCGATTTTGTCATCAGCGGAAGCACGTCGATTTTCGCGTCTTCAACATCTTGGCGAATTTCCGCCCAAGGTCCGACGGTGAACTCGAGTTCCAGATTCGATTGCTTCGCCACCGCGCGGATCAAATCGATCGCGTAACCTTGCGGGTTTCCTTGAGCGTCAACCATCTGGTAGGGCGGGAAATCAGTTTCCGTTCCGACTCGAACATGAAGATGCTGTTCTTTAGTTGCCGATGTGTGGGCATGGGCCGTTGGGCCCACGAGAAAGTAGCCGGCAACAACCGCAAACAAAAGAGGCATGTATTGGAAAAAGGCCGTTTTTCTTCGTTGCACGACGTGCGCAATCTGGAACGAGGGTGGATTTCTGTCAACCGGTATCAAAATGGACGAGAGGGTTGGAAAAGGTTACGGTTCGGCTAATTCAAACTATTGAATCTCGTAAGTTTTGGGGGCCTGTAACCGTTCGCCTCATGACAGCGTATGATCTATGTTGATCGCGGATTCTGAGGAGGTCGCAATGGCCCAAAATGATCGAGGACAAAGGTGTAATTGGCGGAGAGCTGCCTTGTTATTGGCCTTCGTCTGCGGATTTTACGGAGGAGAAGTGATGGCTTGGGACTCAACAAAATTCAAAAAACCCGGCGTTGGTGATCTTGAATCGAAACTCTCGCCTCTTCAGTTCAAAGTGACGCAGAAAGAGGGAACTGAGCGCGCCTTCCAAAACGAATTCTGGGATAACAAGCGTCCCGGTATTTACGTTGATGTCGTTTCGGGTGAGCCTCTTTTTAGCTCGCTCGATAAATATGATTCCGGAAGCGGCTGGCCGAGCTTCACGCGTCCCTTGAAAAAGGAAAACGTGACGGAGAAAACGGATCGCTCCCTTTTCATGACCCGTACGGAAGTTCGGAGTAAACACGCAGACTCGCATTTGGGACACGTTTTTGAAGATGGTCCCCAGCCAACAGGACAACGTTACTGCATCAACTCGGCAGCTCTTCGCTTTATCCCGGTCGAGGACCTGGAGAAGGAAGGTTACGGAGAATTCGCTCATCTCTTCAAAAAGAGCCCCTAGTACGGCGACCGTCTTTGTTACATAGTAACAAAGACGGTCTTAGAACTGAGTCGATCTTTCCGTCGCAATTCTAGAATTTCTGCTCTCTTGTTACATTGTAACGCCGCCTGTGACCATTGAGGCGGTCGTAGCGATATCCTGGATTTACTAAACAGGAGTCGAATATGGCCGCTTTTTCATTAGCTGAAGCCCAACCTCGCACCCGCCGTCTTACCTTTTTGCTCATTTTGTTTGCCGCCGCCGCTGGCTTGCTTTGGCCTCACCTCCCGGCTCGCGACGGCAGTTGGTTCGTAGCCTATGCCGATCAGCGCGGGTTGTGGGGGATTCCTAACTTTTTAGACGTCGTTTCAAACCTCGCGTTTGTTTGGATCGGCCTTTGGGGCATTAAGAGGATTCGTGAAGCCGGAAATGTGCCAAATGAACATCGCTGGCTTGGTTACGCCCTTGCGGGTTCTGCATTTCTTACGGCCTTTGGCTCTGGCCTTTATCATTGGTCCCCGAGCGAAGCGCTGCTCTTTTGGGATCGGTTGCCGATGGTTGCTTTGTTCTCGGCCCTCATCGGTCTTTTTATCGCGGACCGTGTAAATGCACGCTTCGGGCTCCTATCAGGCGCCCTGATCGGCGCGGTTTCCTTCATCAACCTCGTGGGTTGGCATTTAGGGGCCGGAACTTTGAAGTCGTACGTCCTTCTTCAATACGGTGGAGCCTTGTTGCTCGCGGTTCTTGCGTGGCAGTTCCCGAGAGGTCTGATTTCGAATCAAAGATTTGTCGGGATGCTTTTGCTCTACGCGCTTGCGAAATTTTTTGAAATGACCGACGGAGCGGTCTTTGAACTTACGCACTTTGTAAGTGGACACACCCTCAAGCATTTCGTCGCCGCGGCCGCATTAGCGTGCGTGTTTCTCGCTTACGGGCCAGTTCGAAAGAGTGATCAAAAATAAAGTCTGAGTCCACCACCAAAGCCTTCGCGGCTTTCTTGGGTGGTGGATCCCGGCGTCGATCCCTGAGCAGGGTTGTCGAACTTGAGCGACTCTTTTCTCCAAGTCCCGTAGACGCGTAAAAGAGAGAAATCGATAAAGACTCCCGCATCGACGCTCTCGCCTTCTAGCGATGTCTTGCGATCAGAGGCGACGGGCAGGAGTTTTCGGTAGACACCTTCGATGCCGAAATATTTCGTGAAGTAAAGATTGAGCGTGGCGGCGCCAAACTGGTTTTGAAAAACTTCGCTCTCCGAAGTCAGGTTTTTGCGAGTCAATCCACGTAAGCCGTATTCAAGATTGAGGTGCGTGTCTTGGAGAGCTTTTCCAAAGAGCCGCAAATTCAAGCTTGCGTTCCAATGGGAGCGTTCTTCCGTGTCTTGGGCGTATCCTCCGCGAAGCCCCGCCAAGCCGGCGTAGGCTGCAAGTCTACCGGAGTAGACGTTGCGATTTGAGACTTCATCGGGAAACGCACTCAAGTTTGCGCCGTAATTGACGGATTCAAGCTCGAGAAAGAATTCAAACGGGCTGGACTGTGAGTTCTTCGCCAGCCACAGATCCATCATCCGGTTTTTTTGTTTTTGCGCGAGCCAGTCGGTGAGTGACCACCGAGACTGTTTCTTTTCTTCCTGTTTTTTGATCGCAACCTGGTAGGTGCCTTCAAGGGCAAAGCCCGGGAGGGCGATTGAAAGAAGTCCAAGAAAGAGGCTCCATCTCAAAAGGCGTTTCGTGGCAGTCGGGGCCGCGCTTTTAGTGGCGCCTCTGGTTGCGTTTTTGGAGTGGTCCATTCTCCTGATTTTACGCTAGCGGCAGAGGGGTCGTGAGCTTCCAGGCGGATTCATCTCACCTTAAGACGCGGATTGAAGAAACCGACGTAAATCGGTGACGATTTCGACATGTAACTGTGTCGATAGACCGCTATTGAATGGGTTGGCTTTTCCCCCGTTCTCCAAATGCTCCCATTCATATGAAGGTCCCACAGATGTCAAAAACGCCGAGCCTCCGATCAAGAGAAAAAACCCGTGCTTGGGCCGTGTGGATTTCGGTGCTCGCCGTTTTGATCGTGTTGGCGATCGTTTGGAGATTCACGCCACTTGCCGAGTACCTTCAACCGCGCCGCCTCTTTGTCTTGATGCGCGATTTTGCCCGACACAATGACTTTGCGTTGCCCGTATTCTCGTTCTTCATTGGTCTTGCGAATGTCTTTCTCGTTCCGATTAATCTTCTCCTGATGGCCGTCGCGATGGTTTATCCCGGATGGAAAGGATTTATTTGCGGGCTCTGCGGTGCGTGGATCGCGGCGATCCTTGAGCATTCGCTTGGCCGATCGCTCGGAGCCAAGACGGCTGAGCGCACCTTTGGAGATCGTTTCAAAGCGATCTCTCACGAGATGCGCGATCACGGCTTGCCCGCTTTGATTGCGCTGGGGCTTGTTCCGGTGGCTCCCAATACGTTCGTGAACTTAGCTGCAGGAATTTGCCGCGTTCCATTGTGGAAGCTTTTGATTGCCACCACGATTGGATTTTTACCGGGCTTAATCGTCCTGAACTTTTTAGGCCGCGAAGTTCGTCAGCTCTTTCAGGATCCGAGCCTTGGCGCTGTTCTGAGTGTGCTTGGCTTTGTCGTGATCCTCTTTTTGCTTCCGCTTTTCACCAAACGCATCAAGTCGGCGATTCGCGCGGAGAAAGAGGGCGACCCAAATACAATCGCCCGTCCTCAGGATTCCGAGGCGGGCGCTAAATCGAGAGAGCCTTTCACAGATGCATATTCGTCAGCCTCTTTTACTTCGGCTGCACGGGCTCCGGCTCTGGAAGGGAATAGGTAATCCGCACTTGCGCGGATTCAATTCCTGCCACCGCTTCAGGGTCGAATTTGATGATACCGTTTTCGATGACGTATTGGGCGGCGTGCATCAGGCGTCCGCCGACTTCAACGGTAAGAATTTTGCCAGACATGAAAGCTTCGAGAACCGCCGCGGGTAATCTGATTTCATCGCTTGCGAGTTTGACAACGTTTTCGGCGAGGGTCGCAAAGCGGGACGTCCAGCTAGCGTCGCAGATATTGAAAACAGCGCCGCCTGTCAGATCTGCGAGTGTTTTGTAAACCGAGCCGGCGCGTGCTTGGCAGGGGCTTGAAGCTCCGAGGCCTACAAAGCCAAAGGTTGTGGGCGTTTCACCTGGGAAAGCTTCTTTAAAGACCGAAATGAAAGTCGCTGCGGGAAGATTCGATTCATCATCCGTCACGAAGACAAAAACTTTTTTCGAATCCGGGCGAAGGAAGTTCAAGAGCTTGCTGCGCACATCCGTGTAGCCCGTGATCTTTGAATCTTTACATTTGCTCGTTGCGTCCGGTTGTGAGGGGCAGAGAGCTGAGGCCGCGATCTGAACAGGATCCGTGCTGCCGACGGTTTTTTCGATGTGAAGAAAATTTGGATTCGATGAGGCACTCGCCGGGATGCTGACGTTTGTTCCGCTGTTGCCTTTTGCCGAGATCAGCGCCATGCGAAGCGCCGTGCCGGTTTGGACAACACCTAAGAAAGCCGCGAGATTCGTGCGGACGTGGGCGGCTTCTTCGCCCATCGAACCTGAGTTGTCGATGACCCACACAATGTCGAGCGGCTTTACGCTATACGAGCTGAACTTCGACGAAGTTTCGAAGACTTCGATATTCGGCTTCTCAACTTCGGAGAACTGAAGAGCAGAGCTGCAAGCAGCGAGCGATGACGCTATGAAAGTAAGAGCGAGCTTCAAGCTGAAATCCCGAATGTTTTCTTTGAGAGTCAATTGGCTGCGCATTCCCGTTCCTCCTGAATCGTGCGTCCGCTTTTGAGGCGGCTGCCTAGTCACTGTGTATGTGACCAAAAGGGGCAACATCGGTGCCGCAAGCGACAGGCGTTATTTCCGCTGACACCCGTGCAAGTCAGCGACTCGTATGGGAAAAATCGCGTGCGAAAACAGCGCATCGTTTTGGGACGTCAACGCGGTATCCATGCGACGATCTTTTGGTGAAAGTTTGCGACGTTTTTGCCGGGACCTCATTGGGGTTTTGTTTGCTGTGTCATGGCTTGAGTTGAGAGTGAGGGTGGGAGGAAGCTTTCACTTGATCAGAGTCAGACCCAAGCCCGATCAAGAAGGAGTCCAGCATGAAACTCTATTACAGTCCCGGTGCCTGCTCGATGGCGCCTCATATTGTTCTTCAAGAAGCCGGAATGAAGCACGCGGCCGAAGCGGTGAATCTGAAAACTCACCAAGTCGGCGGTAGCGACTATTACAAGATCAATCCGAAAGGATCGGTGCCTGCGTTGGAGCTCGACAACGGGCAGCTATTAACAGAAAACGCTGTCGTGATTCAGTACATCTGTGATCAAACGCAGGAAGCTGGTTTGCTCCCCAAAGCCGGAACGCTGGAGCGTTACCGCGCCATGGAATGGCTCAACTTCATCGCAACGGAACTTCATAAAGGTTTCGGCCCACTTTGGAATCCGAACACGCTTCCCGAAGCTCGCCAGCAAGCCGTTGAAAATTTAGGAAAGAAGTTCGACTTCCTCGCAAAGCACTTCAAAACGAATTCGTTTTTGATGGGACAACAGTTCTCCGCGCCGGATGCTTATCTCTTCACGGTTTTGAACTGGACGAACTTTCACAAGATCGACATGGGCAAATGGCCCGAGTTGAAATCTTACATGGAGCGTGTGGGATCACGTCCTGCCGTACAATCGACATTGAAAGCTGAAGGCTTGATGTAATTGTAAGAGCGCGAGGAAAGTCACCTCGCGCTTTCTATTTTTTCAAAAATTCGAAGTCACGATCCATGACGGTTTTTCTTCCGTCGGCACGAGCGTTGTCGATCGCGCGATCACAGATGATTCGCAAATGGTCCGAAAGCACATCCATCACCGAGCCCGAGGTGTTGAACTCGGATCTCGCGGCGATGTAGTCCTTCAAGCGCGAGGCGATCACGAGAACTTCGCGCGGAAGATTTGCGCCAGGTCGCGGTGAAGAAGCGGTAGCCGAAGGGGACTTCGCAAACACACGATTCGGAGTTCGAGCTTCGGCTTGGGCCCCTTGTGAAGAAGTCGATGAAGCTGTGGATGAAGCTGGCGTGCTCGCGGCCGGAGCGTCGTGCGGAATATGGGGAGCCGTCTTCTCGATCGCTCCCGCATCTTTATGTCTTGCACCAGGCAGATGCCTTTCAAAACAGTGAACACTACAAAAAGCGTAACCCGTGCGCGGGTTATTACACGTTGAGACGCTGCAGATAAAATACTGGGCACCGAGACCAATTGGCTTTTTGCAAGAGCTGCATTTGCGCCAATAACTTTGCGGAGCTGAGTTGGAAGAAGCCGCATCGCTCATTTGTCTCTCCCGTCATCGAAAACGTGTTCACCGAATTCCCGTTTTTAAAAGCCTGACGTATCTCCCTAGACTCGTAAAGCGCTGTCCTTGACGCTTGGCGCAGATCTATGAAATGTTCGAATGCATGTCGACTAAAGTCTCTGATTCATCCGTGACCGCTCATTCGAAAAATTCTTACGTGACATCCGAAGCGCTCGCCGCGTTTCAAGGCGCACTTAAGCGCGTTGGTTTAAATAGCGCTCCTGATTTTCACATGGTGCTCGGCTCAGGTTTCGGGGCCGCGCTCGATTCCATCTTGAAAGAGACGAATGCGTGGCGCCTCATGGGCGAGCTTAGCTTTGACGAGATCCCAGGTCTTCCGGTTTCGACCGTCCAAGATCACGCGGGAAAGTACCGTTTCGTTGAAAACACGAAGACGGGGAAAAAAATCGTTTTCCAAAGCGGGCGTCTTCACGGCTACGAAGGACACTCCGCGCGCGAAGCCGTTGTTCCGGTCATGATTTCGCGTCTGGCAGGCACATCGCGATTCTTGCTCTCGAATGCTGCCGGTGGAATCGATCGTGCTCACACGGCGGGCGACGTGATGATCATTCGCGATCACGTGAACATGACCGGACAAAATCCCCTGACGGGCGAAAATCCCGTAATGCCCAATGGCCGGGAACTGGGGCCTCGCTTTCCTGATCTCAGCCAAGTTTACGAGCCGCAGTGGATGAGCGAGATTGAAAAACTCCTTCAGGTTGAAGGAGTGAAATGCCACCGCGGAATCTACATGGGCCTCCTTGGACCAAGTTTCGAAACTCCTTCGGAAGTTGAGCTCTACGGGCGTTGGGGTGTTCACGCCGTTGGAATGTCGACTGTGTGGGAAGCGATCGCGCTCAAACATTCAGGCGCACAGCTTGCGGGTCTTTCGCTCATAAGCAACGCGGCCTGCGGTCTTGGTGACGGTCAGCCGCTCGATCACGAAAAAATCCTCGAGACGTGCCGCGCCTCCGCGTTGAGGATCGTCAAAGGGATTTTGAAATGGTTGGAGAAGTAAGCACCGGCCTTCGTTGTGGCTACTTTTTATCGATGAAAGGTGGTCGCGCGAGCGGCGAACAGGCGGTTGAGCGCGACGTCTACCTGCAGTTCTCCGGTGGTAAAATCACTGAAGTCAGTCCCTGGTCATCCGAAAAATCGAAACTTGCGGATGAGTTCATCGACGCGTCTTCAATGGCGGTCATGCCTGGGCTCGTCAATGCACACACGCATCTTGCGATGACGCTCTTTCGCGGCCTTGAAGATGACGTTCCTTTTCACAAATGGCTGTTTGAACGGATTTTGCCGCTCGAAGCGAAACTCGTCGATCGTGATTTCGTTCGCGTTGGAACTGAACTAGCGCTACTCGAATCGATCCGCTTTGGCGTGACGTCTACCGCGGACATGTATTTCTTCGCCAATACGGTGGCTGATTGTGTTGAGCGCGCAGGTACTCGCGCCTGGATCGCGCAGGTCTTGGCGGACGGTCCACTCCCCGAAGACGCAGAGTTAGGAAAAGATAAGTTCAAACTCTATCGAGAGTTCCATCAACGGTACTCCGGGCACGAACGCATCGTGCCCGCTCTTGGGCCGCATGCGCCCTATACCTGCAGCGATTTGACGTTGCGCAAAGTCTCCGACGTTGCGAATGAACTCTCAGGCTTCATCCATACCCATGTAGCCGAGACGAAGCACGAGCAAGAAGAGTCACTCAAGCTTCACGGAAAAACTTCGGTTCGACGTCTCGCCGACTTGGGCATCCTAGGTCCTCGCACAATCGCGGCTCACTGCGTGCACTTCACCGACGATGACATCGAAATTTTTAAGAGATCGGGAGCGTCGGTTGTTTACAATCCAGATTCAAATTTGAAACTCAGCTCCGGAGTTGCGCCTATCGCTCGCTATTTGCGTGAAGGAATCACGGTCGCAATGGGAACCGACGGTGCGGCCAGCAACAACGATCTCTCGATCTTTGGTGCGATGGATCTTGGAACGAAGATTCAAAAACTAGCATCCGGCGACAACACGGCGATGGTGGCTTCCGATGCGTTGGTCGCCGCCACCTGGGGCGGCGCGAAGGCTCTGGGCCTCCAAGACAAAATCGGCAGTCTCGAAGTTGGCAAAGATGCTGATCTCATTTTGATCGATCTTGATCACGCGCACCTGCAGCCACTTCACGATCTCCGCAGCCAACTTGTTTATTCAACTCAAGGGCTTGAAGTGGATACGGTCTTTTGCCGAGGGCGTGCGTTGATGAGGAAAAAAGAAGTTCTCTCGATCGAGAAAGCTCGAGTCTTAAAGGAAGCAGACGCGATTCGCGAAAAGATCCAGGCTTCGCTGAAGAGATTTACTAGCCGAGGGCAGGCGTGACGCAAGAACAAGTCGCCGCCAAAATCGTTTCGATCTGCCAACGGCTCAACGCCAAGAATTATCTCGCTTCGGCCGACGGAAACGTCAGCTACCGAATGAGCGACGACAGAATCTTGATCACACCTGCAGGTGTAAATAAAGCGGAGTTAGCTCCTGAAGATCTCGCGGTCGTCAAACTTGATGGCACCGTAGTTTCGGGCAAACCATCGAGCGAACGGGCGATGCACTTAAAAATCTATGCGAGCGCCCCTCACGCGCGGGCGGTCGTACATGCGCATCCACCAACGGCTATCGCTTGGACCATTGCGCGACCCGATCTCAAGGAGCTTCCGAAAGATTCGATGTCGGAATTGATTCTTGCTGTCGGGCGCGTGCCAATTGCACCCTACGCGCGGCCGGGAACGGCCGCTATGGGTGAAGTCCTTGAGCCTTTGTTGCCGGATCATCGCGTGATGATTCTCGCACGTCACGGAGCTCTCAGCTGGGGAGAAGATCTCTCAGAGGCCTACAACGGAATGGAACGCCTTGAACACGCGGCCCTCATTCTCAAATCAGCGGTGGAGATTGGCGGATTGACCGCATTGCCTTCGGTCGAGATCGCTGTCTTAGAAGAGATGAGAAAAAAACTAGGACCCAGAACATTATGAAGACTCTCGACTCCCTTGCGCTTCGTGCTGAAGGTGATCGCCTTTTTGTCTTGGACCAAACGCTTCTCCCTCACGAAGAGAAGTGGATCGAATGTCGCGAGCCGCGGGATATGATTCAGTTGATTCAACGTCTTGCGGTTCGCGGTGCGCCCTTGATCGGGGTAGCCGCAGCCCTAGCGCTAGCGCAAGCGGCGGAGAAAGGAGCTTCCGCCGAGGCGTTGACGATCGCTGCTGATGAGCTTCGCGAAGCTCGTCCCACAGCCGTCAATTTAGCCGCCGCGATCGATCGTCTCAAACTCACACTCAATCCCTTTGAACGCGGCCGCTTGATCAGCGAAGCTGAAGCCATTTTCATCGAGGACGTCGCTCTTTGCGAAGCCATGGCCGATAACGGCGCAAGTCTCATCGCGGACGGCGACCAAATCCTCACACATTGCAATACCGGCGGGCTCGCGACTGCGGGCGTTGGCACAGCTTTAGGTGCGATCCGCCGAGCGCACGAGCAAGGCAAAAGGATCCACGTCTTTGTTGATGAAACACGACCCCTTCTCCAAGGGGCTCGTCTAACCGCGTGGGAACTCTCGAAACTCGGCATTCCGCACACTTTGATTTGCGATAACATGGCAGGGGCCTTGATGGCTCAGGGGCGCGTTCAAAAAGTTTTTGTCGGTGCAGATCGGATCGCTCGAAATGGCGATGCCGCGAATAAGATCGGAACTTACGGCTTAGCCGTGCTCGCGCACCATCACGGCGTTAAATTTTACGTCGTGGCTCCACAAACAACTTTTGATGAGTCTTGTAAGGATGGCGCCGCCATTCCGATCGAAGAAAGAAAAGCGGAAGAAGTTTCCGGTCGCCAGGCGAATCAGAGCTCGGCCGTTTGGAACCCGGCCTTTGATGTCACACCGAAAAAATTGATCACCGCGATTGTCTCGGACTCACGAATTTTTTGAGTTCTCGAGCAAAGCCGTGGCTCGTGAGGCTCCGCCGAAGATATAAGGTACGCTTAGATGAGCTATCGGAAACGCTAAATTGCAATCATCGTTGAAGAGAGTAGGATCACTCTTGCCATTAGTCGTAGATTTTCTACGCGTTCGAATCTGTTATCCTCCTTCAAATCGCTGCCCCTGGGTCGTTGCGCATGGAGACTCAGGGGCTTTTTCGTGCCTTGAGTCCGCGAAGGTAGGATGAGATAAATCAAATCAATTTAGGGGCCAGGTGGTCCTTGACGATCGTAGTAGCGAGCTTCGGGATCCTCGGTGACGTTGCCGTAGGGATCTTCAACCCAGCCATTGACGCCGTCTTCGATCCATTCGTCCTCTTCAAGGCCTTCTTCGTCTTCAGGCTCCATGTCTTCCATGAAATCATCCGGCGGAACGCCCGGACGGCGAGACGGGTCAAGGTCGCCCATCGGCACATCGCGATCGAGCGGAGGCCGACGGGGTGGAACAAAGTTATCGGCTTGCGTGTCGGGAGTGTCTTCATCCAGCGCCCGCGTCGACCCGGATGAGGAACCTGTTTGGGGTGCCGGTCGGACTGATGACGAAGAGTCGTCGGTCTCCGAGGGCTCCGCAACCTCTGACGTTTCCGCGGCCGGTGCTGGATTGACTCCTGCGCCGGAAGATCCGCCCGAAACTGAGCCAGTACCTTCTTCGGTCGCGATCGGTGCCGGCTCTTGCTTTGAATCGCCGGTGTTGCGCGCTTGAGCGACGAGGCCACCGATCAAAGCGATCGCGGCGATGATGAGTAGGGTGCGTTGTTTAGTCATGGCGACTCCTCACAAACCGTCGAGAACGACCAGTCAAAAACAGACGCTTCTACTCGTACTCTAATCTCCCGCGTTCGGGTAGAGGTCTGATGGTTTTGATTTGAATGTTTGAGGAGTCTGCAGGGAGGATTAAAAAGGCCGCGGAAACGCGCGATGAGTGCTGATAAACTCCGTAAGCCAGCGATAAGTCTTCAGTTGCCGTGTTTTTAGCGGCTCGTTGTGGGCTACAAAGTCATAAATCGCGCGCACTTCTTTACGATCGAGTTTGACAAAACCTTCGCTCGACGTCGCCGGGAGCAGATTGAGGAATCGACTTGTTTCCGTTCCGTAAACCTCGGTCAAGATCCGGCACTTCAACTCGAATTCTTTTTGTGAGAGCGCGATTTTCACTTCCGGGAATGCATTGTAAGCCGAAGAGTAAAGTCGCTCGCTCGCGGGGAAAGCCTCGTGAACTGAGTAACTCACGTCTTGGTGATGAGGATGTCCATACTCGCCCAGAATTCCGTGCGTGTAGATTTCTTTCGGAGCGGGGAGTGAGCGCAATTCGTTGATCAGACGATCCACATCCAAACGATTTTCATAGATATCTGGAAAGCCGAGCCAATCGTTGTGGGCGACTCCCAGCAACCGCATGGCTTTTTCGAATTGTTTTCTCCGCATCGCACCTTGGCCGTCGGCGTTGGCGTCCGTAACGCACACAACTCGCCAGTTGCCCTTTTTGCGCTGGAGAAGCCCGCCAAAAAACAGAGTTTCATCATCGGGGTGAGCGACGCAAAGCAGGTTATAAGGAGTTTGGGAATTCTTGGGCATGCCCTTCAATTCAAACACGCTTACGGCACTTTGGAAACAGCGCTAAGCTTTTGGCCCCGAAGCTTTAAAACGCAATGAGATCGACGGCGAAGAAAAAGCCTCCTCCGGCCACCGTCCCGATCGCATCAGCTTTTAGATCTTCGGTGTCGATCTTGGGATCAAACGCTTCTTTCGCGAAGCCGATGAAGAGGGTGGTCCCAAAGCTCATGGCGAAAGCTTCCCATTTGGTAAGTTGATACTTGCGTGCATAGACGTAGGTCGTGGCGGCAATCGCCGCGGAATAAACGGCATGTTGCTGACGATCAGGTGACCAAAAAGTCTTCTCCTGGGCGGGACTCTCTTGGGCGTGGGCAGGGAATCCCGACCAAAGGGCGTACAGAACCGAAAGCAACGATGCTATTCTGAATACAGCCTTAACGCGCAAGTAGTTTCACCTGTCAGCAGGATGTTCATGGGACTGAGCTTCACTCTACAGAAGACGTTTAGAATGGGGAAGGGATTGGCTCAGGTTTTACTTCTGACGATCCCCTTTTTTGCCGTCGTCCTCTTCGCGACGTCAGCCGTAGCGCAGTCGAAGGGGAAACAACGCGAACGTTTTGCGCTCACGTCTTACTACTCCAACTACGCGCAACTTGGTTTTGGTGCGGATGCATCCAAGAACATGAGCCCAAGCATCGATTTAGAAATCGCGCTTCGGTTCAACACGATCTTCAGTCTCACGTTGATCTACTCGAAGTTTCAAGACCCCAATGTCGAAGATACCGCTTTTCTTCCTAACAAAATTCAAGCGGCCGGCGCGGGAATGAAGATCGATCTTCCAGGTTTCTTTTTCATCTCGTCGAACAAACAGGATTCCTCGCGCGAAGCGAAACGGTATCCCCTCAACACTTTCATCTTCGGCGAAGTTCTGAAGTTCGATTCACTCGATTTGACGACAAACATTCGGATCGCCGGCACGGCGCCGAAGTACGGGATCGGGTTCGACCTTTTTCTTTTCAATCCATACGTTTTTCTTTCGGGTCGCTATACCTTTTTCAACTACATCGGCGAAAGCTATCAAAGCTACGCCGGCGGCATCGGGGTCTCTTTCTAAGGCCGACGCCGCGGGCGACAGACTGCTCTCCTAGTTTATCGACGGATTCTTTGCGTTGACCGGCTTGGGTTCGCGAATCGCGCGGCGAGTGATCTCTTGCGCTGGATCCGGGTTCTGACGTTTCTTTTCGAGATTCACCTTCACCGGGCGGCCGCTATCAATCGATTCAAGAATCGCTTCGACGATTTTCACGTCAATCAAACCTTCAAGACCGCCGGGTTCCGGCGAACGGTCTTCGAGAATGCACTCCGAGAAGTAGATGAGTTCGGGTCCGAACTGATCCGTTTTTTTAAACGATCGTGACTTCGACTTTCCATTTGCGAACTCGATTTCAAGCTCACGGGTTTCTGTGTACTCGTAAGCTTGCTCAAGGCACATCACACCTTTGGTGCCGAGAACTTCAAAGAAGGCAACGGGGGCCGAAGTGAAACTGACGGTAAAGCTTGCGGTTCGTTCGCCAGGATAGCGAAGAACGGCGCTTACGGTGTCATCGATTTTTTGCGTCCGTTTGTCATTCGTCTTCGTTCCGATCGCGTAGACTTCCGTCGGAACATCGCGGAAGAGGTAGCGAGAAGCATTGATGCAGTAGACGCCGATGTCGTAAACCGGGCCACCGCCGATGTCCTCATCGTAAAGGCGAATGTTATCCGCATCAACGGTGTATCCGAAAGAGGAGTTGAAGGCTTTCAATTCACCGAGGTCGCCCGACTGCGCGATTCGCACGGCTTCTAGATTCGCGCGCTCAAAGTGGAGACGGTAGGCCGTCATAAGCTTCACATTGTTTTTTTGGCAGACGTCGATCATGGCCTGAGCGTCTTTTGCGGTGACGGCCAGAGGTTTCTCACAAAGAACGTGGATGCCCGCCTTTGCCGCGCGCTCGGTGTACTCGCGATGGAGATGGTTCGGGAGTGCGATGTAGACGGCGTCGATGGCGCCACTTTGCAAGCACTCATCGTACTGCGCATAAGTGTACGTATGTTTGATCTTGTACTTTTTGGCGAGTTTTTTGAGTTTCTCTTCATCGTCTGAAACGAGGGCCGTAATTTCTGAGTTTTCTTTCGCATTCGCGAAGCCAGGCAAAACGGCTGTTTGGGCAATGTGGCCGAGGCCAACAAGCGCGTAGCGGATTTTACTTGAATTTTTCTCCGCTGCTGCCGATTTCGATTTTTTCTCTTTTTTCTTCGTGGCCATCGCGACTCCTTCAAACGCAAAGTGTTCAGGGTAAGGGCGCTATCACTCACGCCCCAAGCCCGTGAGATTCGTCGCAAGGCCCGAAAAAATCCTCGGGGAAGCTTCAACTCTTTGTTACGGTTCATACCGAATTAAAACTCGTCACGCCCATTTCGGACCACTTTGGGTCCCGGAAGAACCGAAAATCTGCTACACTCCTGGGCCTCGATGAAGAGCCCCCAACAAAGCAAACAAAATTTAAAAGCTGACAATCTCGATCACCGCTCGGATCTAAAAAATGACATCCGTGGGCGTGGTGCCAGCAGCAACGTAACTCCTCGGTTCGAGAAGTTAACGATGGAGCTTGATTTTTCGGAGCGGCATCAGGATATCGCCGGCGAAGAGAGTGGCGAAAAGCCACTCCTGCGAACGCAGTTTTTCAAAGATTCGTCGAAGTCGGTGGTTTCGGAAAACAGTAGTCCCGATATCGGTTTCCGGTTTTCCGTTAATCCGTACCGTGGTTGCGAGCACGGATGCGCTTATTGCTACGCGCGCCCCACGCATGAGTATCTCGGCTATTCGGCAGGTCTTGATTTTGAGTCGAAGATTTTCGTCAAAGAGGATGCCCCAAAACTTCTTCGCGAGAAACTCATGTCTCGGTCTTGGCGGCCAGAAACGATCGCGATGAGCGGAGTCACCGATTGCTACCAGCCAATCGAGCGAAAACTTCAACTCACGCGTCAGTGCCTCGAGGTCTTACTCGAATTCAAAAATCCCGTCGGCATCATCACGAAGAACAAGCTCGTTACGCGTGATCTCGATCTTCTCTCGAAGTTTGCGAAATTTGACGGCGCGATGGTTTATCTCTCTATCACTTCACTCGACGCCAAGTTGATCGAGGCGCTTGAGCCGCGCACATCGCGCCCGGAGGCTCGCTTAGCGGCGATTCGCGAGCTTTCGGCAGCTGGCGTTCCGGTGGGCGTTAACATCGCGCCTGTGATTCCAGGACTTACGGATCACGAGATTCCCGCAATTTTGAAAGCCGCGCGCGAGGCCGGAGCCACTCATGCAGGCTACGTTCCCGTGCGACTTCCGCTTTCTGTCACACCTCTTTTTAGCGAGTGGCTCGAAGTTCATCGCCCCGAGAAGAAAGACAAAGTCCTTGAACTCATCCGCTCGCTTCGAGGTGGGAAGTTGAACGATCCTCGCTTCGGTACGCGTATGAAAGGAGAAGGGGCGATTGCTTCTAATCTCGAGCAGATGTTTCGCATTTACTCACGTCGAGAAGGGCTCAACGAGAAAGAATTTCGTCTTTCCGCAGACCATTTCCAGAAGCCTGATCCCGGGCGTCAGCTGAGTTTGTTTTAACGAGCTTCCTCTTCGCGCTGAACAACCAAAAATCATCTTGAAAATGCGTGTGAGAAATCTGCAACACAGGCTTTGACATTCATTTCCAGCCGTTGTGAGACTCGAACCCGTTAATCGTCATGATTGGAGTTCGCATGATCGCAGCCCGCGATTTTTTGGCTTTCGTATCGAGCGCATTGGTTCCCTCGCTGGTCTTGGTTGCCGCGAGCGCGCCGAAAGCCTTCGCGCAAGAGGTTCCCCTCTTGGTGAGCGACGTGCCCATCAGCATGACGCGGGATTATAAGAAAGTGCAGGCCCTTTTGGAGCGCATCCAAAAGGAGAATCCGGCCACTTCGGAGTTTTTCACTCTCGGGACGGCAGGAACGGGAGAAACGATCCGGGGCCTGAAGATTGGCTCTAGAGAAGTCCTTGCCGGTGCTCAAGGATCGGTGAAAAACCTCATCGTTGCGACTCATCACGGCAATGAGTACGGCTCAACGGAAGTGGCTCTCGGTATTGCCGAGTCGCTCGCGAAAGATCCGATCAAAAACCAAACGGTCTTCGTTTTGCCGGTTCTCAACGTTTCGGGTTTTAACGCCGGTCGCCGCGAAGAGAGCCTCGTTAACAGCGGACTATCTCAACTCGTCGATCCGAATCGTGATTATCCTGGGCCCTGCGGTAGCCAAGGACCTTTCGTTCTGAAGAGCACGAAGGCGCTCGCAGAGTTCGTGGAGCGCGAAAACATCATTGCGGCCGCAACGTTGCACACGTTTTACGGCTCTGTGACTTACCCCTGGGGCTTTTCGACACCAGATCTCCGCACGCCCGATGAAGCGCTTTTTATCAATCTTGGTAAAGCCGCAACCGAACTGAGCCTCTACGAAGTCGGAAACTCCGCTGAAGTCATCTATCCTGCCAACGGAACCTTTGAAGATTACGCATACTGGAAACACGGCATCTGGTCGATGCTCTTTGAGCTGGGCTCTACGCACCAGCCAAGTCTTGACCAGCTGAAGGAGCTTGTCCGCGTGAACGTTCCCGGCCTTCGCAGGCTTTTAGAGAACGCACCGACAAGCCGTGCCGCTCAACACAGCTTCGACGGCCGTTGCGACACCACTCGTCGCCACCTCGATCGTCGCGATGAGTAGGATGGTTCATGGGATTTTTTGGAGGCAAAAAACACGGCGCTGATCTTTACGTTGATCTGGGCACGGCGAACACTCTCGTCGTTTCTCGCTCTAAGGGTATCGTCGTTAACGAACCCTCGGTGATCGCGTATTACGAAGACAGCGAAGGCCACAAACGCATTGTCGCGGTTGGCGAAGAAGCAAAGCTCAAAATCGGGAAAACGCCAGGCAACCTCGTTGCCGGTCATCCGCTTCGCGACGGCGTAATCGCTGAACTCGATATTGCAGAGCAGATGCTTCGGTACTTCATCGAACGTGCGCAGACGTGGCGCTTGAAAAAGCCGCGCGTTGTTGTTTCGCTTCCTTACGGTGTTACGGACATCGAGAAAAAAGCCGTGCGCGATGCGGGTCTTGCGGCTGGCGCCGCGGAAGTTCTTTTGATCGACGAGCCGATGGCCGCGGCGATGGGCGCGGATCTTCCGGTACACCAACCGCAAGGCAACATGGTCATCGATATCGGTGGAGGAACAACCGAGATTGCGCTGATCTCACTTTACGGAATCGTTCACTGCGAAGCCGTTCGCGTCGGTGGTCACAAGTTCGACCGCGCGATCGTGCAGTACATCCGTCGTCACTACAATCTGATCGTCGGGGATCAATCGGCCGAGCGCTTGAAGATCACGCTTGGCTCCGCCCTTCCAGGTGGTATGGGCGGGAAGTCGCAAATCCGTGGTGTGGACTTTGTCTCAGGACTCCCGCGTTCGATCGAAATCACTTCGGCCGAAGTTTCCGAAGCGCTGGAAAGTGACCTCAATATCATCTTTGAAGCCGCTCGCCGCACGCTTGAGCAGGCTCCACCGGATCTTGTGCCCGATATCATCAAGCACGGGGTCGTGGTCGCCGGTGGCGGAGCGCTCCTTCACGGTATGGAGGAGCGTTTGATGAGCGAGCTCAACGTTCCGGTGCGCATCGCGACGGATCCGCTCCTGACCATCGCGCTCGGTGGTCAACGTGCGATTCAGGATGCGGATCTTCTCGAGCGAATCACGCTCTAAATTCCGAGCAAATCAGTTCAACGACCGTTTCAAAAACTTCACGATTCTGCTTTTGAAGAAGAATGACGAATGTAGAATCGTTTTGAAGTGGTCATCTTTGTGCGTGATCACTACGTGCTCGGCCTGTGATTCTTCGAAAGCGGCTGCGAGATCCTCTTGCGCAAACGTGGGAACCGTCGTGTCCTTCGAAGCTAAAATCTGAAGAACTTTTTTCGGCCCCGAGTAGCCGATGAAATCGCGCGGCTCAATCGTGATCTTCGCCGCAAGCGCTTTACGATAATCTTCAACGGATTTGAATCCGAAGCTTTGCATTCTCTGTGCGCGCAGGGCCGTTAAGCCTTTCTCCGTGCTGACCGCGATGATGTCGCTCATGCCGACACCGCCAACAATCAACGCGCCTGCCGTGATTCGCCTTTCAACTCCCATCGCAAACGTGGCGCTAATCGCACCGACGCTTGTTCCGAGAATCCCGATGTTGGGCGCGCGATTCGTATCGAGATACTCCACTACGTGGCGAATCGCACTGAGTGCGCGCAAAGCTCCGCGGTCGTGCATCGCGGGATCAAGTTCTACGAACGTGTCGTTCTCCCAGCTTTGTACGAGAAGGGCGTGAAGCCCTTGTTGGCAAATTTCGTTTGCGTAGCCGCGGTCGAGAATATTTTCACCACCGGTCGGCGGCAGAACCAAGACGCTTGGCGCTTGATCCAGGCTTGCGCCGTCGGCGGGAAGATAGTGTTTCACTTGCACCAAGCGATCTTGACCCGTGATCGGATCTTTACCGCGGATCACGAGTTGGTTGATCGCGCAGCCCGTGAGTGAAAAGCCGTCGGCGTTTGTCGAAGCTGTAATAGCGGGATTGTAGGTCGCTTCGATCAGCTCCAGAACTTTCGCGTCAGGTTGAGCGGCGAAGGCGCGTGGAGCAAGCGTTGCGAGAAGCAAGCTCAGACTGAGAGTGCGTGACGCGAACGACTTCAATGACAAATGGCCAGAGCGTTTCATGCGTATTCCTTTGAGACAGCTTGGTTTCCTAAGGAGGTACTTTATCGTGGATAATTGCGCCATAGGTGGCTATGGAGTACCTTAATAGGGTACCTTTAGGGGAGGTGAGTACATGGCCGCGGACCGCAATGATTACCGAGTTGCTATCGATGCGCTGAAGGACATTCTCAGAGCCCAAAAGCTCACCTATCGCGACATCGCTAAAGCCCTCGGACTCTCCGAATCTGGAGTAAAGAAAATCTTCAGCGCCGAAGATGGCTCATTCCAGCGAATCTCCCAAATCTGTCGGCTCGCCGGCACAACGTTGCCGGAGCTTTTTCAAGGCTTGAAAAGCGAGATGACCGACTTCACGTTCTCCATCGACGCGCAAGAGTTTTTGCTAAAGAATCCAAGAGCGTTCGCTATATATTGGCGCTTGGTTTACGAGCGAATGGAACTTTCGTCTGCGCAAAAGATGGCGAAGCTCGACGACAAAGAAGCTTTCAAAATCTTGCGCCAGCTCGACGATCTTGGCCTCATCACGCTACTCCCGGAGGGAAAAGTAAAAGTTCCGCCCGTTCAGCAAATTCGTTGGGTGGGTTCAGGACCCCTCATCGAAAAACTCTACCGAGAATGGGGCGGCCAGTTTCTTCAATCGGTCGCAAAACCCGATCTCGAAGCGCATAAGCTTTTTCTGATTCGTTACATGAAGGTGTTCCCAAAAACGTACGAGGATCTCGTTCGTGCGCAAAGGGAGCTTGAAGTTGAGTTCGTGCGTCGCGGGATTCAGGACATGAGAACCGGCTCACCGGCTCTCGTGCATCTGCGTTGGGTCGCCGGGATCGACGACTCCAGCTTTATGGGGTCTTGAGTTTCATCAAGTAGAAGTGCCCTTGCGGTTTCTCAAAGCGTTTTTCAACCGCGATCGCGGCGTGATCGCCGTTCATGCGGTACCAGCTTCCCGGGAGTTTTCGCCACTTCTTGTGTTCAAAGACGGGACCAAAGTCACTATCGTGGAAGACAGTCTCAAACTCGTTGGACTTCGTGTAGATGTGGCCGTTGCAGTTGAACTTCTCCTCAAATGCGAGCGTGCTCACGGCGGGAGTTTCGTCCCACTTGTCTTTGTTCCGAATGAACATGCGAAACGACCAGGGCTCGGGATCGACTTTGTTTGCGTACGCTTTTAAGCAGCGATCGACAGGAACGAGGAGACGCGTGTGAGCCGTGTAACCTGGTTCGCCCGGAAGCTGAGTCGCCATTTCGATCGTGACGGTTGCGCCATTAACTTCGATAATTGTGTAACGCTCGCTGGAGTAAATCTCTGTTCCGTCGGTAAGATAATCCCACGTCCAGCTTGCACCCTCGTGAAGCTGTTCCAGGTTAATGACGGGAACGCGCTCCTCCGCGAAAACCAATGCAGCAGCGCTTGTCAGGGTGGAAGCAAAGACAAAGATCGAGAGCGTGAGGTTAAGAATTGGGTTTTTCATAGGCGGTCCATAACGACGCCCCTGGGTCTGAGCCAACGCCTTTTCGCTCAACTCGATCTTGGCGGTTCTGAGGGCCTCAGGTATCTTTTGATTTTCATTTGGGTGACGTTCATTTGGGAGGATGTCCGGAACTATGTGTCAGCTTTTGGGGATGAACTGCAACGTTCCGACCGACATCATCTTCTCGTTTTCGGGATTCCAAGCTCGCGGTGGTCAGACCGACGTTCACAAAGACGGGTTCGGCATCGCGTTTTTTGAAGGTCGCGGCGTCAGGTTGTTCCTGGATCCGCAGCCCTCGGCCCAGTCACCAGTAGCTGAGCTGATTCGCAGTTATCCCATCAAATCGAAGAACGTGGTTTCCCACATTCGTAAAGCGACGCAAGGGGAGATCAACCTCGAGAATACGCATCCTTTCGTGCGCGAGCTCTGGGGACGCTACTGGATCTTCGCGCACAACGGGGATCTGAAAGACTTCAAGCCGGAGCTCGATGGTTCGTACCGCCCTGTCGGCACAACGGATAGCGAGCTTGCGTTTGCTTACATCATGCAAGAACTCCGCAAGACGTTTCCGGATTATCCCGGCTCCGAAACTCTCTTTCAATTCATGACGGAGCTGACGAAATCCATCGGTGCACGTGGAGTCTTCAACTTTCTTTTCTCCAATGGCGAGTTTCTCTTCGCGCATTGCTCAACGAAGCTTAGCTACATCGTGCGCCAAGCTCCGTTTTCGACGGCGCGTTTGAAGGATCGCGAAATGACCGTCGATTTTAGCTCGGTCACAACAGAGATCGATCGCGTGGCGGTCATCGCGACGCAACCTTTGACGGACAACGAGACGTGGACAACGCTTGAACCAGGAACGTTGTGGTTCTTTCGGGATGGCATACCTACCAAATCCGCAAAGACGATTGCGGGTGTCGAGAAAGAAGAAGCCTGCAAGACTTAACTTCACTCGTGTCGAACGACCTCGATTAGGATTCAGAAAAGCTCAAACAGAGATCTAAGCGGAGCGTCTGAAGCTCGCCTATTTTGACCAGCAGGGAGGAGCCCTGCATGGAACGAGTTGAAAGTGGTCAGCTGGAGAATTCTAACGCGATTCTCGTGATAGCTCCCTACTGGAATCACGGGACGTGGGTCTTTGATGATCCGAGCGTAGGTTTGGTGCGTGAGCCGTTCGTTTCGGGTGTGCCGGAGATTTTAACGGCACTCGTGAGCGCTATTCCGAACGCGCAACAAGGTTTTCGCCTTCTGTTTTCGGCAAATCCGTTTCCGGGTTTTCAGGCGGAATATTTGAGAGAGTCGACGGAGTATTCAGGGACTTGGTACCGCACGAGTGACGGTCGGCGAGGGTGGCTTTGCCCGGCGCTTTTCAAGTATTACCGGGTTGCGCCTGAGCGGCTCTACGTACGTGCGGAGCCGCTGGATCAAAAGCACTGAGGTCAGTGAGGCCTTGAGGCCAAAGTTAAGAGCGTCGTGCCGCTTTTTTCTCGAGTCGTGAAACATCCGACTTCATACGGCGGTTTTGCTGCTCAACCCGCGCGCGCTTTTCGCGAAGCGCTTTTTGGCGCTGCTGTTCTTGGGCGATTTGCGCGTTAGCGCGCTTCATGCGGCGCTCAAGTTCCATGCGCTCTTTGTTCGATTGGTCGAGCGCTGACTTCGCCACTTGCGTGCGTTGCTTGGTTGCGCTCATGCGTTCTTCAAGGCTCGACGTCCGCTGTTTGAGTCGCTCAAGATGCGAGTTCGCTTGTTTGTTTGCGCGCTCAACTTTCACCATGTGAGTTTGGCGTTCACGTTGGAGCTTTTCGAGCATCTGCAGACGCTTGTACGCAAGCTCAGAGCGCTTCTTTGCGCGATCAGCACCGCTTTTCAAATTGCGGATTTGGCGATCGAGCGCTGCAATTTCGCTCTTAAGTTTGTCTGATTCGAAGTTCGACTCGAGCGCCGAGTTTTCGAAAGCATCGGTATCGGCTTCGGTGGCTTCCGCTTCAACGGCCATCATGCCGTTGTCGTCTTTCATCGTTTCGACCGTCTGAGTTTTCGCTTTTTTGGACGATTTGGGCGTCTCGGGGATATCGAGGCGCGAGAGATCCTCATCGATCGGATCGACAGCCTGTTGCACGGGCGCAGGAGCCTTCTTTGGTGGCTTGCCGGCTAGACCCATTTCCATGATCAGGTCATCGACGCTCTCTTCGGCGCGCGAAATCGAGCCAAAGGAAACGAGGACGGTGCCTGCGGTGAGAAGCCAAAGTAGCGTTTTCATCGTCATACCTCATTAAACGCGTGGAAACGGGGCTAGCCCCTTTGCCAGCGGATAACAGCAAGGCCTATTCCTCCCTTTAGCTCCCATAAGGCGTTTTACGGCTCCCGGAGCCCTGAAAGAACTTCGGGGCGGTGACGTTTTTGGGGTACCACTTTCCCTTTGCAGAAGCGGCGCGTGCACGCACCGCTTCTGCAAAGGGAAAGTGGTACCTAACTCGACTTGAGTTTCGTGTCCTAGTTCATCAATATTAGGGGCATCTCAAAAAGGTGAATATGAAAGACACGAAAGTCGACGTTCTCGTCATCGGTGCCGGCATCATCGGGATTTCTCTTGCGCACGAGCTGCAGCGTTCGGGGCGCCAAGTAACCCTCATCGATCGCGGCGAGCCGGGCATGGGCTGCTCCTATGGCAACGCAGGTTGGATCACTCCTTGCTTTGCGATGCCGCTCCCTCAGCCGGGTATGTTCTGGAAATCTATCGGTTGGCTCCTGAATCCCGATAGCCCCCTTTACATCAAGCCACAGCCAAGCTGGTTGCTTGCGCGTTGGATGATGTCCTTCCTTTTCGCAATGAACCAGCGCCGTCTCACGGAGTCGGTCGCCGTCCTCACCGATATTTCCAAGTACAGCTTGAAGTTCTATAAAGAACTCGCCGACCGCGCCCCGCAAACCTTTGGCTTTGACCAAAAAGGATTGCTCCTTGTGAGCGCGACTGAAACAGGTATTCGCGCGGCGGAACTCGAGATGAAACTCATGAACGATCGCGGGATCCCCGGCGAAGTCATGAACGGCGAGCAAGTTCGCGCAAAAGAACCTGCGCTTAAGTCTTTGATCAAGGGTGGTGTTTACTTCCCAACGGAAGCGCACGCCGAGCCACTCGAAACCGTGAAAGCACTCGTAAAGGAATTCGAAGCAGCCGGTGGAAAAGTTCAGAGCCGCACCGAAGTCTTCGACTTCGAATTCCAAAACGGAAAGATCGACACGGTCGTCACGACACGTGGTCGCTTCAAGCCTGATCTCGTCGTCATGGCGATGGGAAGCTGGTCACGGAACATGGCTCGTCGCCTTGAGGTCAACGTTCCGCTCCTCGGCGGAAAAGGCTATAGCCTCATCACGAACTCGTTCGAACAAAAGCCGCAGCATCCGATCATGATCGTCGAGCGTAAGATTGCCGTCACTCCTCGCGCGGATTCCGTGCGTCTTGCGGGCACGATGGAGATCGTCGATCGCGATGAGGGCATCACGCCTCGCCGCGTGCGCGCGATCCTCAACGGATCCAAAGAGTACATGCACATGCAAGCGGAACCCGAGATCCGCGAAGTTTGGCGCGGTCTTCGCCCCTGTACGCCAGACGGCGTTCCGATGGTGGGCTTCTCGAAGAAGTGGCCGAATCTCTTCTACAGCCTGGGGCACCAGATGCTGGGCCTTCAATCGGCGCCGGGATCCGCGCGCCTTGCGGCCGACCTCATCGCGGGTCGCAGCCCAATTACGGATGCGCGGCCGTTCCGTCCTGAGCGCTTCGAATAAGCGTTTGCCCGACAAAGTCGAAGGATTAGTCACTTCGCTAGAGGTGACTAATCCTTGGCGTCTCAACACGGTTCATTTGAAAAGTTCACGGGGCCCGGTGCATTGGCACGGGGGAAAATAGAATCTGCTGACGAAGCTTTCAAAGCGGAGAGGCAGAACGATGAGAACCGTGAGTTTTGCGATTCTTGTATCCCTGGCTCCGATTCTTTTCATGAGCCTTTCGGCCTGCCAATCTTCGCGCAAGCCACCTTCGACCGCGGCACCTCTAACGGCTTCCGAAGCGCAGAAGAAGTGGCAAGCCTCCAGCACAAAACACAACGGTTACGAGATGACGTACAAGGTGGAGTGCCGCTGCGAAGTCATTCCCGTCGTCAGCGTGAAGGTCGACCGCGAGGGGCGGGTGCAGACCGTGAGCGCCATCCCTGCAGACGCAGCACCTTCAAAATCCGAAGCCATGACGATCGAACGACTCTTTAAGATCGTTGAGCGAAACAAGAAGGGCCGGGAACCGGCGTCCGAACTCCGGGCGAAGTTCGACCGTTTTACGGGGGCACCGGAGTCGATCTTTATCGATCCGGATGCGGCGGCGACGGATGATGAGGAGCGGATTGTGGTATTGAAATTCCAATTCGCACGCTGAGAACTGGCGCACTTTATTGCAGATGCGTGAGCCCTTGATCCTAGGGTAGAACCCAAAAAACTCTAAGATTCTGGCGGATTTGCAATCCTCACCCTAGGTGTTTTTGCAGCTTCATCTGCAATGATGTAGTCCACTTCGTGAAAGTACACCACGCCCCCAGCTTTTCCGCTGCCATTCCCCCCAATCCCCTTTATAGTCGCGTCCTTCAAACAAGGACCCGCCATGGCGAAGCTCAAGATCAAGTTAGCTCGAAACCTCCGTCGGACACTCATGCGCGGACACCCGTGGGTCTACAAAGAAGCTTTGGCCCAAGCTCCAAAGTTAGAACGCGCGCAGCTCTGCCAGGTCAGCGACGCAAAAGGCGAGATCGCGTGGGCCATCTACGACCCACACGGCCCGCTTTCCCTGCGCATTCTCTCGTTTGAAAACGCGCCGCCGAATCCGCAGCACTACGCGCGCAAATTCGCTAAAGCCTACGAGCTCCGTTCGGCGGTTCGCTCAGAGAAGACGACTTGCTACCGACTTTTCAACGGCGAAGGCGATCTTTTGCCCGGCCTCGTTTGCGACATGTACGGCACAGTTGCCGTCGTTCAGTTCGATGGGCAAGGTCCCTCAGAGTTTTGGGATCGCGAAGTCATCACGAAATGGCTTCTCGAAAATACACCGGCCAAAACCGTCGTCGAAAAAATGCGCCGAAGCAGTGCCGAACGCACGATGCACGTTCTCGGTGGAGAGCCGACAGAGTCCGACGTCATCGTCTTGGAAAACGGCGTGCGCTTTAAGGTGAATCTCGAAAAAGGGCAGAAGACAGGCTTCTTCCTCGATCAACGCGACAATCGCCAGTTCGTAGGGCAAATCAGCAGCGGAAAATCCGTGCTCAACCTCTTCAGCTATACGGGTGGATTCTCGATGTACGCAGGCCTCGGAGGAGCAAAGCGTGTTGCAAGCCTCGACGTCGCTCGCGGCGCGATTGATCTCGCGGAAGAAAACTGGCGCCTCAACGGACTTGATCCCGCCAAACACGAAGGTCTTTGCGT
>SYLX01000228.1 GCA_005808505.1 Bdellovibrionales bacterium | reverse complement strand
TGTCTCGTGACGGGCGTTGTCCTGTTAAAGCCGGAAGCTTACAAACCGGTCAAATAATTAAATTTGCCGTATCGAGGGTTCAATAACTTAGCTTTAGACTTAACCCTTCATCGCATAAGTCTGCTCGATTTCGCAGCAAATCTTAGTTGAGTTTCCGGTGCTTTAAACTGATTTTGTTTTAAAACAAGGTTCGTTTTTTCTTACGCTTTGTTGCTCGTGTTGAGAGGTGGTGTTAATCATTAAGATTCGACTAAGACGCCAAAAAGGTGTGCCACACGTGCTCTCAATGCGTGGCAGGGACTCGAGGGAAAATGTTAACTACGTCGGATCGGCATCTCTACGAGCGACTGGAGAATACGCCCTTCGCATTGATTGAATGGGATGAGCAGTTCCGAGTCTTGCGCTGGTCGCAGCGTGCCGCGGACATCTTCGGTTGGCAACCGAGTGAGACCGTCGGTAAAACCCCTTGGGAGTTTCATTTTGTGCACGAAGAAGATCGTGAGCACGTGGCTCACCTCATTCAAAATCTGACCGGAGCCGGTGAAGCGGCCCAGATCTCCCACAATCGCAACTACACGAAATTCGGGGAGACCAAGCACTGCGCTTGGTATAACTCAGCACTCTCTGCTCCGGGTGGCGATTTAAAATCTTACTTCTCGCTCATCATGGATGAGACCGATTCTCTTAAGACGGCGCGTGAACTTGAACTGCAAAGCGAACGCCTAGCGATTGCTCTAAGTGCGGCGCAAATGGGTTGTTGGGACTGGGATCTCAGCAGTGATAGGGTCGTGTGGACCGGTGCGATGGAGTCCATCTTTGGTTATGATGCAGGTCAATTCGACGGACGTTTTGAATCCGTTTTGATTCGTATTCATCCTGAAGATACGGAGAAAGTCATCACGCTCATTCGCGAAGCTGTGAGAGAGCATCGGGATTACGACTCCGAATATCGATTGCTACTTCCGGGTGGCGAAGTGCGCTGGGTCCATTGTCATGGTCGTCCGGCGTATGATCTCGACGGGAAGCCGATTCGCATGATGGGGACTTGCGTAGAGACGACGAATCGCAAGAGCGTCGAAGAAGATTTGAAAACAGCTAAGGCAAGTGCCGAGACTTCCAATCAGTTGAAATCAGCTTTTCTCGCGAACATGAGCCACGAAATTCGCACTCCCTTAGGCGTTATTCTTGGCTTTTCAGAGCTGTTAGCGGATCCCGAGATCGAAGCGGCCGAGAGAGCTGAGTACATGGGCGTTATTGCACGCAATGGTGAGCACCTCTCCCGTTTGATCGATGACATCTTGGATCTCTCGAAAGTTGAAGCCGGGAAGCTCGATGTGCATCGAAGCTCCCTCAATGTAAAGCGGACTCTTGAAGACGTCTGTTCAAGTCTTCAAGCTAAGGCATTGAATAAGGGCATTGCTCTTTGCTTGGATTTTGTGGGTGTCCTACCCGAGGCGATTCGCACCGATGTCGTGAGATTCAAACAAGTCTTAATTAATCTTATCGGGAACGCCGTTAAGTTCACCGATCGGGGCGAGGTTCGAGTGCTAGCCGCGTTTGAAGCCACTCGCAGCCTGTTGAAAATTCGGGTGCAAGACTCCGGGGTCGGCATTAGTGAAGAAGGACAAACCACCTTGTTTGAACCGTTCGCGCAAGCGGACCGGACCATCACGCGCCGTTTTGGCGGCACGGGATTGGGCCTCGCGTTATCGCGAAAAATCGCACGATCACTGAGTGGTGACCTGACGTTGGTGCACTCCGCTGTGGGCCGCGGTAGCCTTTTTGAATTCACGCTTCCGGTAGCATCAGTAGTAAAACGATCAGAGCCGGATCAAGAGGGACGGGCGCAACTTTCTGCAAAACCGCTTAAGAATCTGCGGATCTTGTTGGCAGAAGATGCTCCCGACAACCAGGTTTTGATGGATCGGATCCTTCGCAAGCGTGGTGCGACCCTCGCTATTGCTTCCGATGGAGGCGAGGCTGTTGAGCGGGCGCTTGGGGGCGAATTCGATATCGTGTTGATGGATATCCAGATGCCGAAGGTCGACGGTTACGAGGCGACTCGCAAGTTACGTGAGCAAGGCTTTTCAAAGCCGATCATCGCACTCACGGCGCACGCTATGAAAGAAGAGCGAAACCGATGTCTTTCCGCAGGCTGCAATGACCACTTGTCAAAACCGGTGAATCCGAGAGATCTCGTCGAGATCCTTTTGAAGTTCGCGAAGACGACGGGGCGTGAAGTTGAGTTAGAGGGACCGGCGAATCGCGCCTAAAAATTCTTCTTTCCCGGGAAACGAGGTCACTCGTCCGATCGGGCGTCCTTTTCGAAAAAAGAAAAAGGCAGGAATTCCGTATAGGCCAAAGCGGGTGGCGAGTTCGGTGTGTTCGTAGGCGTTGACGCTATGAAAATCGACGGGAAGTGCCTTTAAATCTTCTGCCATCTCCTTCAAATGCCTTTTAGCAATCACGCAATTTGGACAGTTCTCACCCCAAAAGTAAACAATTTGCAGTTTGTTTTGATCGGGGTGAATCGTAGTGTCGAAGGTTTCCGGCTTGAGCTCAGGCGATTGGAACAAAGTTTTTAGAATCGCATCGTCGAGTGGGCCGCCTTCGCTCCGCAAACTTTCGCCCATGCTTCATGCCCTTTCACTTCTCACCAGCTGTAATTCAGATGGACCGTATTCTTGTTGTTAGCAGGCTCGTGGCGCACGTTCACGTCGAAATTTTTATTGAGGGAACGAGAAAGGTCCCACTTAACATCAGGCCCTTCAATCGAGCAGCTCACTTTCGTGTTGTTTGAGAATCCCACTTGCACTCGGTTGATGGCAAGCATGCGAAGAGAAGTCGGTTTCATTCCGTAATACTCGTCTTCGTTATCGTCGTTCGGGACCGAAGCGGGTCCGCGACCCGAGCCTGAAGGTTGCTCAGCTTCTGGATAAGGTTCGCCTTCGATCTCCTCCCACTTCAGCATGCGGGTCATGCGTTTGTTGACGTCTTCGAGAAATCTTTGTTCTGCGCCGCCTGTAATGAGATGCGTTTGGCGCGTGACCCAGTCTTGGCTGATGGAGTTGAGATCGCTGCCCGACTGCGGTTGCGCGACGCCTGATTTATCGAAGTCACTCGGGCGATCAGGGGCGAGGTGGCGCATATCGGCGCGCTCGTCGGTCATCGCCATTGCGCGGGCTTGGGCGCTCACAAACTGCGGTTTCAGTTTTGCGATGGGGAGTGTGTTGAAGTTTTGGAAGAAGCAAAAGGTAGCGATGAAAACGCAGGCGATAAAACTTTTCATTGCGAGGCACCGCCGGTGCCGGGACGTTTTCGAACTCTTCATTTTCACCCCTAATGAGATAGCCCCGTCTCAATCTCTGACTTAATCCCTGCCTTAATTATCGTCGGAACCCGGCGGATTGCGGAGATCTATCAAGGTGATGTCTCGAAGCGAGACAATGCTGGATTGATAACGTTTATAGAGGAGATTCAAGAATCAAAGTGACGGGGCCGTCGTTCTCCAAGGCCACTTGCATGTGAGCTTGAAACTGGCCGCCGAAGGTCGGAAGTCCTAACGTGCGCGAAATATCGAGCGCCTTTTCGTAGAGGGCTCGCGCGATTTCAGGCCTTGCGACTTCGATGAAACTCGGTCGATTTCCTTTTGACGTCTCTCCGTACAGCGTAAATTGAGAGACGATCAGGTGAGATCCCTTGGTGTCGAGAACGGAAAAGTTCATCTTGTTCGCATCGTCTTCGAAGATGCGAAGCGCGGCGATTTTTTTCATCAGCCACTCGACTTGTTTCTCGGTATCTCCCTGGCGAACACCGAGCAGAGTCAAAAGACCTGGTCCAATCTCAGAGACAATCTGACCATCGACGTGGACGCTAGCCTTCTTGACTCTCTGTACGACGGCTCTCACGTGGTCACCCTCTGTTGGTAGGAGATGCTGAATCCGGGATGATGAAGCGTGGCAATTTCTCGCGGCCCGCTGTTTTTCCCTTGCTCTGTCATCCCAGCGTAATAACGTTTGTTACGTCAAGACTCATTCAGTTGACTCAACTCGGGTTTTAC
>SYLX01000227.1 GCA_005808505.1 Bdellovibrionales bacterium | reverse complement strand
GAAGTCGTGACGATGGATAAAGCAGCCGCTCTCGGCGATATCTTCGTTACAGCTACTGGCTGCTGCGACATCATCACGGAGAAGCACTTCTCGCAGATGAAACATCGCGCGATCGTGTGCAACATCGGTCACTTCGATATCGAAATCGACATGGCTTGGTTGAACAAGAACTCGCAGATGCGCGAAGTGAAGCCGCAAGTCGATATCCACACGCTCAAGAACGGTCGCGAGATCATCGTTCTCGCTAAAGGTCGTCTCGTGAACCTCGGCTGCGCGACAGGTCACCCCTCGTTCGTTATGTCGAACTCGTTTACAAACCAAGTCATGGCGCAGATGGATCTCTGGCAGAACCGCCAGAAGTATTCGAAAGTCGGCGTTTACCGTCTTCCGAAAGAGCTCGACGAAAAAGTGGCAGCTCTTCACTTGAAGAAGCTTGGCGTGGATCTCACGATCCTCAGCGACAAACAATCCACTTACCTCGGTATGAGTAAGTCGGGTCCGTTCAAGCCTGAACACTACCGTTACTAAGACATCTCGGCTTTCTCTGGAAGCCGGTTTATCGATGAATGAAAAAGCGGGCTCGCGCCCGCTTTTTTTATTTTACCTTTCTGAACCGAAGCGCCGTTGTTCCGCATGTATTGGGCGACGGACACTTTGATTTCATAGCGTCATCGGGAGATCGCGGGAGGGTCGAGTAGTTGGTCTCAAGCAGTAAATCTTCGTCTCCGACGTACATGAGCAAAGCTCCGCCGGAGGAGTTGTCGGCATTCGCGGTCATGACCGTGGCCCGAATGCTTTTTACGCCATTCTTTTTAAAGCGCTCTTGAAGAAACTCTCGGTCTTGGGAAAAGAGCTTTGCGGAGTGGAAGGTAACGTTGAATTTCAAGGGATTCACCGCAGCCGGCGAGCTTAAACAAGCGAAGTGAGTTTTGTAATACGGCACCTTCTCACAGGCGGGATTCAAAATCCGGCGGTCTGACGTTAAGGACCCTTGGAGATCAAAGGACTGCGTTATTTCGTTTGCTTTTCGTTCTTCGTCTGAATTCGGCTTGAGCTCGCTTTCGATTTGGATGGAAAGCGTTTGCTGGGGATCAAAGAGCAGATAGCCAAAATGTTCGGGCTCGAGTTTTATTTCCTTAAGCTCCACCAATTTTCCGCTTCTCATAACCCAGTGAAGATATCCATCCGCCTTCCATTTGCCTTGAAGGAGACTTCGAGCCGTAGCCGACGAAGCTGCCGGTAAGGATTTATTTTGGGCATCCTTAGCTGTGGCTTTGGCTAGCGGTAGGAAAATCGCGGCAACGATCAGAATGTTCGATAGCAACTGCGACGCAATCATCGAAGCGGCTCAGGCGAGACGTGCTTTAAGTAAAATTCCATCTCCGCGATACTCTCGCGGATATCTTCGATGGCACGATGCGAGTTGCGCTTCTCGGCTTTCACGTTGAAGCGCTCGTTCATCATGATCTTCCACGCCGTCACGTCGAGCATGCGGTAGTGAAGTTTTGCCGCGAATTTCGCGAAGTAGCGGTTGATGAACAAACGATCTTGGCCGATCGAATTACCAGCAAGAATAGCTGGTTCGCGGAAATGTTTTGTCACGAGCTTGATCAAATCGGTTTCGACTTCGCTGGGATCTTTTCCGTTCGGAACAGCTGCGGTGAGTCCGCTTGCGCCGTGATGTTGCTTGTTCCAGTCATCCATTTGATCAAGAAAGGCCTGAGGCTGTTTCACGATCGCGTGATAGGTGTCGAGCTCTTTTGCGTCGACGGTTGTCACGATCGCTGCCACTTCGATCACGACTTCTTTTTGAACGTCGAGACCCGTCATTTCCATATCTAACCAAAGCAGTCTGTTTTCCATAATGGCCTTAGTCTAGGCGGGGAGAGAAGGTGAAGCAAGCAAGAGAGAAACAGTTCAGTCTTCGAGGATCACGACCAGCACGCCTTCGTTGCGTGCGCCATTCTCCATCCGTTCGAACTCATAGGGATAGCCGCCGAGCTTTAGGTACTCCATAACGGCTTTTTTGACCTGGCCCGTTCCTTTGCCAGTCATGATTCGCACCCGCGGGGCGCCTTTGCGTTGGGACTGGACCAAGAAGCGGTCGACGGCGTCGGCCACGTCTTCAACTTTGTATCCATGTAGGTCCAGGAGCGGCTGCTTCTTCATCATTTTATCGTACGCGCTTTTAACTGATTCTTCCAAGTCGGAAGTCGAACAAGCAAAAGATCCAGTTGAGTCGCTAGGTGCTTGATCCGATGAGAGAAATCGATGATTCGTTTACACTTAAACCCATTCGTATTTTTGGTCATTCTCTCGCTGGGAGCGAATTTTGCCCTCGCGCAAACTCCTGAGCTCACAACGAAGGACTCAAACGCCATTCGCGCGGAGATTCTCAACCTGACGGGTTCGGAGCGTGAGACCAACCGCGCCCTCGAACGACTCCAACAAATTCCACGCGCGAAAATCCTCGTGGTCCTCCGCGATGAGCTGAAAAGCAGCCCATCGGTTGCGCCGTCGGTTCTTCGAGCCGTCGTTGCGATTCAAGCGCGCGAACTTTTTCCGGAGTTGAAAACACTCGTGGAGAAAAATGATAGCTGGCAAGGCTTTGCGCGCGTTCACCAAGTTTTTGCGGAAGAAGCTGACGAGAAAATCCGCGGACCCCTGACGGATGTCTTCGTGGCGCGTTTATCCCAGGTGCCCGCGGCGAGCCAAGTTGCGATTCTAGAGGCTTTGCGTGGTTGGAAGTACGCGCTTTCGCTCAGTCAATACCGCGAGCTTCTCGAGAGTTCGAGCTTTGATGTACAGCTGACGGCGTTCTCGCAATTCAGTGATGTGCGCGTCAGCCTTCCATCATCCGTGCAGCAAGAGATCATAAGACTTGCCGCCAGTTCCGAAATTGATGAGCTTCGTCTGCTGGCTTATAAGGTTTTGCTCACTCTTCCGGCGCGCGAGAAAAAATCGATCGCGAAGGGTTGGGCAGCGAGTCGTTGTCCTGCGGAAGAGAACGGGAAGATCAAAGAGCTCTGTTTGAAAGCGGGTCGAGGCGGGCTATGAAGCTTTGGCTTTTCGCGATTCTTCTTATTGCAGCGTCTCTGGTTACATCGATGGGATCAGCTCAAGAGATGAAACCAGCGGAGAAGCCGGAAAAGGGTCCGAAAGATCAGCTCGTCGATCGTTATCTGTATCAAATCAACGAGACGCTCAATCGCACAAAGGAACTTACTCCAAAGTGCGAAGACTGCGGCCTTTACATGACGGGTCGCGATTCGGAAAAATCACCGGCTTGTCGCAAGACTTACAAAGACCTTTTCAAAATTCGTGAGACTCAAACGCAAGAACCGAAGGAGCCCGTCGAAATCGACATGCGTCTTCTTTTTGGTTACATGGATAACGTAGGCGAAGTCGACGATTTCTATGCTGGTGTCGCGTCGATGGCCGTCCTCACGAGTGACTGCGAACCAGGCGTGTTCGCGTGCGGTTTTAAGCGGGATCCGAAAGACATGCAAATGCTTCGGAAGACCGTTCAGGTGATGGGACCAGACGGCAAACTTCGAAGACGAACGATCAAATTAAAAGTTGCGTGGAGTTCGGTGCGTTCAGAGGAGAAGCTCAACCGCGGCGTCTTCGCTGAACAACAGCGTGAACGCACTGGTGTGATGGAGCGGGAATGGGTGGATGGTCTGCAGAAGTCCGACGTACTTCTCTATGTAGGTCACGCGCGCGAAGGCGGCGGGCCTGATTTTGGACCTCCCAAAGTCAATCCAAAAACTCGTCGAACAGATTTCGACTGGCACCGAAAAAACGGTCCCGGCGTTCGGGTCATGGAAGAGACGCTCGCTAGCTCCGTCAAGACGCCGAAGATCCTCGGCCTCTTTGCTTGTTATGCGCAAGATCACTGGGCGGAAAAATTGAAAAAGGCGGCGCCCAAATCCGGTTTGATCATGACGGGTGATAGCGAATTCGAAGCTATCGTAGGGCAAGCCATCGCGACGATTGATTCAACTCTTGGCCTTCGGTGTGAAGAAGAGTTCGGTCGCTCCGTCAACGTCATCAATAAAATCGACACGCGTAAAGGCGAGGAGCCTGTTCCTCCCGTCAGAGTCGAGAACCTCTTCCGTTAGAGGGTCGCTTCGCGCGCGGCTGATGAGCTAGGCTTGGATCTGCCAAATGCAAGTAGGGCAACCGTTTCCAGAAGATCCGCAGCCGTTACCGGTTTTGGCAGGTGGCGATTGAATCCTGCTTCAAGTGCTTCTTTGACGTTGTCTTCGTGCGCGTAAGCGCTCAACGCTACGCTGGGAAGAGGTTTTAATCCCTGCGCCGTTTCCATTTTGCGGTAGCGCTTGATGAACTGAATGCCGTCCTCCTCCGGAAGTCCGATATCGCTCACAAAAACATCCGGTCGTTGGTTGCGAATCAAAATTTCGGCATCGTGCGATTTCTTCGCCGACGTGACTTCTGCACCCGCTTTCGTGAGAACACGCGTGATCAATGCGCGTACATCTTCCGAATCATCGAGCACGAGAACCTTGATTCCGTTGAGACTCCGTCGCCGACTGGTCAACGTTTCGGGTGTGGGTATGGCGTGCGACTCGAACGCGGCCGTACGTGCGAACTTTAAAGTGAAGGTTGCACCCAGTCCACGACCGGCCGAATGAGCTTCGATGGATCCGCCATGGAGTTCCATCAAGTAACGGACGATCGAAAGCCCTAATCCCAGGCCGCCTTGAGCCCGGGTTGATCCGCTCTCCTCCTGTCGAAAGCGATCGAAGATGAAAGGTAGAAACAAAGGATCGATGCCCCGTCCGGAATCGCGGATCGAGACTGAGTAATCGTTTTCGTCAGCCTTCATCTCAACGTGGATCGTGCCTCCATTCGGAGTGAATTTCAGCGCATTTGAAAGGAGGTTCCAAATGATCTGATTGATACGGCCGTGATCTCCACGAACAACGAGCGCTTCGTGAGTTTGGATCGATTTCGTCAACGTGATGTTTTTCGCGCGAGCTACGGGAAGAAAACCTGCAACCGTTTCATCGGCGATCGAGTACAGATCAACCGGCGCAAGCTCGAGCGAAATCTTGCCGCTGATGATTCTTGAGATATCGAGCAGGTCGTTGATCAACTGGAGTTGAAGGTTTGCGTTGCGATTCAAGGTTGAGAGTACTTGCTGAAACTCTTCGGCTTCGAAGTCCTCGGTTGCGAGAATCTCGAGCCATCCCAGAATCACGTTCATCGGAGTTCGTAGCTCGTGTGAAAGCGTGGCCAGGAACTCATCTTTAGCGTGGTTTGCGCGCTGGGCTTCGCTGTAAAGTAGCGAGTTCTCGATCGCGAGCGCGGCTCGGCGAGCCACGTCCATCGCAAACGCCAGATCATCGGAGGTAAAGGCATCTTCTTCCTCAGAGCGCACAAGAGTGAGCGAACCCAAAATTCGGTGCCTTGCTTTGAGTGGTAAGAAAATAGCCGATGCGTGCCCAAGTTCGCCGACAGCTTCTAGACTCGCTTCATTTCGGAGTTGCTCGGGGAGGAATACTTCAGGTGAAGGAGCCGTCACCAGAAGTGGCTCGCCGGCGCGAATGACGCTGGCACCGAGATGTCGAGGATCTGCTTCAAATGAACTTCCCCGACCTAGCAAATTTAGTAAGTAGGGCTGGCGATCTTCGCGAGTTGCTATTTGCGAACGCACGATTCCGCGTTCGGTGACAAGATCGAGCAAGCACCAGTCAGCTCCAGTCGGTAAAAGGAGCCTTGCAAATTCGGAGAGAGTCGTTTCGACATCGAGTGAGCTTGAGAGAATTGCGCTGAGTTCCGCTAGGAATCGGTTTCTCTCGGTTGCAAGCTTTGTATCTGTCATGTCGGTTACGAGGGCGATGAAACCTTTGACTCGTCCGTGAGGTCCAACGTCAGGAATGTAGCTCGCGCGCACGGGCCGAGTTTTGCTGCCAGGCTTTCCGATCACGGTTTCGTAAGAGACCGTTTCTCCTTTAAGAGCTCTCTCTGCGTAGGATGCGGTTTCGGCGTATGCTGACACACCGGCAAATTCTCGGAGAGATTTTCCGATCATCTCTTCTCTTCGAAGTTGGAACCAGGTCTCAAATGCCTTGTTGGCGAACCGAAATTTCTCCTCGAGATCAACGTACGCGATAAGGGCCGGAGAACTGTCGGTCACGATTCGAAGTTGTCGTTCTGATTTTAGAAGATCCAAGCTCTGACGTTGATTAAGAATGAGCATCCGAAAAGCGAAGAGTGTCAGTGCGGCGCCGGTTGCGAAGATCAAATAGGGAAGTGCGAGCTGAAAGCTGCTATCGAATCCTGGCAGTGCACGAACACTGAGCGTAAGGGGGCGAGCTCCCGTTTTAAGTTCAAACGATCGATGGTGACCCAGCGATCTCGGTGACTGATTCGGAGAAGGCAAAAAATCCGAATAAAGAACGGATTCTTTTGAAGGAAATTTGGCCGCAACAACGGGTTGATCGACGATGGCGTAGCCGATCTTTTTTCTTTCGGTCCATCCTCGGTCAACAACTCCATTGAAAAACTCTTCCGCGCGGAACGCCGCGAGTACGTAACCTGAAAGCGCGGCTCGCTTTTCCTCAACGGTATTGATCTTTGCGTCCCGACGATAAATCGGTAAGGCCATGATCAATGCTGGATCGTCAAACGTCGCAAATAGGCTGAGGAGCTTTCCGGAGACGGCGACCTTTCCCGTATCGCGAGCAAGACCCAAGGCTTCTTGTGCTTCGAGATCTTGCTTCAATGCGGGGCCTAGGGATCCGAAGTCTTTCTTGATCAAACTTGCGGATTTGAAGAAATGGATTTTGAAGGAATCTTTCTCGTCGTCGCTTTTGGTCAGGCTCATGAAGCCCATGCCGAGAAATCCCGGATGATTGCGCGCAGACTGTAGGCTCTCGTAGATGATTTCAAAATGCTGCGGCGTCGGCTGCGGGTTGAGCTGAAAAAGTCCACGGGCTTGAGTCAGGGCGCTGGTGTAATAGTTGAGACGTGTCTCGATTCGGTTACGAACTTGCTCGCTTAAATCGTTGAAGTAGAAACTTGAGGGAACGGTTGTTCCTTCATAAGCGAAGTACGACGTCAGGAACGTCATGACGAGTCCGAGGATCAACACCAAATAGCTGACGCCGGGCCGAAGTGATCTCGGCTGGGAGGGAAGTTGCGCGTCGGATTCTTGGGCGTATTCTTCAGCGCCCGGCGTGACCTTCATGGAACTCCGGATGTTTAATCTCGATGCCGTTACTGCTAAGCGGAACACGTGATGATCTGTTGATTATGAAATCATGGGTCAATATTGACCACTTTTCTGGCATTTGTGTGGAAAAGTAAAAGTCTGTGGGTGAGCCAGATGGATCCAGAGGGTGCCAGGCAACATTGCGGGATG
>SYLX01000226.1 GCA_005808505.1 Bdellovibrionales bacterium | reverse complement strand
GAACCCGTCGACGTGCATCTCTTGCACCCAGTACCGAAGGCTATCCATGATCATGCGCAGAGTTTGGTGGTTGACGACGTTGAGCGTGTTGCCGCAGCCCGTGTAGTCCATGTAATGGCGAGGACTATCGCCAACCAAGCGGTAGTAGCTTGCGTTGTCGATGCCTTTGAAGCTTAGGGTCGAGCCCATGTGATTGCCTTCGGCCGTGTGGTTATACACGACATCGAGAATCACTTCGAGACCGGCCTCGTGCAGGGACTTCACCATCTCTTTGAATTCGCGAACTTGGTCGCCTGTCGGACCACTTGAGGCGTAACGGAATTCCGGAGCGAAGTATCCGATCGAGCTATAGCCCCAATAGTTGTGGAGACCCTTCTTCTGCAGGTAATCATCTTCAATGAATTGATGGACGGGCAGAAGCTCAACGGCCGTGACGCCGAGATTTTTCAGGTAATCGACGACTGCGGGATGAGCGAGTCCCGCATAAGTCCCTCGCAAGTTTTCGGGAACTTCCGGATGCAGTTTCGTGAAACCCTTAACGTGAGTCTCGTAGATCACGGTTTCGTGCCAAGGAGTATTGGGTCGTTCGTCATCGCCCCAATCGAACTTATCATCGACGACGATGCTCTTTGGAACAAAGGGCGCGCTATCGCGTTCATCGAAAGACAAGTCTTCTTCGGGATGTCCGATCGTGTAACCGAAGACGGCTTCGTTCCACTTCACCGGGCCTGAGGTCGCTTTCGCGTAAGGATCGATCAAAAGTTTGTTCGGATTGAAGCGGTGGCCCTCGTTCGGTTTGTAGGGGCCATGCGCACGGTAGCCGTACAGTTGGCCTGCTCCCAAACCAGGAATGAAGACGTGCCAGATCTTGTTCGTTTGCTCCGGCATCGGAATACGTGCGATCTCCTTTTCGTTTTTGTCGAAGAGGCAGAGTTCCATCTTTTCCGCAAACTCCGAGTAAACCGCAAAGTTGACTCCGTTCTTACGAACGGTGGCACCAAGACGATTCGGGGATCCGCGCCAAGTTTTGTAAGCTGGGGGATTTGAAGTTTGGTTGTTTGTAGCCGTGGACGAGTCTTGATTCTGGTGTTGTTGCGCGCTCATGCAACTTGGAATGCCTTCATTTCAAGTGAAAAGCTACGAGCGAGACGGATTGTGAGAAAGAGAAGTGAAGTCGCGCTTCATTTATGGACTCTTCTTCATCTCTGCTCGCTTTTTGGGCCGTGATTTTTTCGGTTTGGAGGAGCCTCGCACGCGAGACTCCTTTTTTTCGTTGAGGGGAAATAGCAGTAATGTCGCGAGTGAGAGGACGATCTTTTTCATAAGCGTATAGGCTCCGTCACGATCCACCTGAAATAGCCAGAACGTAGGTTTGCATCGGCGCCTAAGCTAAGCTTTGAACCTCGGATTCGAAAGGGAGAAGAGGGTAGAAGCCTGCGTTCAGCGCGAGGGTTTGCCGCCTGGCTTTGTTTTGCGAACGACGCCGACGACTGGTCCAATCGGGAGCCATCGATCCGTACGGTTTAAGGCGGGGAGGTGCAGGCTCGAAGTCGAGCCGTTCAAAAAGAGAGCGTCTTTGCACTTTAAACGATCTTTAAAAAAGAGCATGAACTCGCGAAAACTCACCGGCGTGTTGGAAATGGCAAAATGCATTGTCTTTTGTTCGGTCACGCCGACGCCGTTTCTGATTTTGAAGGTCGGCTCTTTCGAAGGAGCCGCGAACTTGGGGTGGAGCTTTCCGTTTTCTAGAAGCAGAGGTCCGGATTGAGTTGCAAAATCCGCTGACGGTTTCGTTTCGACAAAACGTGACGTTTCGAGAATTTGCGGAACACCGCCATGGAGAAGGAAAACTCCGTTCGGCTTCAGGTAGAAGTTCCCTTCGCCGTCGCCAGTAATGGCGGGTTTGAGTTCTCTCCCGTTTTCGATATAAAGGCCGACCGGGCTGTAATCGGAATGAAAAACGCCCGCGTTCATAGCAAAAACGAGTTCTTCATTTCGTTGCGCCAGCGCGTGCGAGAGCGCGGGGAAAGATCCAAAAGCTTGACCTTGTTCATTCTTCCAAAAAAATCGAAGATCCTGTTCGCCCGATTTGTAGGAGCACACGATGTACTCCCGTTTTTCGTAGCGAATGGTTTCGCAATTTGCGAAGGCGTTTGGAGCAACTAAAAAACAGACTGCACCGATGCCGGCAGCAAATTTGATGACCCAAGCCGTCAGCCGCTTGGAAGGCGCGAACATTATTTTGGGCGTCATCGTTGCATCACTTCTTCTCGTCTCATTTGGTCATCTCATTTGGTCAGGCCCCGGGCTTCGATTATCGCCGAAATTTAATAAGGCATCTACCATCAAGTTAGAACCATTTGGCATCAAGTTAGAACCACTTGGACAGTTGAACTGAGCGGAAACTGGTGTCGTGGAGCGGCGAAAATGGGCGTCCTGCCAAGTCCTTCAACAGCGTCTGCGGATTAAAACCCCATTCAAATCGGTTTAGGGCTGGCGCATAGGGTGCAAGCATGCGAAATAGTTGGAGCCAAGGAGATTTGATGTCCACCGCTGCCGCCACCTTTGAAAACGTGATTGAGGCCGGACTCGACGAGCTCGTCGAGATCTGTGATCCCGTCCGTGTCGAAGGGCAAGCGCTTACGATCGAACTCCATTACGCCCAGGCGATTTTGCATTTTCTGCGCGGCGAACTCGAAGAACTGAAAAGCCTGACGGACTCGGTGACCATCTTGTTTGCGGGGCATCCGGAGGCGGAGCTTCTTCACCTTGCGTGTCGTCTGCGCGAGTTGATTCGCGCGCGCCAAGCGAATCCGGAACTCATTGCGCAGGCCGAGCGAGCCCTCGAAGCGTCATCATCGGAGAATTTAAAGTGGCGCGGCGAAATCGCCATCCTGATCGCGACGGTGTGCACGGTTTTCGATGAGTATCAGCGGGCGATGGAGTTTTACACGCGCGCCGTGACGGCGTTTGAAAAACAAGGTTGCATGCGAAAGGCTCTCCGCGCGCGCATGAACGTGCTCGTTTGCGAGAGCCACCTCCACCCGGACCGGAATCTCTTTGCCCGTTATCACGACCTTTACCGTCGTTCGCTCCGCAAAGGGCAGCGCGAACTCATCGTCGCGACAACTTGCCTGTTGAATATTTCTCGAGAGTATCAACGAGCTGGTGCTTACTTGATCGCACTGAAGTACTGCACGCGCGCTTTGAATCTGTTTGAATTACAGATGGGGGAGATGAATTACTTCCTCACGCTCGCTCACCGCGCGCATTTGCTCTGTGATCTCGGTCGGACGAGTGAAGCACGCATCGATTTTGAAGCGGCCAAGCTAGGGAATTTTAAGGAAGTCGAAGCGGCTCTCCAAGTAATCGAACCGCTTCTGCACGGTTCGCGTCCTCAAGACACAACATCGAGTGACCTCATTCCGACTTGGCGAGAACGAATCGAATCGAGCGGTCAAACCCGGCTTTCAGTCCTTGAAGAGAAACTGATCGCGTTTCTTTCGAGCGGACCTCGAGACCGAGTCGATATTCTCGAAGAAATTTACGGTTCAAATCTCGAGTACGAAACGAAGTTGAACCGTTTCAAAAGTTTGCTTGCGACCTTGCGTAAGAAACTTCCGACTCTCGTGATTTGCGAAGAAGGAAAATACCGACTCGCCGACGAAATTTTGATCCCGACGCGTAAGTCGAACTCGGCCTCATGAGTTGGAGAGATCGAGATGAATTCACATCTCCCGTCATCATCAGCCACCTTGAATTCAGCTGACCTCTCGAGCGCGGCATCAACCCTAAGCGCGAGGCTCGCGCAGGGAACGCTTTTGAGTTCATTGATTTGCTTTGTATCGTTGACGCTCTCTTCGGGGATGGCCCACGGTGCGGCGGGCTTTCAATCCGGCGTGGCCTTTACTTCGGGCGATCACGAACCGATTGTCCAATTGAGAAACAAAGGACGCGTCCTCGGCATTTTGTCTGCAGGCTCAACGCTTGAGGATGCGGGTCGTGGCCTGACGGTCGACACCATCGGAAGCGCGAGTCTAGTGCGCGTTAAAAAAACCGGAAGGCTTGCGGTGTTGACCGCCGCTCACGTCATTGCTGGCCAAAATCCTTGGATCGAAATAGCTGGACGTCGCGTCTCCGCAAAGAAGGCGCTCATCGACAACGATAATGATGTTGCAATTGTCGAAGTGGGCGCCGCCAAGGCGGAGCCAGGATTTGAATTCGATGGCAAAGAGATTCGCGTCACGAAGAAGTTGATGGCAGAGATCGACCGCGGAAAAATTCCGGTCGTTACGCTTGCCTACTATTTGCCGGCGCACGCCCTGGGGTTTGCCTTGAGTCCGTGGGTGGATCCAGGAGTTGAGACCGCCTACGCTCGTGGAATCGTTCACGCGCCGATCGTATCTCTCAATTACACAGGTGAGCAAATTCGTGTGTATACGAAAGTCACGAGCGGTGCGAGTGGTTCTGCTGTTTTCGATTTACGCGAGCAGCGAGTAGCTGGACTGATCGTTCAAAGTCACTACTACTTTAGCGAGACTTACCTCGCATCAGCCGAAGTTTTGAATAAACACTTCCGGGCTTTCGCCAACGGAAAACGCGGCGGTCTGAGCAAGACGCAGTGGAAGATGCACAACGGCCTCAGCTACCGCATTTTCGAAGGCGGGATCGAAGAGGCGAACTTCACCAATCGACCGACGCAAGGAATTCTCGGTAGACCCGGTGCGGGCGTGATCGGTCAGCCAAGTGCGGGAGTCATCGGCCAACCCGGCAAGGGCGTCGTCGGTCAACCCGGCAAAGGTGTTTTCGGTCAACCCGGCAAAGGGGTGATCGGGCAGCCGGGTAAAGGTGTTTTCGGCCAACCTGGAAAAGGTGTCATCGGTCAGCCAGAGCGACAGCTCATTCCCCAGAGCGCGCCCCAGCCTGAAGCGGGCAAGCCAGAGAACTCTAGACCAGAGAACCTTGGACCGGAGGCTACTCAACCCGAGACGACCAAGCCGCTCCCTGCGGGATCGGATTCGACCAGCGGAGCAACGATCGATAGCGCGGCTACCGAAAGTTTGAAGCCTTGGTCCGAAAGTCCGCGCGCCGTGTTCTCTTACTACCAGATTAAGCCGGGCATGGTTTGGAACGGGCAGACTGTCATTGGTTTGAGGGCGCGTGCGAAGTCGTCTGAGAAGAAACTTTCTGGATCCTCGATGATGAAGGATTGGCCGGCGGAGCTGGCGCTTCTTGCGGAAGCCGAAGCCTTTCGTTTCATGAACGCGCAAAAGAAGAATTTCGAGTTTGAGCCCATCACCGCGAAGGTCAACTTCATCCAACTCTTGCGCGAACGACTTCAGTTACGGAGTGAATCTCCCGTTCGTCTGAAAACAACTTTCGGACCAAGCGCCGTCGCCGACGATATGGATCTCAAAGCACTTCCCGATGAATGCACCGTGATCGTTTCAAAAGAAGACGTCCGCATTCGGGTCAAAACATTTGCACGGATGAATCGAGAAACTTGGCAGCTTGTTCCAGATGAGATCGAGTTCTCCTTGAATCGAAACGGAAGCTCGGAAGCAGGTGGAGAGTTTCTCCCAGTCATCGAAACCAAG
>SYLX01000021.1 GCA_005808505.1 Bdellovibrionales bacterium | reverse complement strand
TTGGACACCTTTAGCGTAATAGCCAAGCTTCTTCGGGAACGCTTTAGCCAAAACTTCAAGCGCCGGAACGACCACATCGCGGTAAACGCGCGGCGAGAGTTCGCCGGCTGCCGTATCAAAGAGCATGACGACTTCGACGCCCCCGTCGAGTTGGAGCTGGATGTTCTCCTTTAGGAGCGGCAACAGAACTTCGCAGAAAGGCTTGAACAAGCGAAGGTTCTTCTTTGCGCCTTCAAGGCCCCCTTTATGTGAACCTTCAACCGCGTAGGTGAACAGCGTCCACGGGCCACCAACAAAACCGATTAAACTCTTATGTTTCGGAAGCACTTTTCGCGTTTCGATCGCGGCCTGTTTTTGAAACTCAAGCCCAGGCAGAGCTTCTCTGACCGTGCGGAGGTCTTTCAATCGATCCTCGGTGAGCTGCCAACCGAGCTGCGGAGCTGGGTCGTACTTGAGCCCCATCCCCATCGCTTCGAGCGGAAACAGAAGATCGCTAAATAAAATCGAAACGTCGAAGTCGAAATCCATGATCGGACCCAAAGCAACTTCGGCCGCAAGCTTCGGGTCTTTACACATCTCCATGAACCCGTGCTGCGCGCGAATCCCTTGATAGTGTTTGTGGTAGCGACCCGCCTGGCGCATGAACCAAATGGGTGGAACCGCTTGGGGTTCTCGGCGCAGAGCTTTTTGGAATTTCTCGTTCGACATTTGCGACCTCTCGTTAGAACAAATATTTCTTATTTAACCCACTGGTAGCCGATGCCGCGCACGGAGCGGATCATCTGGCCACCACTATCCCCGATCGCTTGCCGCAGTCTTACAATCGAGTTATCGACGGTGCGGTGACTGGGGTAACGATCTTCGCCCCAGATTTGGTCGAGGATCTCATCTCGGCTGAGAACTTTCGGCGCAGCCTCGATCAGAAGCTTCAATAGTTGAAAATCACGCGCGGCGAGGAATTCTTTTTGCCCATCTTTGTGCACGACGGCTCGCGCTTCTAAGTCCACCGTGCGGTCGCCGACTTTGATCTCCGCGTGCGCCGGCGGATGAGTTTCGAGAACGTGCCGCACGCGCAAGAGAAGCTCTTTCAGATGAAACGGCTTCGGAATAAATTCTTCGGCGCCGATCTCGTAACCTTCCAGCCGGTGTTCAGCTGAATTCATGGCGGTTACGAAGATGAAAGGTGTCGCGCCGCTCTTGCGGACCTCGCGGGCAAACGTGAATCCGGATCCGTCCGGAAGATTCACGTCGAGAATGATGAGATCAAATTTCCGTTGGGAGGTTTCTTGCGAAGCTTCTTCCAACGTTTCCGCCCAGACGACGCCGTAGCCCTCCTTCTCAAGGCGCTCGCGAAGCGTCTCGCCTAGAGAAGTGTCGTCTTCAATGAGCAGAAGGTATCTCATCTGGTCTTGTCCTTGGCCTGTTCCTTCATCGCGCGGTCAGGCGTTTCAATGCTCACGGTGCTTGAAGCTTTCTCTTGAGGAAAGAGGATCTCTACGCAGAAGCCTTCGCTCGTTTCACAAAAGCGCAACTCGCCGCCCATGCGTTGAGAAAGATCCGAGGCAAGGTAAAGACCGAGACCGCTTCCGCTCGAGGTCCCGTGACGCTCAAACATTTTTCCCAACCGCGTGCGATCGCCCCGGAACCCTCGACCGTTATCCGCAAGTCGAACCGTTACGAACGTTCCGTTGCGCTCAACGCGGATCGAGATTTTCGTCGCGCGCCCGTGGATCACCGAGTTCTGCAAAAGATTTTTGAAGATGCTTTCCACCGCTCGCTGATCGGCACGAATGAGACCGTCGCCGTCGATTTCGAGTTGCAGCTCGGGCCAGTGATGCTTCATCCCGACAAGCACGTCGCTAATTTGAATCGGCTCGAGCAAAAAGCGCGAACTGTCTTCGGGGCTTGCGAGCAGGAGCGAGTTTTCAAGTTGAAGCTCGAGACGAACCGTATCCTTGACGAGTCGACGCATGAGCCGCTCTTGGCCCGATTCGCGAAGATCTTCCTCAAGACTCTCGGCCTGGAGCCGTAAGCTCGCCAAGCTCGTTTTGAGATCGTGAGTGAAAGCGGCGAAAAACTCACGCAGCTTGCGCGCACGCGCCATCTCGGTGTTGATGTGATAAAGCAGGGCCGCTCCGCCACCGAGCAACATGAGAATGAGCGTTGCGCCCTCGCTCATCAGCATGCGGTGCTGGCGAGCGATTTCGTGCGCAAGCCTTGTCGTGACTTCATTGGGCACTTGGCGCGCAATCTCACTGATGCGATCGATCTGATTGAGACCGAAGATCAACCACCAGAGAGCGAGGGCTACCGAAAACGTCAGCCAAACGACGACCGCCACGACCTTCCAGCTCATTGAAGAAACCAAAAGAAGCCGTACTGGTTTACCCGACGAATTTACGACCGCGGGTTGTTCAGCCATGCGTGCTCTTGACCGCCTGAAGAATCTTTTGGGCCGCATCGCTCAAGATATCATCCGTGTGCGCAAAGCCGATGAAGCCGACTTCGTATCCGCTTGGTGCTAAGTAAACGCCTTGCTCCGCACAGGCGTGGAACACCGCTTTGAATCGCGTTCCATGCTCCTTAGGAATTTGCTCGAGACGACGAATCGTTTCGCCGCCCGTTGCTTGGTGGATCCAGAAGATCGAACCTTGGCGGGCGATCTCCATCGGAGCACCTAAAGCTTTAAAACCTTCGTTGAGGGTCGCAACAAAACGTGCGGCGCGTCCTTCTAGAACCTCGTGTACGTTTTCGCGCTCAGCTTTTTTCAGCGTCGCGAGACCTGCGCGCATTCCGACCGGGTTTGCGCTGAGAGTTCCTGCTTGGTAAACGGGCCCATTGGGCGCCACGAGATCCATGAGATCTTGGCGACCGCCGTAGGCACCTACCGGAAATCCTCCGCCGATGACTTTTCCGTAAGTCACGAGATCGGGCTTCATCCCCAAAAGCTCAGCCATTCCTCGCATGGATACGCGGAAGCCCGAAATCACTTCATCGAAGATCAACAAGGCACCGTGAGCGTGAGCTACTTTCTCCACGTGCTGGAGGAATTCACGACGCTGCAAAAGCAGTCCGTAATTGGCCGGAAGCGGCTCGATGATCACGGCCGCGATCTCGCCTTTGTGTTTTTCAAAAACGCGTTCAAGACCTGCTTCGTCGTCTAAGGATGCGATAAGCGTTTCGTTAGCGAAGGCCTGCGAAACACCTGCGCTATCGCTTGCCGTTTCACCGGCAAGGCCCGAGCCCGCTTTGACCAGGAGAGAATCGACGTGACCATGATAGCAGCCATCGAATTTCAGAATCTTCGTGCGACCGGTCGCGGCCCTCGCGACACGAAGCGCGCTCATGACAGCCTCGGTACCGCTGGAGACAAAGCGCACACGCTCAACCCAAGGAATTTTTTGCGTGATCCATTCGGCTAATTCGAGCGAATAAGGCTCGCAAGCCCCGAAGCTCCAGGCGAGATCAATCGTTTCGCGAACGACCGCGGAAACTTCGGCATCCCGATGACCCAGTAAGAGCGGACCGAAGCTTTGGCAAAAGTCGGTGTAGTTCTTTCCCTCAACCGAAGTGAGCTTGGCTCCGGAGGCGCTTTTGAAAAAGATCGGCGTCCCGCCGACGCTTTTGAAAGCACGAACGGGAGAATGAACGCCGCCCGGAGCGACTTTCAGTGACCGATTAAACAAATCTTGTGAAGTTGTAGACTGATTCATTGTGATCTCTCTTTAATTTTTCAATAAGCTCAATGCTTCGAAGGTTTCGCTTCAGCGCGCGAGAACGGCTTTGCGCCATGACTCAACATTGAGAAAAACGCTCACCTGCGCTTGCGAACCTAATGCAGTCTCTAAATGGCGTGCCGTCAAGCCTGGGCCCGCCGCGTGATGCGCATTACGGATTTCCGGGTAGAGTTCAACGGCTCGATCAAAGGAACTTCCACTCATCCAGTAAAAATGAGTTCGACCTTTGAGCGATGGGCCAGCCATTTTCGGCACTAAACGATAAGTGCCGCAGGCTTTCATCTCACTGGCTCCACGCGACTCCGCCGATTGAACGTGCGTGAGCTTCACCCACTTCAGATCGCCGGCGCCGCCCGGCGCGCCCAAGAGATATTCGAGACGCGTAGGCTCTTCTTCACCCAAGCTCTCTGCACTTCCGGAGACCCAAACACCGCGCTGGGCGAGTTTGCGCCAAGTTCTCAAGCCCGCCGTCCAAATGATGGCGTCTTTGCGCGGACGAAATCCTGAAGGCCATGCATTTTCACGCGCCACCCACAAAAGCGGCTGCCCTTCAGCCCAAGCCCAGGCTTCGCGCCCGACATCCTCACGATCGAAGAAATTCGCTTCTTCTCCCGCGCGGGGAAAAATCTCGGCTTCGCTCACGGCGGGAGTCGGCGGACGCGAAGGCGTGAGTTGAACTCGATCGAGAACTTCTCCCGCGTCGGTCAGCCCCCGTAAGAAGAGAAGCTCACCATACGGACGCAGCAAGACGTTGACGCCGATTTTCTGATGGCAACCGCCTCCGTAGCTCGCGAGAATCTTGCGCTCTTTTTCCACCGAACGAAACGTCGCCTCGCAGTTAATCGCCGAAAGGGCGTCTCGAACGTCTTCTCTCTCACGCGAAATCTCAACCGCCAACGCGCCTTGAGCGGCCGCGGTCGGATTCACCGAAAGTGGAAGAACCATAAAGAGAGTTTGGTTCAAAACGCTTTTGATCAGATCGCGAGTTTCGAGAAATTCCTCTTCAGGAGACCCAAGAAGCCGATCGATGGCCGCTTTCGCGACGATGATGGCATCGACATCTTGGCTCAGCAATTTTTTAAGCCGCGTGGGAATATTCCCGCGAACGTTTTCAAACTGCACTTCCGCCACCGCAAAGGGCAGGTGCGTTTTCATAAATTCGGCTAAATTATGCGCCCGGCGCGGACTCGAAGTGAGAACCTTTACGTGGCCGTTTGCCTTCGCACTCGCAAATCGATCTTTGCGGAAGAGTAAAAGATCCCGCACGTCCGCGCGAGGGAGGGTCGCGACAATCTGCGTTTCGGGCCGCGGCTCCGTCGGCAGATCTTTCCAGGAATGGACGACCATCTCGGCCGAACCTTCACGCAAGTCCTTGAGGAAGTCTTCCGTGAAGACACCTTTTTCCGGCATCTTCCAAAGGGGATCTTGTTGGTTAATATCTCCGAGGGACGCACGAAAATTATATTGCGTTTCGATCCCCGAAACGCGCGCCTTGAGTGAATCGCCTACGCGGTAAGCCTGCAGCCTGGCGAGATCGCTGTGGCGAGCCGAAATGCGGAATGTTTTCATGCGCAGACGTCTTCCCATCCGAATGGACGGTACTCGACGTGCGCACCCCGCTCGCTCACTTTCGCTTCGACGGCCTCCAATGCGGCCGCTTTGCGTTTTGCGAGAAGGGCTTGATTAGCTGAGATCTTTGAAAAGACCTGATCGAGATCGAGGACCGGTGCCGATGTTGTTGGAATTACGAGGCGATCAAGTCCCGAATCAGCGCGGAGATCCGCAACAAATTCGAGCTTCTGAGCGGCTCGCGCGTCCATCCATTGGGCGGTCGCTTGGGCCGTGACGGGAGCCGCGATGATCAAGGCTTCCATCCCGTCGAAGGCGCGCTCTTCCTCAAGCGCACAGATTTCTACTTGCGGAAATGCGGCCAGCGTCCGCGACGCTTTTTGCGTATCACGACAGTGCACGCGAATGCTTGTGCCATCCTTTTGAAGCCACGGGATGATTTCTTCGACGAGTTGCCCTGCGCCAATGATGTGAATACGGCGAAGGCCTTTGATTTCACGACGAAGAACGCTTCCGTAAGACTGGCTGCCGAGATCGACGAGATGAGCATTGCGGATTTCTTTCGCATCTTCAAAAAGCGAGCGAAAGAAACGTTTCAGCTGCGAGCCAAACGGTGATGCCGGAATCGCGAAGGCAGCAACGGCGTTCTTAAACTGTCCGTACACTTCCGTTTCACCAAGAAGTGGTGAATGAAGTCCGCAAATCGTTTCGAGTAAGAACCGGTAGGCCGCATCGCCGCGGTAAACTTCATCACCTGCGCGTAGGTAAGCGGGTTCGAAGTGCGCTTCGTCTCCGAGCGCGATTTGACGAAGACACGTCTGCCAGAAAAACCAATGCGTACGGATCGCGACTTCTACATCGGTCGCAAAGAGATCCAGCGTTGAATCCGATGCCACCGTAAATAACTTATCCCCAACGGTATTAGCCGTCGGCTGGCGCAGACTAACGCGTTGGCTCCGAGCACGATGAATAAGAATTAGGTCGCTGAACATGTTTTTACCTTATTAGAGGAGGTCCGACGGAGTGTCACGGTTTTGTCATAAAGCCACGCCAAGCCTGCGGTTTTCCCTATTTCAAAAATCTATTGAGAATCAAAAGCTGGGCCATAGACGCAATGCATTGAACGTGTTTCGGATTGATCCGAAAGCCTGATGTCTCGCTACAATAGAAGCACTCCAAATTTTTTCGAGGTGCATCAGGATGAAACACGCATCGTCTACCCGACGGACTCCCCTCGTCTTCCTTCTCGTTTTGGGCACGCTCATCGGCTGCGCGGCCGAAAAAGGCACGAAAGTAAATATTGGGCCCGGCAACATCAACGATGGCCTGGATCAAAAACCCCTCCCCAGCGCGGGAGCAGATGACCTAAAATTTCGCGCGCTTGAATCGTTAATGCGGGCTCGCGCGGCTTCTCAGCGCTTGGTGACGCCGCCGGCAATGAATCGCCGTGAGCAAGACGGCTGTCTGCTGATCAACTCGTTCCGCATGCCGGCGTGGGATTTCGTGGTGGAGTACAAATGCCTTTGGAATGCGGCCACGAGCCAAGGTGAGTTCAAGAATGAACTCACCGGGCAGCTGACGTTCCGAAAATTTTTAAGCGGCGACCAATCGCTTAAGGGCCAAGCGAATGGCGATCTTCGCTTACGACTTACGAGAAAAGGTCAATCTCAACCGGTGTCGGTGAGCACGTTGCGCCGAGTTCTGACGGTGAATTTGCCCTCTTCGGGCGTCGATCCAAGAACTTATTCGTACGGTTTTGAAAGCGCCGACGTGATCGGCCTGCCCTCTCAAACAAAAAATGATTATGTCTCCGCGCAAGCGAAAGGGATGTGGTACTTACCCACTGATGAAAGCAAACCCATGCTGATCCAACTCGAGCGCGGCGCGACCCTCACGTACATCTACCGCCCGGCCGGCAGCAGCCGCTCAACCGAACTTGTTTTAGAAACAGGTTGGGACCACGGGGACCAAGTTAAGTTCGATACTTCAACCGCCTGCCCGCGCCCGGTCGGAAAATTCTCGTGGACGCTCAGAGAAGACGCTTCGACGCAGGAAAGGACCGGAGAGATCGCAACCGACAAAGACGGGATCCTCGAACTAACGATCCCGAATTCAAAGAAGCTTTCTTGGCCGACGGAAGACTGCGGACTCTCGGACGGTTAATTTGCCGGTCAATTTGCCAGATGATAGCGCGAAGCTTCTAACGCCCGATGTGAGCGCTAAACTAAAGTCGTAGGGGCGCTAATGGCTATTGCCAGGGCAACTAGCCTCGCCCTTTACAAAGCCCCTCCCTATGTCTCAAGCTGAGGCGAGATTCTTCGTACGAGCTTCATCTGAGTTTCATCATTTAAGTCGCGCAAACTGCCGATAAGACACGTATCCCCGGTTCGACGTAAAAGGAGGGGACGTGTCTTCTGCTGCTCGCAAACCCCAGCCGCTGCCCTTTTCGCCCGTGATCACGGAGCGTCCATCGGATCATGCAGCGCTGTCGACCACACGTCTCAACGTCATCAACAGAAACAAAGGCGAAGACGAAGCCGCATCAAGCCCATTGAGCGCCGTTTTCGAGCGCGTATTCCAAACGCTTCGCTCACTTTGTCCCGAAGGTGATCTGATGATCAGCCACTGTTCGGCCATCTCGCAGAGCTGCCGCGTGGAGTACGCCGCTGGTTCTTTCGCCCACCTCAAAGGGCAATCGCTCGACGTCTCACGTGGACCTTTTGCAGAAGTTTTGGTTGAGACCGAAAATCTTCGCTTGGCTGACGCTTCACAACTTATCGCTTCAGAATCCGCGTTCGCAAAACTCGGAGCCGGCCAAGCCGCGATCGTGCGGATCGATCTGGCTGGCGACCGCGTAGCGCTGATTGCGTACTTCCAACCGAAGTCCGTCGGGCCGCTCGTGAAAGAAAGAGTCGATGCGATTCGCTCCGTCGCTGAACTTGCGGGCGAAGCCGCCTGCGCCTCCGATCTCACTCTCGATGTTCAGGCACAACAACTTCACCTCGACACGCTTCGCACCGAAATCGAAGAAGTGCAGCAGTTTTATCGTCAGTTCTCCGACGCGATTAAGCAGTGCTTCTGGGTTCTCGATGTGGATACGGGAAAAGTACTCGTCGTCAGCGACAACTTCGAACGCGTTTGGGGTGCGAACAAGCGAATCCTTCACGACGGGCTCACGGGATTCATGTCCTCTGTTTTACCCGCCGATCGCGATCGCGTTCTCTCGGAATTCCATACGCACCTCGGCTCGGAACTCGACACCGAACTCCGGGTCATCAACGAAGATGGCGACGAAAAGGGAGAAGTTCGTTGGATCTGGCTCCGCGCCTTTCCGACTCGAGATCACATCTCGCAAAGTATGGCGGTGTCGCACACACGCCGGATTGTTCTGATCGCTGACGACATCACCGAAAAGAAAATGGAAGAAGAAACGATCCGCGCTCGTGAAGCGGAGCTTGTCTCACGCGCGCGAACCCTTGCGGTGAGTGATCTCGCAAGCGGAGTCGCCCACGAGATCAACAACCCGCTCACGATCATCGTGGGGAAAGCCGCAGAGATCAAACGACTTCTCCGCAAGTCATCGACCGCGGAGGATCGCGCAGCCCTTGAAGCACTCACGGATAAGATTCAGTCGACGTCGATTCGGATCTCCGAGATCGTGACGAGTTTAAAGGCGCTCTCGCGAAACGAAAAAGATCCGGTCTTCCACAAGACTGCGCTGAGCAAAGTCTTCAACGATCTGCGCGACATGTGCACCGAGCGTTTCAAATCATACGGCGTGCGCTTGGAGATACCGGACTTCCCTGCTGCTTTAGCGGCCGAAATGAATCCCACCCTTGTCTCACAGATGATTTTGAACCTGCTGAACAACGGTCTCGATGCGGTCGAAAAACTTGAGCAAAAATGGGTGAAAGTCGAATTCGCGCAAGACGAACATTCGGTCTTTCTCTATGTGACCGATAGCGGGTCCGGAATCCCGATCAAATTCCGCAGCCGGATTTTTGATCCCTTCTTTACGACCAAGGAACCTGGCAAAGGCACGGGTCTTGGCCTTTCGCTCGCGGCCGGCATCGCGGCCCATCACCATGGCCTTTTAAGGCTCGACAATCTGCACCCACACACGCGATTCGTCGTGCAGCTTCCGAAGGCTCAAGGCACTCGAAAAAAACCGTAAATCACGGAAGCGGCGGTAAATACGCTGTAAGCTTACTCAAGCCTGGCTTCGCCTTCTCGATCCGCTTTTCCCAGTAAGGGAGGTAGTTGGCGAAATTGTGGCGAATGAGTGCGCCACTGAGTCCTGCAAAACGAAATCCGTAGTGCTCCTCAAAGTGCCTTGCGTAGGCACCAATCACTCGCGGCTGCTCTAGGTAGCTCGACCACGGAGCCCGCATTCCGCGGTTGGTAACGACGTCAACGATCCGCAGCTCCCCGTTATCCATGACGGCAACGTCGACGCCCCAAGCTTGGCGCGTGAGCATCGAAACCGGCAGAAGAGAGAGGAACTGTTGGACGAACGCTTCGGCTTTCGCCTCTTGTTCTTCGCTGAGTAAATTCGTTTGGACCCACCGCTCTGGAACCGCGCCGGCAACGACCCGCGCTTCGTACGTGTGGACGCGGACTTCTTGGTAAAAGCGTGACTTCAAGGGTCGCTTGACGTCAGCCGCGATGATGAAGTTCTCTTGGAGCACGAGGGCTTCTCCGCTGGCGATCGTATCGAGAATGTGACTCCGCACGGGCTGCGCTAAGTGCGCAGGCGAGTAGAGGGGATTGCCGGGAGTCATCAACTCCACAATGAACTGATCCGTATTGGGAAAAAGACCTTTCCCCGTCTCCTGGGGCGCAACGCCTACCGCAGGCCGTACCAGGAATCCTTTAGGGAACTCTTCGTGAAGGGCGGCTTCAATCTCATCCCCGCTCGCCGTGATCTCGCCTTTTGCATTGATCAGCTTGCGGCGGTGCAAGATCTCGCGGAGACCAACGGTCTTTGGATAAAACCGATAGACGTTGTTGCCGAGTTCACGCGCTAGCACATCATACAAAACTCGTTTATCGGCGAGCATCTCGGTAGCCCATGAAGCTTCAATCAAGTTTCGTTGGTAGAGGCTTTTCAACCAACCGTTCTTCGATGCCGACGCTTCAAGTTCGGTCTCGGCAAGCGCTACGCCGGGAAGTCGCAAAGGGCGACTCTTTAACTGCGTAAGCACCCTTTGCGAGCGAGCCGCCACGAGTTCATAAGGAGCGGGCGGCGGGCCCTTCCTCACGTTCTTTTTTGCACGCGGATGTTTTGACGATGCATGGAGGGCCGGTTGCACCGTGACCGCCGGAACTTTCTTGAGTGCGGCTTCCGCAGTTGGATTCAACCCTAAGCTTGTAGTCAGTGCCACGAAAATGAAGGAGGTTGATCGAGCGAGAGCTTGAGAATATGCGATGCGAGAGTTTGCCATGCTTTCAGATTAACACTCCCATTTGCCGGCGGTCTGCTAGGCCAAGGTCCGAGGATGCAGGCTTCTCCGCAAGTCAACCTTGAGGTTCGATCCGTCCCGGCGACAGCCGCTTTTCGTCACCTGCGCGAAGACCTTTCACGGCGGAAGGTCGCTCTAATCCAAATGAACCCGCAGAGGAGGTGGCGTGCAGGTTGCTAACCTTGCTCAAGGTGTTTAGCGGTCGCACAGACCGGGGATGCACTTCACACTCGTCAAGAGCTTCGACAAAGCTCAAGCCGAATCTGAAGGCGATCTTCGAGTTCAGGCGACGGACTCACGACGATCCTCTTAGTTGACCTTTAGAGCAGGAGTTGAAAATGAGCTTCTTCGGACACTGCCCGCGCTGCGGGAACCAAATTCCGCCCGAGCGTTTCGTCAATAACGGCTTCGCCGTTTGCGAATGCGGCTGGACCGATTCGACTCCCGTCTTGCGTATCGTCGAGAAGCAAGAAAAGAAATCGATCGGCATCATGATCGCGATGGCACTCCTTCTCATCGGTGGTTATGCCCACCTCGTGAGCTGGGGCTCCTACGCGGTTGCGATCCCGTTCGTCAAAGTTCAAAAAATGACGGGCACGCTTTCGAACCACGGCTATATCGAGCTTGCCGAGGTCTGCACGAATTTGAATAAGTGGTCTTGCGCAAAAGACGCGTACATGGACCTCTATAAATCGAAGCGCGACATGTCGGGCGTTTCGGGTCTCGCAAAGCTTCACACTCGCTTAGGCGAGAATGAAAACGCAATGCAGATGTACGCTTTCTACTTCCAAAACGGCGGCAAAGAAGGCGAAGCGGCGATTCAATACGGAAAACTTCTAGAACTCGCAGGACGCAACGAAGACGCCATGAAGATGTACGAATTCTCGATCGCCGCTCGTCCCGGAATTTTGCCGGTTGAGGCAACGACACAAATCGTTCGTTTCATGATCAAGCAAGGGAAATACGAAGAAGCCCTCGATCGTATTACGGCGTTTCATGAAAGCTCAGGAAATGCCAAGGGCTACTTGAATACGGAACTCCAACAGCTTGAGAGCTACTTCAGCCAACAGGCGAAATCAGGCGCAAAGCCGCGCAAGACAAAGCCTAAGCGCGTAGCTTCCCGCTAAGAAGATGCTGACCTAAAAGTCAGCTCTCCGATTGCGTTGATTACATCCAAAAAGCATCAGTTGCCTCCCAGATCGCGTCGGTGAAATCACCGGCGCGATCTTCGTAACGAGCTAGCGGCGCAAAGCCGTTTGCGCAGGCCAAATCATCAATCACTTCCGGGCTGAACTTAAGTGAGATCTCTGTCCGGATGGGCTCCCAGCGACGAAATTTGAAACTCGTATTCAACGCACGGATATCCACCATCTGATCCCGCAGACTGACAAGCCAACTCTCCATGCCCGAGAGACCGGGATTCCAACTCGCTTCGTGCCGAAATTGATCCAAGTCGAAATTTGCGCCGAGTTCCCGATTCATACGGCGCAGGAGATTGAGATTAAAGTCTCGCGTGACGCCCTGTGAATCATCGTAGGCTTGAATCAATCGTTTTGAATCCTTGATCAAATCGAAACCAATCAGCGCGAGATCACCTGGCAACAACGTCGCGCGCAACTCGGAGAGAAAGTTTTCTACATCTTCCCAAGCGCAGTTCCCAATGCTTGAGCCCATGAACAAGACGCAGATCTTTTCTCCGCGAATGCGCGCATCCGAAAGCTCCCGAAGGACGGAGAGATTCTCACCCACGCGTGGACGCGCACGAACGCCCGGGCAACCGGTGTTGATTCGTTTGCAGAGCTCCTCGAGCGCCGATGGCGAAACATCAACCGGCACGTAAGAGAATTGGACTTCGGACCGTTGCCACGACCTGAGGAGGATCTCCGTTTTTCTACCGTCGCCGGCACCGAGTTCTACGACCTTCCAATTTGACCCGAGAAGAGCTTTCGCCATTGAAGACGCGTGGGTAGAGAAAATCTCAAGCTCGCGTTCGGTTGGATAGTACTCAGGTAAACGCGTGATCTGTGAAAACAGAGAGCTTCCCCTTTCATCGTAGAGCCAGCGACTCGGAATAAATTTGAGCGGAGCGCTGAATCCGTCGCGTACGTCGCGCGCGAAATCAAAAAGTTCTCGATCTATTTTGTTTACATTTAAAGCGGCGCTTCCTAGAGAAGCGTCGTCAGTTCGCATGGGAGTGAGCTGATCTTCCTCAATCTTCCAAACGTGATCAAATGTTCGCACTTGCGACGGGAAATCACGCACTGGAGCGGACTTGCGCGGAAGATCGAGACTAGACGGCATATTTCCTCCCGGGAAAAGCGTTGCATGGCAATACAGCACTCGGGGAGGACTCTATCCTATGTGCGCCTACGACACGCGTTTAGAAATCGAAGAGAAATATTCAACTCAAGTTCGCCCCTCCTCCTTCTTGCTCAGTCATGATCGCATCCCAGGTTCGCTAGATTCTCTCTCGCGAGAGCGCCTGGCGAACGAAACAAACCGCGCGTGCAACTTCACGATAAAATCGTGAACCCGTGGCAAGAAAAAACGCGCGATCGTCTCAAGGAGGGACATGCCTCTGAACGAGCTGTCTGACGCGTTCTTTACACTCGCTAAAAGTTCGACATCCCTGCTGGAATTAACGCGCGCCTCGTTCTGGACACTCAACAATCCCGCACAGTTAGCGAGAGGCCCGATCGTTGCTTTAGGAAGAGGTATCCAAGTTTTTGAGGATCTAACGAAGGGAGACGCATGAAAAAGCGGACGTATCTCGTACTGGGATCATGTCTTATGCTTCAAGCAGTCCCGTTCCAGCCATCAAATGGCGGAACTCAGAAGTCACAACCAGCTCAACAGCAAGAACTCGTAAGCGTTCCTCTCTACCATCATGAACAGGCCCGTGAGCTTCTTGGTTTGGATGAGCTAACAACGTTTGGCGAATCAAAAGAACGCTTAGCATCGCTCGCGCTCTTTGTTCACGAACGTGTTAACAATCTTCTCCCGGAAGCGGATCGCGCCCGTGCTCCTCGCTTAGCGAAAACTCTGATCGAGACCGCCAATCGCCACGAAATGGATCCTTTGCTCCTGATGGCCTTGATCAAGCAAGAGAGCCGCTTCAATCCGCGCGCGGTTGGAAGTCATGGCGAAATTGGCTTGATGCAAATGAAGCCCTCAACGGCGGCTTGGCTTGCGGAAAAAGGTTTAGTCGACGTAGCTGGTGATGGATCGGAAGAAGCCTACCGCATCGCTCTCCGTGATCCGTCAAAGAACGTTGTATACGGTACGGCTTACCTCTCTTACTTGCGCTCCTCGTTTAAAGGTCGCGGCTCACTTTATCTTGCGGCCTATAACATGGGTGCGCTCAACGTTCGCACGAAGATCAAGAGTGGTGAGCGCCCGCGCATCTACAGCGATCGCGTATTGAGCCACTACGTGGCGCTGACCGTCGACTTCGCAAGTGCGGAGAAAGTGGCCCTCAAACGCATGAACGTCGCGAGCAACGCGGTCGCGACCTTGGTCCAGTAAGCTAGCCATCGAGAAGTGAAAATCTGCTCCGCTGACGCGCTCGGTTTTTGGGCGCGTCAGCAAAAGCTCTTAAAACCTTCGCCAAAATTTTCGCTCGTAGACTCGGCTTGTTCCGTCTCGCTACAATGAGCGAATGAACGGTACCGATCTCTCGCCTGAAGCCAAAGCCCTCCACTTTCTCAAGCAAGCCGGCCATTTCAAATTAGGTCACTTGCCAACGGAATCTCGCCATCCGCGTACGACGAAGCTCTCTCAACTCTCGCAAAACGATCTGCCTTCAGCGATCGCGCTTCTCAAAGACGTGGAGCTCGAAGCGATGAAATCGCTTACGACGCGCGAATCGGAAATCAACGCCATGAGCGATGAGATCAACGAAACCCTTCGCGACGGAGGCCGTATTTTCTTTTGCGGCTGCGGCGCAACTGGACGCTTATCCTTGAGCCTGGAAACTCTTTGGCGCGAGGAGTGTGAACGAGTCGATCGCATAAAGTTGGCCGAGCAAGTGATTTCCTTCATCGCGGGTGGCGACTACGCCCTCGTGCGCTCAATCGAAAACTTTGAAGATCATCCTGAATACGGCGCTCGGCAACTTCACGATCTAGGCTTCGGCGCCAACGATCTTCTCATCGGAACGAGCGAAGGTGGCGAAACACCTTTCGTCATTGGTGCCGTCGAAGAAGCGGCTCGCGTCTCCAAACGCAAACCATTTTTTGTGTTCTGCAATCCCGTAGAGCTTCTGTCAAAAACAGTTGAGCGCTCCCGGCGGGTGATCGAAAATCCCAACGTACGCGCATTTGATTTATTGACGGGCCCCATGGCGCTTGCGGGATCAACGCGCTTACAAGCGACGACCGCCCTTATGCTCGCGGCGGGCGCTGCACTTTTTCCTTATCTTGATCGCCTTCAAAGACCTCGCGCGTTCGTGGCGGAATTTATGACCGCCCTTCGCTCGACGGACTTCAGTTCGCTCGCACCGCTGATTGAAAAGGAAGCCGAGGTCTACCGCGCCAAAGAATATTGCGTGCATCGAACTTCTCGCCACGGCATCACCGTTGTCACCGACACCACCGAACGCTCGCCTACTTTTAGCTTGCTCCCATTCGAGTCGGCTCTTGATCCGACGGCTCCGCTTTCGTGGACTTATCTCTGTCATGCGGAAGCTCGCGACTCTGCGCATGCTTGGGAACTCACCCTCGGCCGCAAGCCTCGCGCACTTTCATGGGAAGGTTTTAAAGATCGTTTTGGTGAAGCAAGTTTATCGGCCTTTGATTTTAGTCCGCAAACACTCGCCCGCAGGCAGGAGCGCGTGAACAACCACATTCATATTTACGACATCCACGCCGGCGCCCGCGATTTTGAACTTCGCTTCGATGGCGAGATCGCGCGCTTTCAACGGCCCGCTAGTCTCCTTTGCGACCATCTTCTTTTGAAGTGTGCGCTCAACATCTCATCAACTCTCGTCATGGGCAGGCTCGGCCGTTTCAGCGGCAATCTCATGCTCTACGTGCGGGCCGCAAACAATAAACTTGTCGACCGCGCCATTCGCTACGTACAGATCTTGTTGGAAGATGAGAAAATCTCCTTCTTTACTTACGAAGAGATCTGCGCGGCGCTCTTTGTCACCAGTGCCAAGTTGGCGGCCGACGAACCGGCTGTTTGGCGTACGTTTGAACATCTAAAAGCGGCGTCTGGCTTAAGTCGCTTAGCGACGGGCAAGTGACCCTGACTCTGAGCCCGGCTAACAAATTCTTGGCCGGGTCTTGTTAGACAACCGCGCGGACTTCGTGTTAGTTCCATTCAACGCCGAACCTTCCATCGACTTCATCTGACTCTTTTGAGGTGCGTTCATGAAACTCTTTGTGCCCGCTTCTATTCTCACGTTCGTATTGGCTTTCGTAATCCTGACTCCCCTCAAGTCCCACGCTTGGGGAAAACGGGGACACTCGATCGTCTGCCAGACGGCCGCGTACTTGGCATCGTCGGATGAAAAAGGCGAGTTCTTAAAATCGCACAGCTTTGATCTCGGTTATTACTGCAACGTTCCCGACATCACTTGGAAAAAACCCGAAACTTACGATCTCGAGTCCTTCAACCACTTCATGGATATGGAGATTTTCGAGCGGGAGTTCAAAGACTCAGGCGTTGCGAAGCCCTTTGAAATGGATCGTCTCGCCTTCAACGCGGCTTTCCCGAAGATTGAAGACAAAGCCGGTCGCGCGTTCTGGCGTGTCCGCGAGTTGATGGACGGTCTCACCAAACTCCGCGACGATCTTGGCAAACCAGATCTCACGCGCGAGGTGAAACATGGACTTCAAGCCGATTGGCTTGTGCACGCCGGAGCTATCGGTCACTACGTAGGTGATCTCGCACAACCGCTTCACGTCACCGAGAACTACGACGGTCAACTTACGGGTCAAAAAGGATTACACGCCTTTTACGAAGACGACGTGGTTGATGAACTCTTCCAAGGCATGGGCACAAGCCTTGAGAGCGACGTGATGAAAGCCGCGCAGAAAAAATGGAAGCACACAGCGACGACGCTCGAGAAGAAATCAACTCTCCAACTTCTCGAAGATCTCGCAAACGATTCGAATCGGGACCTCGCAAACGTCTTAAAGCTTGATAAGAAAGTCGGCAGAAAAGACATCAAGAAAGCGGCACTCACCTACCGCGCTGGCATCGTAGATCGCATGGCAACAGGTGCCGTGGCTCTCGGCGTTCTCTGGAAGCGCGGGCTCGGCTGGGCGTACGACGGAAAACGTTTCTACACCTTCCGCGGCGAGCCCGCATTCATCGCGCCTCCGCAGGCACCGAAGACTTCGCCGACTCCCGCCAAGCAGTAAGGCTCTTCGCCTGCGCGCGGATCTTTCCCGCAAGCCCACTCCACCTTCTCTCGAGGTGGGGCTGAGCTCGCACCGCGAGTCGAAGTGACTCGCGGTTTCCGACGAGCACCACAAGCTTCTTCCCTCTCGTAATCGCCGTGTACACCAAATTCTTTCCTAGCATTGCCGCACTCTCTTCATGCAGCGGAATGACGACGGCCTCGTACTCCGAACCTTGAGCTTTATGAACCGTGATTGCAAAAGCCAAAGACAAAGCATCGAGCTCCGCAAAATCAAAATCAATTCGTCTCCCTGGTCGATCGCCAACGGCGTTTAGCTCGACGCGAAGACTTGAACGCTCGCGCTCAATCTGCACGATGCGGCCGATATCTCCGTTGTAGACGTCTTTGTCGTAATCGTTAGCGGTGATGATGACCTTATCGCCCACGGCCAACACTTGGCCAAAACGCTCGATCGTCTCTGGCGGCTCGGGATTTAATGCGGCTTGCAGTCTGCGGTTCAAACTTCTTGCCCCGACTTCACCTTTGTTCATCGGGCAAAGGACTTGAACATCTTTTTGCGGATTTAAGCCAAAGCGTTCGGGAATTCGCTCTTTCACCAGACGCACCACGCGTTCAAGACAAGCTTCGGGCGTTCGCGCTTCGACAAAGTGAAACTCTTGATCGGGACGAATGGACGTGAGCTCGGGAAGTCGCCCTTCCAAAACCTCGTGCGCGGCCCGAATGATGAGACTCTCTCTTCCATTTGCTTGGCGAAAGACTTCGCTTAAATGCGCGTGCGCGAAAACTCCCGAATCGAGAACGGAGTCGAGGACTCGCCCCGCTTGCACGGAGGGGAGCTGATCGCGATCTCCGACTAACAAAAGGGCCGCGTGAGGCGGCAGCGCTTGAAGGAGCGAATCCATTAACTCAAGACCGACCATCGAAGCTTCGTCGACGATCAAAAGATCCGCGCGTAGCGGAAACTCCGGGCGATAACGAAAGCCGTGCGTTTCGGGATCCCACCCGAGGAGGCGATGAATGGTCTGCGCTTCAACACCTGCAGCTTCCATGAGCCGTTGAGCTGCGCGACCCGTCGGAGCCGCACACACGACGTGCCAGCCCCGCGCGCGAAGCTCGTTCGAAATCGCGCGGATCAACGTTGTCTTTCCAGTTCCGGGTCCGCCGGTGAGAACACTCAGTTTTGCATTCAGCACGGTGCGGAGCGCTCGCTCTTGAGATTCACTCAAACGAAGTCTTGCAGTCCGCGGAGCTTTCGATGGATCAAAGGGCGCATCGAGAAACGCGGCAGAAATCCACTGCGGCTTTCGCGAAGCCAAACGAACAAGGGACTGCGCCACCCTCATCTCTGCGGCCGCAAGCCCAGAAGGAAAAATGCCGTCAACTTCTTTGCCTTCACTTCCGAAGGCGGCATCCATTGGCTCTTCAGTTAAACGACCCGATTCGACCTCTGCTTCAAGTGCCGCAACCAAACGCTCTGGCGGAAAGCCTACTTCTTTGGAGGCTTCCCGCAACAACGCTTCGGCTGGATAAGCACAGTGTCCCCGCGCGATGGCTTTTTGCAATCGATCATGGATCGCGGACGCAAAACGTTCTTCCGAGTCGGGCTCAAGCCCCGTGTGCCGTGCAATCAAGTCCGCACTTTTGAAACCGATGCCGGGGACTTCGCGCGCAAGACGGTATGGATTATTTTCGATAATGGAAAGCGCGTCGGGACCAAACGTCCGCAAAATGCGCGGAGCTTTGGTTGCACTTAAGCCGTGCGAACCAAGAAAATTCATGACATCTTTCAGCGCCATCTGCTCGGACCACGAACGACGAATGCTTTCCACACGTTGAGGACCAATGCCCTCTACATCGCGCAAAAGGTTTGGAGCTTCCTCGATAATGGAAAACACTTCGGCGCCGAAACGCTCAACCAAACGATGGGCGAGCTGCGGGCCGATGCCTTTGACGAGACCTGAACTTAAATATTTCTCCGCGGCACCCGCGGTGGAAGGCAGAGTTGTCCGCATGGTCGAAGCGATCAAGCGCTCACCGTGTTCGGCGTGCTCGGTCCACTCACCTTGCGCTTCGATGGTTTCGCCAGGAACGACGTAAGAAGAATGGCCGACGACGGTCACGAGCCGTCGTCGGCCTTTGACTTTCACTTTCAGCACGCACCAGCCGTCGTCGGGATTGTGGTACACAATTCGCTCGACGCGGCCGGTGACGGCTTGGCTCTCAGTGACCTCTCGCGATGGCGAGGCGGTCAATGCTTCTCAGCGGAAGCCGTTGCGCGGCCTTTGTTGCCGGCGGGCTTCGCCGCCTCTTTCGTTTCGTTCAAGAAACGTCCGAGAGCGACTTTCAGGAAGCGAGCTTCCTCGGACAAAGGCAGGCCTTTTTTCGAAGCGTTCTCTTCGAGCCACTCCATATAGCCTTCAAGCTCTTGGCGAGGGATCTCGCTGAGCTTCATGCCTTTGTACTTCTTCCCGAAAGTGATGCGGTAATCGCCCGCCTCTTTCGGAACGCCTGCGCTTTCGCTTGCTTCAGGTGCATCGAAGCTCTCGTTTGCGTTGAAACGAGGAGCACTCGCTTGCGGT
>SYLX01000225.1 GCA_005808505.1 Bdellovibrionales bacterium | reverse complement strand
TCGAAGCCAGCACGACCTCCTGATCCTGAGGTCGAAGCTCCCCGAGAATATCGCGTACGGCTCGTTCTACTGCATTCTTGTAAAGCTGTTCTTCCGCGGTCAGAGATGGGTGGCTTTGTTGATTGAGGATCTCCTCGCCCTGGATATCTTCACGGCGTCTTCGAACTTTCTGGAAATGAGTTTTACATTCATAAGCCGTGATTCCGAGCATCCACGGAAGTGCTTCGCTCCCCTGTCGAAACTCCGGGGCGCGGCTAAAGACCTTAAGGAGGGCATGCTGAGCTACGTCTTCTGCGTCGGCAACGGCACCGATTGTCTTCAACGCAAACCGATGAACAAGCGGCCACGAAATTTCGTAGACGAAGTCGAACGACGAGCGATCACCGTCGGCAAGACACGCCATCTTTGCATTGAGTTCTTCGCGAACCTTCAAATTCACTAAACTGCTCCGGGAACTTCAGCTCTACAGGCATAGGCACCAGTAGGACAAGCGTGACCGCCTCTGATCGACTTTTTTCTTAAAACTTGCTTTTCCCGGAGAAAACGCACTCTGGCCCGGCGTTATGAGTTGATATCTAAGTTACCATTCGGTCGCAATTTTGCTGGTCAGAAAAGTCGAATCCGCCACTCACATCCACTTTACTGAACATCGTCTTACCTTTGACTCCTACGCCTTCGGATTTCTCAACTAAACTTAAAGTGTCTTCATACCTCACAACACTTCACCTCTTTCCGCCCGTAAGCACCTGGCCCAATTCAAACTTCATGCTGGAACTGGAGAAAGGCTTGGCACCTGACCTCGTTGAGGGCGGGTGCCGAGGCTTTCGGAAGTGGAAGCTGAATTTGAATTGTTGAAGGAGGCCAGGTGCTTACAGGCGCTCGGTCGCAATTTACTTGGAGGGCCTCGCATCCTCCCTTTCCTCCAAGTGCTCCAAGCCCGAAAAGATCAAAGGAAACCCTTTCTGCGGGCCAAACTTCTTCAGGAGCGGCAGGACATCGCGGTCTCTATGTAGCTTCTGAGATTTTAGCGATAGAGGACGAACTTACCCCTCGGCGCACTGTCTACGGTCCTTATCAAATAGATCACGATGCCAACATCACGATCGCCGTGAATGACGAACATATGCTTTCGAGCACCTTTCGACCCGCCAATGGTCCTCGAATTTCGTCCGGTAGCCGGAAACCGGAACTTCCAAATCGCCTCCGCCATATCCAACCACGGCCAACTATTTGCCATGAAGAGTTCTGAAAGTCGGAAACCGGATTCAAAGACGGAGGCCGCATTTTCGCAGAGCGAGAGACATTTCGTTTCCGTTTACGAACTTCAAGCAAAGGAGATAGGATGCGTGCGGGGTTAAGCGCTGCTTCGAAAAAGAATCAGCAGGATGAGTTCTTTGACAATTTAAAAGGGTGGATGAGAGCGCAGGATGTTGCGCGAAAGTTTGGAATCTCAATTCAGACAATTTACTCCTGGAAAGCCAAGGGTAAACTTCGCAACGTACCTGACGATCTCTTTGTTAAATTTAATCGGCATCTCTACATCCGAACGGACGTATTACGCAGATGGATCTCTCAGCAAAACCCGGGCGCGTTTAGTGACCCTGGTTCAACGTAAAGGAGAGACTGCATGTCGATTCGGAAAGTAAAAACAAAAAATGGTGAATTGAAGTGGGAAGTCCGCGTCCATGAAGCTGGCCGCGGCTCTAAACGCATCACTCGCCGCTTTGATAAGAAAGTTGACGCAGAAGTTTTCGCAAGTGAGTTCGAGCAAGAACTTCGCGAAAGAGAGCGTTCACCATTTAAGGGAATCAGTTTCAAGGATCGCTTTTTCAATGATGAGGCGATGTATTGGCTCGAGAACGGAAAGCTTAGATTTTCGGCGAGTCACTTAAAACGCGTCGAAGGTATTCTGAAAGATTATGTCACGCGCTTTGGTGAACATACTTTGGACAAATTCACGCCTGAGTTTCTCTCGAAACTTCAGCAAGAAGAAAAGAAGAGTGGCCTTTCGAGCGCAACGGTAAATCGAAAGACTGAGGTGATTACCGCAATTCTCAATTGCTCGACTAAGCACCGACGAATTCCGTTTAACCCTTCTGTTGGCTTTTCAAAGTTAAAAAAGACAGCTCGCGAGATGTCTTTTTGGACTCAAGCAGAAGCATCGAGTTTCCTCACCGCGATGAACTTGAAATATCCAGAGGGAACACCATCTCGCTGGATCTACGTGGTTTACCTGCTTGCGCTGAACACTGCACTTCGGGCGGGAGAGATTTGGGGACTTCAGGTCACGGATCTTAGCCATGATGGAAAATCGATTTGGATTAGAAGGCAGTTCAATAGAGTCACTCTAGATTTTGCTGAGACGAAGAGCCGCAAGGCTCGGTACGTTCCGTGTCTTCCAGAACTCTATCGAGAGTTAAGGGCACTGATTGTTAGTCAGCGGCTCAAAAGTGAGCAAACTATCTTCCGGAATGCTGAAGGCAATCCAATTTGCCACGACAACTTTGCTGATCGTCAGTTTGCAAAAGACATCAAGGTTTGGGATGGAAGGCGAATTCGGTTTCACGATCTTCGCCACACAGCAACGACTCTGATGATCGCAAACGGCGTCGATATTAAAACGGTGAAGGAAATTTGTGGCCATGCGGATATCGCAACCACGATGAACTACGTGCATTTAGTTGCGAGTAATGTCGAGAAGGTCACGCAGATCTTTAGTGTGGTTCCAGAGCGCAGTGCGAACGATCCGATTGCCATCAGACATTCGAAGTTGGTCTGAGTATGGCTGAGTTGGAATGGCCGTTGACTATCGGTTGACTATCGGAGCAAAAAACGAGGAACGAAAAGCCATTCAGCTTTTATATTTTCTCTAGTATTTACAGGTATTTGAGATTGGTTGCGGGGGCCGGATTTGAACC
>SYLX01000224.1 GCA_005808505.1 Bdellovibrionales bacterium | reverse complement strand
CAAGTACTCGACAGTTCAGAACTGGTACACAGGCGATAAAGAAGGCAAAGGCGGCATCTACAACTTCGTTACGAAGCGTGGAAAGTGCCAAGGCAAGAACTCGAAGATCTCGTGGACGCAAGTCGAATCAGGCTCTGCGATCACGTGGAAGTATCCGAGCTGCATCCTTCTTGGTGATAACTCACAAGGTGCGTTCTACTCGGTCGCTCTCACGCACGATCGCATGCAAGCTGATACCGGGACGAAGATGATTCATATCGGTAAAAACACGAAGAGCACGATCATCTCGAAAGGGATCTCGGCAGGCGAGTCGAAGAACACTTACCGTGGTCTCGTGAAGATTATGCCTTCAGCCGTTGGTGCACGAAATTATTCGCAGTGCGACTCGATGCTTGTGGGCGATAAGTGTAACGCCACGACGATCCCGTACATCGAAGTGAAGAACAACACAGCTGTTCTTGAACACGAGGCTACGACCTCGCGGATCAGCGAAGATCAGCTTTTTTATCTGAAATCGCGCGGCCTCGATAACGAAGGCGCAATTTCCATGCTGGTCAATGGCTTCTGCAAAGATGTCTTCAAGCAGTTGCCGCTCGAGTTTTCGGTCGAGGCCGTAAAGCTCATTGAAATGAAATTAGAGAATAGCGTCGGTTAATTACAGGAGTTTGGAATCGTGGCTCAAGCAGGTAACCTCATCGAAATCAAAGACCTTCACGCAACGGTGGACGATAAGCCCGTTCTGAAAGGCATCAATCTTACCATTAAGCCCGGCGAGGTTCACGCCATCCTGGGCCCGAACGGGTCGGGTAAGAGCACACTCTCCAAAATCCTCGCGGGTCACCCAGCCTATGAAGTGACGCAAGGCTCGGTACGCTTTGACGTGAATTTTCAGATGAAAGATCTAATCGAGATGGCACCTGAAGAGCGTGCCCGCGAAGGCGTGTTCCTTGCGTTTCAATATCCGATCGAAGTTCCCGGCGTAAGCAACGTCACGTTCTTGAGAACGGCGTTCAACGCGGTTTCGAAGCACCAAGGCGCCGAAGAAATGGATGAAGCTCGTTTTGGTCAATTTCTGCGCCAAAAGATGCAGCTCGTGAGCATGGATGAGCGCTTTATGGAGCGCGCGGTGAACACGGGCTTCTCCGGCGGCGAGAAGAAGAGAAACGAAATTCTCCAGATGGCAGTTCTCTCTCCGCGCTTGGCAATTCTCGATGAAACCGACTCGGGTCTTGATATCGATGCTCTTCGCATCGTTGCGGATGGCGTAAACAAACTCCGCAGCCGCGACAACGCGATCCTCTTGATCACGCATTATCAACGTCTTTTGGATTACATCGTGCCTGACTTCGTTCACGTCCTTGCGGACGGCAAAATCATTGAGACGGGCGATAAGAACTTGGCGCTTAAGCTCGAAGAGCGCGGCTACGACTGGCTTTTGAAGTAAGGAACTGAAGAACAATGAGCGCTACGACACCGAACACTCAAACCACTAACGCCGGCATCGCGCCCTTCGAGAAGGCTTATGAAGCTTTGCTCGCAAACCGCCCCGGTATCCTCGCCAGTGAGTCGGGAGGAGAGCTTGCGTGGTTGAAGAAAGCGCGCGAGCGTGACTTCCAAAGATGGCAAACGGCGGGTCTCCCGACTCGCAAAGTTGAGCGTTGGAAGTACACGAACGTCAGCTCCCTGGCACAATCGCCGATTGTTTTGCCTGCTGCCGATATAGAAACTCTTCCTCCACGCTCGTCGTTTCCGCGTCTCGGTGCAACTGAGGCTGCGGCCGAGATCGTTTTCTTCAACGGGCAGTACGTACCGAATTGGTCGCGTTTTCCCGAAGACTCAGGTGTTTCGGTCGTTGTTTTAACAGAGCTCTTCGATGAATGCGTAAACGACGGTTGGACAAAGGAGCGTCTTGAACGCTTTAAATCCTTCCGTGAACACGTTGAAACATCGGATGCGGATCGCGAGACGATCTTCGCGGCGATGAATACCTCGTTCTTGCAAGATGGTGTTTTGATCTACGTAAAGCCGAATACCGTTCTTGAGAAGCCGATCGTTGTTTCTTATTTCTCTGACTCGACAGCTGCAGGAGACAAGAACCTTGAGTTGATCTCTCCGCGCCTGTTTGCGCACCTAGATCGCGGGGCTCAAGCGGGTCTCGTCGAAGTCTACGCAGGTCGAGACGATCATCATTATTTTGCGAATGCTGTCAGCGACATTCGGCTCGAACAGGGAGCAAGGCTCTCGTACAGCAAAGTACAGCTCGAAGGTAACGAAGGGGCTCACATCGGAACAACTCGCGTTCACCAAAAACGCGATAGTTTTTCGGAGTGCTTCCAGTTCTCTTTGGGTGCGAAGCTCTCGCGCCAAGATTTGCATATCTCGCTCGAGGGTGAGGGTGCCGAAGCTTTCCTCGATGGTCTTTACATGGTTCGCGGCAAACAGCACGTCGACAACTTTACGTCTGTCGAACACGTTGTTCCGCACACAACGAGTGAGCAAGTCTACAAAGGGATTTTGGATGGCGAAGCGCGCGCCGTATTCAATGGCCACGTTCACATTCACAAAAATGCCCAGAAGTCGTTGGCCGCTCAGCTCAACAACAACTTGCTTTTAAGTTTGAAGGCCGAGGCCGACACCAAGCCAGAACTTGAAATTTACGCCGACGATGTCAAAGCCGCGCACGGAGCTACCATCGGGCAGATCGATCCCGAGCACGTGTTCTACTTACAGGCTCGCGCCATTCCACGTGCGGAAGCTGTCCGCATGTTGGCTCGCGGCTTTGCGCAAGACATCGTCTTCCGCATTCGCAATGAGAAAATCCGCAGCATGATTCGCGACGTAGTCGATCAGCGTTTTGATTCCATGCAGCTCGGGGACATCAGTGGGTAATTCTATGAGCCAGGATAATCGAGGTTTCAATCTAGAGAAGGTAAGGGCGGATTTTCCGCTCCTCACGCGCGATATTCGTGGCGTGCCCCTCGTTTACTTGGACAACGCAGCTTCAACATTGAAGCCGATCCACGTGATCGATCGTCTTCAGCAGTACTACCGCAACGAAACGTCTAACGTGCACCGCGGAGCTCATTACTTAAGTTCTCAAGGCACAGTTGCTTACGAAGCCTCTCGCGAAACGGTTCGTCGCTTCGTAAATGCAAAGAGCATTCACGAGATCATCTTTACTCGCGGAACAACGGAAGCCGTGAACCTAGTGGCTCAAAGCTGGGGTCGCGCGAACTTCAAAGAAGGTGACGAGATCATCCTCACGGAGCTTGAGCACCATTCTAATATCGTTCCCTGGCAGATGATCACGTCTGAGAAAGGCTGCAAGATCAAAGTCATTCCCGTGAATGACATCGGGGAGCTTGAGTTCGATAAGTATCTTGAGCTGCTTTCTCCGAAGACCAAAATGGTTTCGATGTCGTCTTGCTCGAACACCCTAGGCACCGTTACCGATGTGTCGAAGTACATTGAGGCGGCTCATCGCGTGGGCGCAAAAGTCATGATCGATGCGGCTCAATCGGCGCCTCAGTTTCCGACCGATGTGCAGAAGCTTGATTGCGACTTCCTCGCATTCTCTGGTCACAAAGTTTTCGGCCCCTACGGAATCGGTGCGCTCTTTGGCAAAGAAGAGCTGCTTGAATCGATGCCTCCCTACCAAGGTGGCGGTAGCATGATTTCGGAAGTCACGTGGGAGAAGACCACATGGGCAGCCGTACCGCAGAAGTTCGAAGCCGGCACACCTGCTATTTCCGGTGCTCTCGGTCTTGAAGCTGCTTTGAGCTACATTATGGATCTCGGCTTCGACGCGATCATCGCGCATGAGCATGATCTTCTTGAGTACGCGACTCGCGAACTTAAGGAGATTCCTGGCCTCCGTGTGGTCGGTGAGGCGAAGAACAAAGCCGCAATCCTGTCGTTCGTTATAGATGGCGCACATCCTTCTGATATTGGATCCATCATCGATCAGCAGGGCGTTGCTGTCCGCGCTGGTCACCACTGCTGTCAGCCGTTGATGAAGCGATTGGGGCTTCCGGCGACGGTTCGTGCTTCTTTCTCGATTTACAATACTCGCGGTGAGGTCGACATCCTCAAGCAAAGCCTCATCAAGGCCAAGGAGTTCTTCTGATGAACCAAGGCGCACCCTCCTCACAAGAAATTTTCGTACGCGTGCAGCCGACGCCGAATCCGAACGCGTTGAAGTTCGTAACGAACGTTAACGTGAAAAACGAAGGCAAAGCTACGTTCGCTCGTCCGAGCGAAGCCGTGGGCATTCGTTTGGCTGAAGACCTGTTTGCTATCGACGGAGTTCGTCAACTTCACTTCTTCGAAAACGTCGTCACAGTGACGTTCGCGGACGAAACTGATCCTGATACGCTTCGTCTCGAAGTGACGGCCGTTTTGCAAAGCCGATTGCCGGTACACGATGCGGGCTTTTTAGTTGAGGAAGAGCGTAAGAAAGTCGATCGCTCAAATCTTCCACCCGAGATTCAGGAGATCGAGTCAATCCTCGATAATACTGTACGCATGTATCTGCAAGGCGACGGCGGAGACATCGAAGTCGTGGCTCTTAAAGATCGTTTGCTGGAAGTGCGCTATCAAGGGGCCTGTGGCACGTGCCCCAGCTCAACGGCTGCGACACTCGATGCGATTCAGGGGATTTTGCGCGAGCAGTTTGATCCTGAACTCGAAGTCGTTCCTGTTTGATCAAGTCGACTGCGGCGCCTGGGCGATATCGCTCGGCGCTGCTTTCGCGTGTTTGGACTTTCCGATCCAAATCTCAGTCAGTGCTATGTGACCGAAGAAAATTACGGAAGCAATCAGCGGCGCGAGCGGGAAGCACAGAATGCGCAAAGCGCCTTGTCCCGTCACCCCCTCAGCAATCTTTGACCAGTAAAGTGAACCGTACGGCATCACGTAAACAAGCGTGACTCCGAACATCGATCCCAATCCGATCGCGTAGGCGTGAAAACGCCGGCGTTGGAACCTCCGCACCATCTTCAGCAAAAAGAATCCTGAAACAGCTGGAAAGAACGAGAGCACTAGCGCAATCCCGAAAGCCATGAAACTCATGGAGATTTGCCCTTGCCAGCCAATCGCCGTTTCGTCGGTGAGGGGATACTGGAGATTGATTCCAATCACCGTTGCGAACGCAACGAAGAGCGCACCTTTCAGTGAGAAGCGGAACCAATGATTCTTGCGATCAAATTTTTGGGCTGTGGGAGAAGCGTTTTCCATCTCGCGTAGCTTAATGGGGGAAAACGCCTCTTGTCGAGTGGGCTTACTGCATGACTTTCTGCACGTGGCCTTCTTCTTCTTCGGCCTTTTGGAGCATCTCGGCCTTCGAGGTCAGTTTTGCCTCGATCACTTCTTGGTCGACGGTGTTGTACTGTGCCATTTTGCCAGAGGGCTCACCGTTTTCATGACGGAAGACGTGGAGGTGCACGCGGCGGTTGTCGTTCGTCGTGCTCTTGATCGTCAGCCGAAGCGTTGTCGATTCGCCGGCAGCGAGTTTGCCGATTTGGCCATCAACCGATCCGGTCTCGGCAGTGATTCCTTCTGGGAGTAACCATCCGAATTGAAGATCGTTGAGATCCATCTTCGCGGTAACGGAAGCTTCGAGTTCAATCACCGAGCCCGCGTCGAGGTTCGACTTTTGCGGTGACGTGATCTGAATTTCCAGCGCGCCCGAACCCTTTTGCAATTTATGGATGTCGGGTTTGCTCTCGCCCATCAACGTTTTGACTTTTTCAGGTGACGCTTGACCACTGCCAATCGCAGCGGGGAAGCGACCTACGAATCGCGCGGGCGGATCCATGACAAACACGATTGACATGATTCCCGTCACGGTCACCGTTACTCCGAAGAACCACTTGATCGTTTCGCGCGTTTGGCTTGTCAACATGCCTCAATACCTCTAGTCACAGCGGGCAGACGGGCTGGCCGTTAAGGGTTAAGTTGTACGTGGTCGGATAGCTTGACCCTGCCGAGTAATAGCGAGTGCCGGTCGGATAAACCAATCCTGTGTATGCGTAGACGTTGATCATGTAGGTCCCGGCGGGAAGGTTCCCGGAGATCGATTCACTTCCCGAAGTTGCGATCGTTGTTGCGTCGCTTTTGCCTGCTAAGCCAGAGCGACCGAACGAGTAGCCTTCTTGATAGATGTAGAGATCGAGATCGGCGCGGTTTGAACCGTGGCTCCACGTAAGGTTCAGATTCAGCGTTCCGCCTGGATGGTTGTAGACATAGAAATCGTTGTTCTGGAGATGGTTGGCGGTGGCGAAGTCACCGTCATCCGTTGATGAGCGAATGATCGTCATCGTCTGATTTGTTGATCCGCACGAGGAGTTAAATGGGCGAGCGTAGTCGGTGAACTCAGCGATTTGTTTTTCGTCTGTGCGAATCGTTGACCAGGTATCGGAACCAGCGAGGTTTTTTTGAATTGAGTGGAAGCGAGAGATCGACTTGAAAGGATCTGCCGTGTTCTTCATCGATCCGCTCGAAGAATGGAAAACGGACCAAATCTCCGAGAATTTGAATGAGCCTTTGATTGCGCTCCACAGAATGCGCGAGATCGAGAACTCACGGAAGTTGCCTTCGCCCGTAGTCTGGGGAATGTCGCGCCCACCGCCGCCGGAAGTTTTGATCGTGAGGTCGACGTTAAAAGCCGTACCGTAACAAAAGGTTTGGTTAGGCTTCGGCGTTCCCGTGCAATCCACATGGCCGTAGGTATCACGATAAAATTGATTATCGAGAGCCGCCGCCTGAAAGAAGTTGGCCCAACCTTCGCCCCACGCCAGGCGGGGATCGATGATCGAGTTTCCATCATGGCTCCCGCCGGGAGAATTCGGCTTTCCAAATTGATCTTCTAAGAAGTGTGCATACTCGTGAACGATAACCGAGTTATCGAAGTGGTCCATGTCTTCGTTTTCGAAGTCACCATTGAGACCACCAAGAATGTAGAGTTCACGTTTGGTGTTGAGATAGAAGCTGATACCGCCGGCTTGGCCGACATAAACTCCAGGGCTAACACCTTTTGTCCAGTAGACATAAACAGTAGGTGCTGTCGTGAACGGTGTGCACCCGTTGTGGAAAGTTCCGCCCGCCGAGCTGCAGTTCGCTGTTTCAGTGCGGAGGTAGGCTTGCGCTTTGTAGATTTGGTCGAGGATGTTGAACGCGCCACCCTCAAGTGTGCCCGTTGCGGGCGCGACAATAAGAAGGTTAGTCGTGCTGCTGCCCGATCCAACCGTAGTCGAAACTTTGTAAGGTTCGTTAGCCGTCGGATTGTTCATGATGTACGCGGTGTTTTGCGAGTTCGAGCTGCGTGACAAAACGTTTACCGTTAAGTTCCCGCTGTTTGCTGGAACCGGGAATGAAAACGAGCCGTCAGCTCCGGTCTCTCCGCATTGGACAATGTTACCACCGCCGTCGGTGACGCGAATTTCGGCGTAACGAATGGGGTTCGGGTTGGGATGGGGATTTACGCGAGGAGAAGCAACTGTCGTAGCGCTCACTTTAGAGCTAAAGCCATCGACAGTAAGAGAATCACTACCAACCTTAGGTTTAACGATAAGTTTTCCACCGCTGTTCGTAGCCGTCGCGCTAGAACTTGCTCCATTAATCACGCCTATCAAACCAGTGATCGCTTCGGTGGCTGAGCAGGTGTTGGAACAGTTCCAAGCGTGACTCTGTCCATTGATGGCTAACTGATAGTTGTGGCCCCCGATAGCTGTGCCCGCGACGTCGAGCGACCACTGACTATCCGAAACGTCCCCGTTCCCCATGTAACGATATTGGTAGTAGGCCTTGCCCGAAACGTTGACCGAACTTGAGAACGTGCGCGCGGGAGAGCAGTAAGCCGCCATCGGCGCTGAAGTCGTGCCGCTCCCACCACCGCTGCCACCAAATGAGCAGGCGGTCGTCGCGAGCGAAGAGGCTGCGAGAAATACGAGCACAGTTAGCCGTCGTAGTGCTTTCGCAAATGCAATGTCGCTCGTTCGCACACCCACTCCTTAAAATCTTGAAGCCGTACTAAGACTTATCGGTGCGGGGTCCGCGGGATTAGAGGCGGGTTTTCGTGAGGAAATGATTTTTCCGCAGCAAGGGCGTTTCATTTTTGAGCGTTGAAGCCTTGTCAAATCGGCACGGCTCATAGAAAATGATTCGCGCTGAGTGAATGCGAAAAGAGTGTCGAAATCGTCGACACTTTCCCTGGTGAACACTGAGCGTACTGAACTGATAAACAGCTAGAGCAACGCAACTGGTTCGGAGATCGACTTGGAAAAAGGCTTCAACTCAGACGTCATTTTCAAGGGAATGAACTTCCACGTTCAGACCGAGGATTGGGGTTTCGACAATCCTTATTTGGTCAGTCGCGTTTATCAGAACGGCGCCGTGATTAAGAGCGTGAAGACTTCCTATGCGGAAGTCCTAAGCGCCACGGGCGGATTCATCCGCACAGGCCGCCTAAAGGCTGATCCCCAAGCTATTCGTCTGGCTCTTCGCGAGCAGCACCAGAAAATTCTAGACCAGCTGATGAGTGGTCAACTCTTCTAAGCGGACGTAAAATTGGAGGATGATCACATTCTCCCACGTCTATAAGACATACCCAGGTCCCGTGCACGCTCTGCGTGACGTGACGATCGAAATCCAAAAAGGCGAGTTCCTATTTCTTACTGGGCCAAGCGGCGCTGGTAAGACGACGCTTTTTAGAATGATCTCGGCTTTCGATAAACCAAGCTCCGGCATCGTGCACATCGCTGGTCAGAGCGTGGGAGAGATGACTTCCAGCCAAGTTCCTTATTTTCGAAGAAAGATCGGCGTCGTCTTCCAAGATTTCCGCCTGCTCAAAGGACGCAGCGTCTTTGATAACGTCGCGCTTCCCCTCGAGATCCGCGGCGAGAAGCCGGCTCAACTTCAGCGACGGGTCGATGAGATGCTCGAGAACGTCGGACTTATCTATAAAAAGAAAAACACGATCGAACAGCTCTCCGGTGGTGAACAACAACGAGTTGCAATTGCGCGAGCGTTGATTCATCAACCTGGCGTTCTCATCGCCGATGAGCCAACAGGAAACTTGGACCCTCAAATGAGCGAAGAAATCATGGATCTTTTGGATCGCGTGAACGCTCAAGGAACAACCGTGTTCGTTGCGACTCACGATCATGAATTAGTGAAGCGTCGTGCAAAGCGCGTTGTGCAGATCCGCAACGGCCAAATCGAGATGGACCAATAGAAAGACTTCAGAGGAGATAATCGTGTCGGCTTCGATCATGGATGATCTGAAGAGTTTCCGCAGAAGTTGGGTGCATCACACGGGGATGCAGCTCGCGACTTTATCTGTTTTGGCGGCGACGTTTTCGGTCGTGGCTTTCGTTCTTTCGCTTTCGCTGAATCTCAAGCGCGTTTTGTCGAATTGGGGCGACGGCGTACAGATGACCGTCTATCTGAATGATGACCTCGAAGAAGACAAAATCAAGAAGTTAAAGACTGAGCTCGGCCGCTTTAAAGATGTCACGGCTATTAATTTCGTGAACCGCGAAGTTGCGACCGAAAACTTCAAGAAGCAGATGGCCAGCTATGCACCCGATCTCTTGGCTGATGCAGATTTTTCGAATCCGTTTCCGGCAAGCTTCAAGCTCTCGCTCAAAACGGGCGTTGCGGATGATGCCGATGTCGCTCGCCTAGAAAATCTAGCAACGGCAGTGGGTTCACTTGACGGGGTTGAAGACGTTTCCTACGGCCAGAGCTGGGTCAAGAACTACTCGTCGTTCGTCTCAACACTTTACGCAAGTAGTGGCGTGATGGCCGTGATTCTCTTAGCGGGTAGCCTCTTCGTCGTCGCGAATTCGATTCGTGCCTCGATCTCGGCAAGACGCGAAGAAATCCAGATTCTCGAACTCGTTGGCGCCACGGCCGCAATGATCCGCAGACCTTATGTCGTCGAAGGTCTGATCATGGGAGCTTTAGCAACCCTTGTTGCGATCGGCCTCAACTTAGGCCTGCACTTTTGGCAGAAGTCCGTGATGGCTGGAAGCATCGTTCTCTCCCGACTTGTCCCGATGTTCACCTTCTTGGATGCCGCGACAATCTTCTCATTTCTTGCAGTCGGGGCCGGAGTCGGCGCCTTTGGGGCTTGGGTCACCGTTCGTAAGATTAATGACGGTTGGTCTGCGAGCGCACAAGGAGCCGAATCGTAATGAAGGCTCTGCGTTTCTCAACTCTCACACTAATTTTTGCTCTTTCGTTTGCGGTGAAAGCCCGTGGCGAAGACGCACAAGAACTTGCGGAAAAGCTCCAGCAAAGCCGCAAGGAATTAGTGGAAGCCGAAGCGCAGAAGCGAAAGATCCTCGGCTCTCTCTACGTGATCAACAAGCGGATGAAGAAGATCAGTAGCGAGAAGAGCCATCTGACGAACGAACTCTTCCAAGTCCAAGACAACGTAAAAAGTATTGCGAAGATCATCGCCAACTTAGAAGTGCAAATCGAAAAGCAGCGTCACCAGCTCCGCAGACGCCTGCGCGCGCTCTACAAACTCTCTGGACAAAGCTATCTCGGGATCTTGTTCTCTCGCGAAAGTTCGGGCGATTTCGACGAGACTCTTCGCTTCTTGAAGATCGTCACGGATAACGACTACCTTTTAATCCGGAACTACCAAGAGAACATCGCGATCTATAAGCAGCAGAAGAATCGACTGCGCGGTCAGATCGAAAAGCTCGTCGCGATCGAAAAGAACATCAAGAAGCAGGAAAATCTTCTCGCGACTGAACACAAGGCAAAGTCGAAGATCGTTTCCGAGCTTGATCAAGAGAAGGTGACGAACCTCAATCGCATCAAGTCAATTCGTAAGAAAGCTCTCTCAGGTGATTCAGTCGTGCCGGATGCGCCGACCGTTAACTTCGCCGATCTCCTGAAACCTTCGATCTTTGAGCAGAAAGGTCAGCTCTCGGTTCCGATCCAAGGACAGATCATCCAAGACTTCGGTCTGATGACGGATGAAAAGTACAAGATTCGCCTAAGCCACAAAGGCTGGCGCTTTGCGGCTCCTCGCGGAACTCCCGTTCAATCCATTTATGATGGCACCGTCGTTCACGCGGCGTGGGTAAATGGTTACGGCAACACTGTCGTGATCGATCACGGCGATCACTACTACTCGGTTTATTCGAACTTAGCAGCGCTAAAAGTGAGCGTAGGTGAATCTCTTAAGAAGGGTCAGACCTTCGGTGACTCGGGGCCTGCAACTCGACTCTACGGCGAAGGCTTGTACTTCGAGATTCGCCACTTCTCGGAACCCGAGAATCCCTCAAACTGGATATTAAAGAATCAGATTCAACAGGCTTCAATCGCATCCAACTTAGCGACCGAGTGAGTCGTCAGGAGACATCGTTCATGAGACGCAGAATTCGCCCTTTGATGATCAGCTCGGTATTCGTGACGTTGATGTCGCTTGCGTACATCGCTGGTTCGTTTGACCCGATGGTCGCTTACGCAAAAGAGCGTTACTCAGACCTCCAAACGTTTGCGAAAGTTCTGAACCTTGTTCAGCAGTACTACGTTGAAGAAGTCGATACGCAAAAACTCATCTACGGCGGCATCAAAGGGATGTTGCAAGAGCTTGATCCGCACACGAACTTCCTCCCTCCGGATATCTACAAAGAGTTCGAAACGGAAACGAGCGGAGAGTTCGGCGGAATCGGAATCGAAATTACCGTGCAAAACGATATCCTCACCGTCATTTCACCGATCGAGGATACTCCCGCATGGGAAGCCGGCATCATGGCTGGGGATAAGATCGTGGAAATCAACGGCGAGAGCACGAAAGGTTTCAGCCTTGCTGAAGCCGCTCAACGCATGCGCGGTAAAAAAGGTTCGAAAGTGCGCATGGGTATCTTCCGCGACGGTTTCGACAAGCCTCGCGAATTTGTCATTGAGCGCGGCACGGTAAAAGTTCGCTCGGTGAAGCCGATCGAACTCGATGAAGGTTTTGCTTACATCCGTTTGACGAGCTTTATTGAAAATTCGGCAACGGATTTCGAGAAGTTCCTCAAGACGTTCCAGACTAAAAACAAAGAGATCAAAGGTTTGATCATCGATCTTCGCCGCAATCCTGGTGGTCTTCTTGATCAGGCGATTAAGCTTAGCGACTTGTTCCTCGAGAAAGGAACGATTGTGAGCACGATCGGCCGCAACAAGCGCGAAAAAGAAGTCGTTTACGCGAAAAAGGAAGGCACATTCTCTGGCTTCCCCATCATCGTGTTGATCAACGAACACTCGGCAAGCGCAAGCGAAATCCTTGCGGGCGCTCTCCAAGATAATAAGCGTGCAGTCATCATGGGTCAGCAGAGCTTCGGTAAAGGCTCCGTCCAATCCGTTGTTAAGCTTGGTGATGGCTCGGGTCTCAAACTCACGGTTGCTCGATACTACACGCCCAATGGTCGCTCGATCCAAGCTGAAGGCATCAAGCCTGACGTTGTAATCGAAGACGTGGATACTGAAGCGTTCAAGAAGGCGATCATTAAACGCGAAGTTCGACGTGAACAAGACATCGATCGCCACTTGATCGGCGACCGCGAGAAGAAGGAAAAAGAACAAGCCGCAAAAGACGCGGCTTCAAAGACAGCTCCTGCGGGCGCTGGCGAAATGCCCTTCTGGTGGAAAACAGAAGTCGCTCAGCCCACGAAAGATGGGAAGAAGCTTCCGAAGCCAAATTCCAAAGAAGAACTCTTGAGCCGCGACTTCCAAGTGATCCAAGCCTACAACTACTTGAAGGCTTGGCGCGTGATGGAACGCTTCGGACCGAACGGCGAGCCGATCGCAACTCAGCCGCCGACGGCCCAGAACAGTCCGCCAAAACAGTAACCGACTTTTAAGCCCGCCCCGAAGGCGGGCTTTTCTTCGTAATGGGCACAAGATAAGTCCCGAGCTGCACGATGCGGTCGGGACTTTCTTCTTCTTGGAGCCATCCAATCACTTCATCCTGAAACTTGCGAATGCGGCGAATGAGTTCCGGCATCTTTGCCGAGTTGATCGGAATGTTGATCAAACCAAGCTCGCGATTTTGTTTTTCAGTTAATGGCAGTGCGCGCGCTAACGTTTTCAAGCTCTCCACGTGATAGTTGAACGCAACTAGCTCATTGAATGCGTGACCTGTATCCACAACCGGATCCGATTGAATGTATCTTCCTTTATCCACACGTAAGAACCCAGTCCCTAGAAGCATCGAGAGCGACTGCTCAGCTTCTTCTTCCGTGATGAGTCCGCGAAGCTTTTCGGATATCCATTCACCGGAAGGTTCAAAGTCGGGGAGGAGCACAAGCTCACGTACAAGCATGTGGTACCAACGGCCCACGATGTGAGTAGCCTCTTTCTTCGTGAATTCTTTGGAGACAAGCTCTTTCACCGCACGAAGAGTCTCGGCTTCCGCGAGTTCTCGAGCATCTTCACTCTTCGCATTTTCGAGGATAACCATCGAAACGAAGTAAGTGCGCTCCGCTTCGGTGAGATTTAGCGCTTTGGCTACTCTCGCTGCGAGATCATCCGAAAGATTACGCTTGCCTTGGATAACCAACTGCAAATAGTTCGGGCTACTCACACCGACCATTTGTGAAAAACGGCGGTACGAGAAGCCCGAACGCAGCGACTTCTTGAATTGATAGAAGTCGCCCATGAACTGTCGATAGTCTTTGTACCGCGCGACCTGCGGCCGCGTCGGTTGAGACTCAGGACTCACTACCATCGGCACGCTCCCGAATCGAGGCGAGTCGTTGCGACAAGTGAGTCCACCGCACAATCGGTGTTCGTTCCGACATCGCTGATGATCACGTAACCGCGGCCTTCACCCCAGGTGAGGATGGTTGTGCGAACTTGCTCATTCGTTGCGGTGAAGACTTCGACGCAGGGATCACTGGCTTCTTTCGAAGTCCAATTTGCTGTCGAGTTTTCGAACCACCTTCGAGCTTCATCTCGAGAAAGATTCGCAAATTCAGGGAAGTCGATTCGCAAAGGAAATGCATCAATTCGTTCAAAGGCAGGGTTTACGAAGCCAGGGAGACCTTTAAAAATTGGGGCTCCGCTCATCCGAACGCCTGAGTTCGTGACTGAATTAAGGTTTGCGAATCCTCTAGGGACATCGGCGACAAAACCTTCGTTTGCGTCACCTATGGATGCAGTCCCGACTTTGCCAATCGCATGAGCGTGGAGTCCTTGTAAAAGGACTCCTAAAGTTAGAATGCCTAACACGCTTTTCATGTTAGTCCTCGATTTTCACGAGAGCTCTGACTTCTTCGTTGAGTAATACACCATTGTCAGAATCATCGCTGAGCCGATCAACGGTTGTTAGAATCGTGAGATCCTTCGTGCCGAAGTCTTCAGTTCCTACAAAATTGGGTGTCGCAAAAGTGACTCGCGTTCCTTCTCCACTAACCGCCGTTAAACCGGCACCGAAAGCCTTGAGCGGCACTCTTGTTCCAGGGCGGAAGGGATCAGAGTAATCTCGGATTTGCATGATGTAAGTGTAAAAGCTGATGGTGGCTTTCCCGTTTTTAAGATTCGTTTCGCAGGTCGGGAAAGGAATATCCCAGCGAAAAGAGTCGTTCTCGGAAATCTCAAACACAGGGACATCGCCCGTAAGCTCACAGACCTTTTCTTCTTTGGATTTGAAAGTTCCGTCAGGTTGCTTCTCGGTCCAGACTTTCACCAGCATTGCTTTATATTTCGCAAGTCGAATTGGATCTTTAACGGGAGTGTCCGACCTCTTGGGCACGTTGTTTTGTTTTAGGAAAGGCAGCTTCAAATCCGACGTCGATACTGCCATTGCCGATGATGACATTGAGGCAACCAGTCCCGCCATTAAACAAGTCTTAAGTAGTTTCATTTTCGTATCTCCTGAATTGATTTCTTTAGTTGCTCAAACAAGCGTCGCGACAAACTCAGGATCGCCAGCCAAGCACCAACTGTCAATTTTCAGAATACGAAACTGAAGACATCCAGAATACACCCAGACCAGGGTGAGGAAACTAAATCAATGAGGAAAGTTTGATCTCGCCGTTGGCTTCACCAACCAGAAGTTGTTCACTCACAGCTTGGCTAAAAAGAGTAGAATCAAAACTTTGCTCGAAGATCTGAGTGAGCTTTGCGGCGTGAATTCCTTTTGCCCCGAGCTCTTCAAGCGTCACTCCGCGAGTACGCTTTTCAAGTCGATGACCGTCATCTTGCACGACAAGTGAGGTATGAAAAACGGCAGGCTCACAAGAGGAGCCTTCAAGCCGACCAACCCAAGATTGAATCGCTCGTTGAACTGGTGCTGCCGGAGCAAGATCCGCAGACCGCACAAGAAGATCGTATCCACCATCGTGATCATCGATCGCGCAAGCCCAGTGGTACGCAGGGACAAAAGTAGATTCGTCCGGCACTCCGCTCGCATCGAGGACGTGTCCACTTCGCGCGATGATGAAGTCGTCGCGACCGCTTTCATCATTCATCCGAAAGCGCCAAGCGATCGAATCTGCCGCACGCATTTCTCGTGCGCTCAGTGCGCGACAAACACCGGTGTAAACGGGAGGACGACCATCATGAGGAGCCGAGGCAATTCCGGCTAATGCAGAAGCGACTTCTTTGCGTGAGCAATCGCAGGCATAAATTTGGCTAGACCGCACGCCTTCGATGAACAAGGCCCAATGCCGTGAGCGAAATTCGCTCTGCACGAGCAGCACGTCGGGCACAAGACCCAAAGCCGCCATGTCTTGAAGTTGCTGATCGCGAGCACCAGGCAGGACCCTAGGCGTATCGATGTCTTCGACCCGCACGACCCAAGGGCGTCCCAAGATCTGGGCCCACCGCCAAGAGATCCAAGCGGTACGCAAGTTCCCCAAATGAAAACGCCCCGTCGGAGAAGGGGCGAATCTCACGCCTCCCGTCCGCGGGGCTTTTTTCGAAGAACTAGATGAGGCGTTTGCGTTTGTCTTCGACATCGTCGTCAACGCCTCACTTGAGCCAATTACTGCCAAATTATTGTTGGTTGGCTTCGTTCTCTTTTTCGATCTCTTCTTTGCTAACTTCTTGAACGTTAGCTTTCGAGATCAAGTAATCGAGGACTTTCTCTTCCGTCACTTGGTAAGCGAGGCGAGCCTTGCGATCTTGCTCGTTATAGAACTCGAGAAGACGGCTCATCTCGATGCCCGTCTGAGCTGCGTACTCTTTCAACTTTACGTCGATGTCCGAAGAAGTCGCGCGCAAGTTCTTCTCCGCCGCAAGCTTATCGATCAAGAAGCTCGATTGAATCATGTACGAAGCTGTTTGTTCGAAGTCAGCGTCCCACTTGTCTTTGTAGTCGCCGAACTGATCAGCGCCCATGCCTTGTTGTTGCATGCGTTTTTGGAAGTCCTCAACGAGGGCCTTCTTCTGTTCCGCCATTAAAGCTTTGGGAACTTGAACGGGGTTCTTCTCAACGAGAACGCGCATCAAGCGATTCTTGAGTTCGTCTTGAATGCGTTTGCCTTCGCGTTGTTCGAAGTCTTCGCGAATGGCCGTTTTGAGTGCCTCGAGGTTATCGTACTGACCCAAACCTTTCGCGAACTCATCGTTCAACTCAGGCAATACTTTTTTCTTGAGCGACTTCAAAGTGACTTTGAACTCAGCGGCTTTTCCAGAGAGTTCAGGAGCGTGGTAAGGCTCAGGGAAATTTACTTTTACTGTCGTAGTGACGCCCGGGCGCATGCCGGCAACGCCTTCTTCGAAACCAGGGATGAACGAGTTGCTGCCGAGCTCAAGCTCGTGGTTCTCGCCTTGACCACCAGGAAGCGGAGCGCCGTCAACGAAACCTTCGAAATCGATCACCGCAACGTCGCCCATTTGTGCGGGACGATCTTCGAGAACGGGGGTCGCTTCAGCGCGACCTTTGCGGATGTCTTCGAGCGTGTCGTTGATCATCTTTTCGGTAACTTCGAATTTTTCTTTCTTAACAGGAAGACCTTCCACTTGATGGAGAGTCACTTCCGGGCGTACTTCGAATTCAGCGGTGAAGGCGAAGTCTTTATCGTCTTCCATCGGATCGAATTCGATCGTCGGGAAGCTGATAGGATCGAGCGAATGCTCTCGTAGAGCCGTCGCGTAGTTAGCTTGGATGATGTCTTGGATGACGTCTTGTTTGAGGCGTTCACCATAAATCGAACGGATTGTTGTCAGGGGGGCTTTGCCTTTGCGGAAGCCTTTCACCTGAACGCTCTTTTGAACGCTAGAGAGCGCGCGCTGAAACGCAGCTTGTACTTCAGCAGCAGGAACTTCAATATTGAGCTTGCGCTCCAAAGGCGACGTCGTTTCGAGATTCGACTTCATCTCAACTCCTCAGGGGAATACGGGTCCAGAGACACGAAAAAGTAGCACCCAGAAACGGTGCATAACAATGCTTAAAAAAGTGTGGCGATACTAGGAGACAAATGCCTCAAAATCAAGCTCGCTGGGCCGACAAGAGGATTCTATTTGTTTCTGGCAAAGGGGGCGTCGGCAAGTCGCTTGTTGCCGCAGCCATCGCTCAAGAGCAAGCCCGCGCGGGTCGCAAAGTTCTCCTCGTCGAAATCGGCGATACTAGCTACTACAAAGACTTCTGGGGCTTACCGGCCGTCTCCCATGAACCGATCCCGCTCAAGCAGGGGTTTGATTTAGCGTTGTGGAGCGGGGAGAGCTGCCTCAGAGAGTACGTCCTTCACTACCTGAAACTTGAGAAGCTTTATCATTTGTTTTTCGAGAACAAGGTCATGCGCTCGCTGATTAACGTGGCACCTGGGCTCAACGAGATCGCGATTCTCGGGAAGATCACGAGCGGGATCCGCAGAGTCGGCCCTCCCTTAAACTATGATCTGATCGTGGTCGATTCATATGCGACCGGTCACGCGATGGCTCTTCTGCAAGCTCCGAAAGGAATGATGGAAGCCATTAAATTCGGACCCATGGGTCACCATAGCCGTGAGATGGAAGCCGTCGTTCAAAACCCGAAGCTCACGGGCTACATTGTCGTCACTCTCTTAGAAGAAATGCCCGTCGTTGAAACACTTGAGTTCAACGAACAGCTCAAACGCGAAATGGGAGTCGAGGCAGACGTTGTCGGCAACAAGTTCATAGAAGAGCCGGCCTCATTAGAAGACCTCGACAAAATGTCGCAGCAGAACACCGGAGGCCTGGGTGATTTTGCCAAATACCTCAAATCAATTGGCGAGCGCCAGGCAGAGTTTCTCGGCAAACTCAAAAGTTTGTCTAAGAACGTTTCCGTTGTTCCTCTGATTTTTTCAAACGACCCGAGTCAGCTCGTTGCGGGAGCAGAGGAGGCCTTACGTCAGGCTTAGATCCCATCCTCAAAGACAGTCGCGTGATCGTGTGCGCAGGGAGTGGCGGCGTAGGTAAAACAACCTGTGCGGCCGCGATCGGCGTTCGTGCTGCTCAGCTCGGACTTCGCGTTTTGGTTCTAACGGTTGATCCCGCGAAACGATTGGCTACGGCACTTGGCCTTGATCTCAAAGATGCGAGCGAAAAACGAGTTGCGCTTGCGGATGCGTCGGGAACATTGACGGCAGCCGTTCTCGACTCGAAGAAGATTTTCGATCAGTTTATCCAATCGCATGCGAGCGGTGCGGAGATCGTCAACCGCATCATGAAAAACCGTCTTTACCAGCAGCTCTCAACAACGCTTGCGGGGTCGCAAGAGTTCACGGCTTTGGAACGACTTCTTCAAGCCACCGAATCTGGTGCATACGACCTCGTTGTGCTCGATACGCCACCAACAAAGCATGCGATGGATTTTCTCACGGCTCCCCATCGCATCAATGCGCTCTTTCAAGACGCAGTTACGAAGTGGTTCATGGGGAGTGGTGAAAAGTCGGGCGGCTTTTTTTCTAATCTCGTGAGTCGCGGAACGCGCGTTGCTCTTAAGTCCCTCGAGCTGTTGACTGGCGGCGCTTTTATCGAAGAGCTCGTCGATTTCTTCGCGGCTATGCGATCGATCCAATCGGTTCTTCGAGACCGCAGTCAGAAGGTCCATCAACTTCTCACGGGAGCTTCGGCACGCTTCATCGTCGTCACGAGCTTCGATGCCGCTAAACTCCAAGAAGCTAAGTATCTTCAGGGTGAGTTGGATCGACTTGGCTACCATCTTAAAGGTGTGGTGATTAACCGGGCGTTCCCGATCGATTTGCCTACGGATGTTGCAGATCCCTCCCCACAAGTGGGAGCTGAAACGTACGACAAGGTCCTGAACTTTTATAAGCGGTTCAAAGAGTACCACTCCTTCCGGTACAATCTTTATGACGAGTTCTCGCGCGGTTTGGAAAAAGCGAGAGTGAATGTCGTGCGAGTGCCGGAGTACCAGCGTGACATCTACGGCCTCAACGATCTGGAGGCGCTCGCGCAAGTTCTCGGTCGCTAAGGAGGGGTGCGAATGGTGATTGCTACTTTTCGCAGGCAGGGATTTGTTTCAATCGTAGCGTTGTTGATGATGGCGGTCATCGCTACGTCGGTTTCGGGTTGCAAGACCGCGCGAAAGAGCGTGATCCGGGCAGCCCAGTCTCTCAAGATTATCGAGCACACAACTTATCGCCCGCCGCATGAGGCTCCCGATATCTACCGCCGAGGAGTCGCGACACTAAACAAAGCCGAGTTTGCTGAAGCTCTCTCTATCTTCGATCAGTTCTTGCAAGACGAGCCCGCATCGTCGTGGACGCAGGCGGCAACATTGAACTCAGGTCGCGCACTCGAAGGACTCGGTCGTTGGGGAGAAGCCGGCGAACGTTACCGAAGAGTCATTCTCGCTTGCGAAGGTATAGCGCCGAAGCTTCAGGCCGTTGCGCTCTACCGGTTGTCCTTCGTGCACGAAGCTCAAGGCGAAGACCAAAAAACCGTTGCGACCCTGAATGATCTTTTGAATCGACAATCGCAGCTTCCGCCGGAGATCGCACGCGCCGAGTTGCCCGCGAGGCTCGCGGCAGCTTACGCACGAGTCGGCAATTTCGAACGTGCTATGGAATTCTACCAAAAGGCAGAAACGGCGATCGTGCAGCTCAAGCGTGCCGCTCAAGAAAACAAGCAAGGCAGGCAAGAGGAAGAAGTTCCCGAGTGGCTACCTCGTACGCTCTATTTCATGGGAACGATGGCGACTCGTCGTGCCGATTGGTCTGCGTTTGAAACAGAGCTGCGGCCACTAGCGCGCGGGCAAAAGTATCTTCTTCAATCAGCTGAACTTGGTGAAAATCCTTGGTCAGATCGGGCCGCGCAAGATCTGATGACGACGTACAACGAACTTTGGCTTGCGGTTCAGAATCCGCCAGCACCTCAAGAGACGGATCCACTCCTCGCAAAACGCGCGATCCAAAACAAACAATGGGACCGGAGCGCCCTCGTGCTTGAGCACTTGCAAGAGCTTAAGTCTCGTCTTGCGCCCGAGACGCGCGCCCAAGAAAACGAGACGACCAAGAAAATCGCTGGCTTCATTGCGGATCTCGAAAAGAAGATCTGGAACCTTCTCGGTGAGCGACCTGCGGGTGAGGGTCTAACGGCCGAAGCGCTCGAAAGAAAACGACGCGTGCGCGGTCGCGTGGTTTCGCCGGATAGTTCTCTCGAAAAGAAATTTCTCGAAGGTGCTCGCAAACAATTGCCCACGGACGATCCCAACATATGAATACATTCTTCAGTGAATTTACCACAGGCTTGCTTGCTCCCTGGCGTGGAACGGAACTCATTCTCTCCAAGCCTCGAGTCTTGCGATTTGCGATTCTTCCTTTCATCATCACGACGATCGTCTTTCTTGCTGGACTCGGTTGGGGGTTTAGTCTGCTTGCCGGTTGGATTCCGAGCATCGCGACGATGATGATGGGATGGTTCGGCATGGATCCCACAAGCTTCGGTTCGACGTTTCTCTATTGGACGATCATCATCGCAGCTTGGCCATTTGCACTCTTTGCCCTCGTCTATTTTTTGTTTCTCTTGGCTCGACTCATCGCTGCACCTTTCTACGCGTTGCTTGCCGAGCAAGTGCTGATCGAAACAGGTGCTCTGGCTGATCGGCCCTTTCAATTCGGTGAGTGGCTGCGAGTGAATGCTCGTTTATTCGGCGTCGCTCTCGTCAAAGTCGGGTTTTTTGCCTTAATCGGAATCGTTTTGTTCATTCTCTCTTTCATTCCGGGCCTTGGACTTTTGACAGGGTTTGGATTCCTTTTGATCGCGGCTTACGACATCATCGATATTTCTCTCGAAGCTCTGCAATTGGGATTTCGTCAGAGATTTCAGTTCTTTCGGGCTCGCATGCCGGCGTTCTTAGGATTCGCTTGCGTGCTCGGCCTTGTCTTTTTGGTTCCCGGCCTCAACTTCTTCCTGTTCCCAGCAGCGGTGGCAGGTGGCAGTGATGTGGTTCGGCGTTTGAAAAACGTAGAACCCATTGCTGGCGCAAACGCACAGAAGAGGTTGGACTAGTTCCAACGGATTCACGATGGACGTCGACGAATGAAAACATGATTGGTCGACTTCTTCGTGAGAGGATTTTACGAAGATGTTCGTAGTTGAGCGCGGAGATCGCGCTCAAGTTTGGGCGAGCCCCGCGCTCGAGTGCTAAGAGAGAGCCCAGAGAGAGCCCCAGAGAGAGCCAGGAGTGACCATGGTACAAGATCAAATTCACAAACAAATCGTCCTCAACCTCGAGAAGATCGAGGCCTGGTTCCGCGAGATTCGCAAAGAAGTCGATGTCCCGATCTATTCAAGCTACGACATCCGCGATTCCGGCTACAAAGTAGCCAACGTTGACGCGAACATTTATCCGGCGGGCTTCAATAACATCTGCCCTACCGATCGCGAGAACGCAGGACCTCTCATGCAGTCCTACGTTGAGCGCCACTACGGTCCCCAAACAAAACGTATTTTGATCCTCACCGAAGAGCACACGAACAATCCGTACTACTGGGATAACATTTCAGCACTCCGTCGAATCATGACTGACGCTGGTCTCGAGGTGAAACTCGCGGTTCCACGCGCGCAGAACCAAGATATCTTCACGATGAACAGCGCTTCGTACGGTCCCGTTGAAGTTCACGGAGCCGTCATCGAGAACGGTCATGTCTCTGTCTCGGGTTTCAAGCCTGATCTGGTTGTGAGCAACAATGACTTTTCGGAATTTTACGAAGAGTGGGGACCCTCGATCGACAATCCGATGAATCCTCCGCGCGAGCTCGGATGGTACCAGCGCAAAAAAAGCACTTACTTCAAGCATTACAATCAGCTCAGCACGGAGTTTGCGAAGCTCATCGATGTTGATCCGTTTCTTCTCACGGTTGAAACCGAACTCTTCCAAGAATTCGACATCTCGGATGATCGAAGCCGCGATGCTCTCGCCGAGCGAGTCGACGCGATGGTTGCGCGCTTGAAAAGCGAATACGAAAAGCGCGGCATCAAGGAAGAGCCTTTTGTTTTCGTGAAAAACAACGCCGGCACCTACGGTCTAGGCGTAATGCGGGTCACTTCGGGTGCAGACATCAAGGCGCTGAACTACAAAACACGCAAGAAGATGAAGGCCGCAAAAGGTGGCCGCGAGATTCAGGAAGTCATCATCCAAGAAGGCATCCGTTCCGTCGTGCGCGTCGAAGAGAACATCACAGCCGAGCCAACTCTTTATCTTCTCGGTTGCCAGTTGGCTGGCGGATTCCTCCGCACGCACAAAGAAAAAGACGAAACAGAGAGCTTGAATAGCCCCGGAGCTGTTTACAAACGTCTATGTGTTTCAGACCTTCGTGTTTCGGTGGAGGGTCATCCGCTTGAAAACGTGTACGGGTGGAACGCGAAGCTCGGTCTTCTCGCCATTGGTCGCGAAAGTGCGGAGATGGGCGTGAAGTATCTCGGCCATACACGCTGGGAGAGCTGCGAACCGCAACGTGCGATCGGGACGTAAGTCTTATTCGTACCGTTCTACGTCAGGTTTAAGGTGAATCGCTCCGATTAGAGATTAAGAAGGTCAGTGGATCTTCGTGTCATCAAAGGAGATTGAGGTCGTCATGACTCGTCTAGGATTCATCAGCTCTGTCGCATTCTTCGCGATCACGATCAGCGCCGGCTACTTTGCTGGCGGTAGTTCGTGGAAGGGCGTGATCTATCTGTCTGACGGTTCGATCCTCGGTAAATCCCGCAATCCCGCTGCCATCAAGCGTGAGCTCGATTTCTCCAAGCTCGACGGTGTTGAGCTGATAACAGCTTCGCAAAAGCGCCTCGTGACGGCAGCTCGCGTGATTCCCAAGCCAGACATGGTTGGGGTGGAACTCGGCCATTTCGTCACTCGCGATGCGGAAGGCCAGCGTCGACTTGCCTGCGATGCCTTCTTCAATCGCCTCACTTTGCGCTTTGAAGCTGAAGGCATCGCATCGGCCGGGGAGAAGACGTTGATGGAAATCGACGCTCCCTGCAGAACTTCATCAAACGACATCTCGAGCATCGAACCTGTTTGGATTCCGGTCGCGAAGATCTTCGCTGAGCGCCCCAAGAGTCAGAGCCTCGATTTCCAAGATGGCGTGACTTACAAGTTTGAGAATCTAAGCGGAGTCTGGCCGGTTCGCTGGAGCCTTCAATCCGTTCGCCTCTACAACAGCCAAGACAGCGCGCGGGTCGTGAACATCACGTCGCGTGACATGCGCGCCATCCGTCCGAAGCCTTTCGTACTGAACTGGCTCGAGGCGAAGAAGTAGGTACCACTTTCCTTTTGCAGAAGCAGTGCGCCAGCCCGCCGAGCTCCACAAACCAAAAAAAAGACCCGTCTTTCGACGAGTCTTTTCTAAATTCAAGCCTTCGAAGAAGCTTCTACTCTTGCGCCATTGCGATCTGCACGAACGTGCGAACCATCGCGCCGCTCGCACCTTTGCGCGGGCAGTAGTTGAGGCGATCGCCAACGTGCCAAGCAGTACCTGCTACGTCGAAATGCGCCCAAGGGATTTCGCTATCAACGAACTGCTCAAGGAAAGCCGCCGCCGTTGCCGAGCCCGCACCTTTCGAGCTACTCGTGTTCGAGAGATCGCCGTACGTGCCACGCATGTCTTTCACGTGGTAATCGGTGAGCGGCATGCGCCAAACAAGTTCGCCACTTGCGTCCGAAGCTTCTTGGATTTTTTCTGCCAGCTTGTCGTTACGAGTGAAGAAGCCCGTGTGCGTATTGCCAAGAGCGATGACCATCGCACCCGTCAAAGTCGCCGCATCCAGGATCATCGCAGGTTCCTGCTCACATGCGTAAACAAGCGCATCCGCAAGGATCAAGCGACCTTCGGCATCCGTGTTGTTTACTTCGATCGTTTTACCGTTACGAGCCGTAACGATGTCGCCAGGCTTGTTCGCCGAAGGACCCGGCATGTTCTCAGTCGCCGGAACAAACGCGATGGCGTTTACCTTCAACTTCAAACGAGCGATCGCGAGCATCGTTGCGATAACGGATGCGCCACCGCACATGTCGTACTTCATCTCTTCCATGCCGGCCGACGGCTTAATGCTGATGCCGCCGGAGTCGAACGTGAGGCCTTTACCTACGTAGCAAATCGGACGCTTCGAACCACCAGCTCCGTTGTACTCCATGATGATGAACTTCGGCTCTTGCGAGCTACCGAGCGAAACGCTCAAGAACGAACCCATTTTTTCTTGCTTGATGCGGGCGCGATCCCAAACGTTAACTTTGAGTTTCGTGCCTTTCGCGGCTTTCACAGTCTCTTCCGCAAGAATCGTCGGAGTCATGCGGTTGCCGGGGCGATCGCCTAACCAGCGGGAGAAGTTCACGCACTCAGCGAGAATTGTTCCGACTTCGACACCGTGGTCGTAAGGCTTAGCTTTGAGCGAGCTGACGATCGAAATTGTTTGAACCGATGACGGATCTTTCTTCTCTTTGTACTCGACGAAAGCGTAATCCGCGAGGAGCGCGCCTTCCGTCAAAGCTTGAACCGCTTGATCCGCGCTCAAGCTGTTGTGCGGGAGAGAGTCGAGTGCCAACGCGACCGATTTCACCTTTTGCGCTTTCAGCGCACTCACCATTGCAGCGGCCGCTTGGCGAAGATTTTCGTGATCGAGAGCTTTCGTGTCTCCGAGGCCAACCGTCAGAAGGTGACGAGCGCCTGCAAGCGCGGCGTCTCGGAAGAAGACGGTTTCATTTTTTCCGCCAGAGAGTGCGCCTTCGTCGATCGCGGTTTGCACTTTCGCTTGGATCGCTTTAGTTCCGCCCTCGACGTAAGCCTTGGACGAACTGGGCTTGTCGGTCTTTTTACCGTCTTTGGTTTTTGAGTTATTCTTCCCCTCTGGTTTTTGGCCGACGAAAACGACTAAAGCGTCGGCGCCGAGATTCTCAAGCGGGGATTTCCTAGTTTCGATTTTCATTCAGAGCTCCATCAGAGCGGTTGCGCGAGGCATTAAGTACCGGTTCGAAGTTGTGAAGAGAAGTACATGGCGTATCACAACGAGCAGCGGGCGGGAAAGCGAATTTCCCGCCTTTAAGTCCGCTCTCGAAACGCCGACAAGACCTTGTCAACTTGAAAAGAGTTACGACATTATCAGGAGCGCCAAAAGCCTAAAGCTTCTCAGCAGTAATGCTAGCTAGAGGCAGACAAAGCGGATGGCGCTTCGAAGTGTGCGAGACCGCGGGTTGTGATCCGAGTTGTGTTGACCGGATCACAAAGCGAACCAGACGAAGGTGGCGCGCGCGGCCGCGGATGTCAAAACTCTGCGAAAGCGAAAGAAAAAGCGCGCGACGAGCACGCGACGGAAGTAAACTAGGATTGAGAAAGCAACGAGGACTCGGACGCGAAAGCGCAAGTCTCTAAAAAAGAAACAGAGACAAAGAAGCGCCGCGAACCAGAGCCGTAGAGAGGAACACCTGTGCCGTTGATCCCGATAGTCGTCGAGCAAACTTCCCGTGGTGAGAGAAGCTATGATATCTACTCGCGCCTCCTGAAGGACCGGATCATCATGATCGGAACTCCGATCACGGATGACGTTGCGAACATCGCGATCGCGCAGATGTTATTCCTTGAAGCCGACAACCCGGACAAAGACATTCAAATTTACATCAACTCGCCTGGTGGCTCGGTCACTGCGGGTTTAGGTATCTACGATATAATGCAGTTCGTTAAGTGTGACGTTGCGACATTTTGTATCGGCATGGCGGCCAGTATGGGATCACTGCTTCTCGCGGCTGGTACCAAGGGGAAACGGTATGTTCTCCCGCACGCGCGTGTTATGATCCACCAGCCGCACATCATGGGCGGTTTGTCTGGCCAAGCGAGCGACATCGAGATCCAGGCGCGCGAGATGATCAACACGAAAAAACGCCTGACCGAGATCTACGCGAATCACACCGGTAAAGACTTCGACTTCTTGAGCAACAGCATGGACCGGGACTACTTCATGAGCGCCGAAGAGGCGAAGGAGTTCGGTCTGGTCGACGAAGTGGTGAAATTCCGTAAGCGGGCCGCTAACAACAAGTGATCTGACAGCCCAAGGAAATTGGGCGCAAAAGGAATGACGGCATGAACAGAAAAGAAACGACTTCGGGCCTTCTCCGCTGCAGCTTCTGCGGTAAAAGCCAGAACGAAGTAAAAAAGTTGATTGCGGGCCCCGGCGTCTACATCTGCGATGAATGCATCGAGCTCTGCAACGACATCATCGCCGAAGAGCGCGAGCGCGAAGAGAGCACAAAAGCGACTCTCAAAGTACCGCGCCCCGTGGATATCAAGTCGCATCTCGACGACTACGTGATCGGCCAAGACCGCGCGAAGAAAGCTCTCGCCGTCGCCGTACACAACCACTACAAGCGCATCAACTCGATCGGCAATACGAAGAAAGACGAAGTCGAACTGCAGAAGTCGAACATCTTGCTCATCGGACCAACTGGCTCCGGCAAGACGCTCCTTGCGCAGACGATCGCTCGTATCTTGAACGTTCCGTTCGCGATGGCCGATGCAACGACTCTCACGGAAGCCGGTTACGT
>SYLX01000223.1 GCA_005808505.1 Bdellovibrionales bacterium | reverse complement strand
TCAAAACGGGAGACGGGGTGGCTGTCACCGGCGTTGATGAGCTTCGGTTCCTCGCGGCTCAACCGACTGAGTTCTTACTCTTTGATCTGGCATGAGAGATAAAAAAGGCGTCATTCACTAGGGATGACGCCTTTTCATTTTCTATCGAGAGGTTCCTACGCGGCCACTCAGTACACAGGCCAGCTATCTTGGATTTGGCCAAACCATCGAATGTAGCGTGTGTCACCGCTACCGTTGCTAAATAGGTCGAATGAACAATTTGTTCCGTCAGTCGTCCGGTAGCTACCGTTTGCCAAAAGCGAGAGACCTGTCAGATCACCGCTCGCGTTTGCCGAGACCGTACCAAGTAAATCGCCATTTGCGAGAAGAAAAAGAACCTCTTTGTTCGGGATTGTCTCGCCGCACGGAATGATCACATCAACCGGGGTATAGGCCGTGATGCTGCTCGATCCATTACAGATCGCGGCACTCTGTTGATTCGGATTCGTCGAGCGCCAGACACCACTGTTATCGACATCTGTTGACATCATCACGAGCGTTCCGCCGGTAGGACACTGATTGTAAGAAGCTGGAACCATCTTGAAGGCGACGCCTTTGCCGTTTGCTCCCGCAGGACCCGCCGCGCCTGGGGCACCGTCGCGGCCGTCACAAAGAATTTGCGATTGAGAAATTTCTGAGTTTTCGAGTGTTCCGTTTGAGTTCACATCAAGACCGGTGTTGATCTGAATTCCTTTCAGAGACGAACAAGCCGAGCTTTGCGTGCTTACCCGGGTCATCGATGCGAGCGTTGTACGTCCGTTGGTGCCGTTGGATCCGTTCTGACCATTACACACGGTTTGGCTGCTCAAAACAGGCTCGCCCTGATCGAGTGCGCCGTTTGCATTTTTGTCAGTGTAGACGTGATAAACGCGGCCGCCCACGGGGCACTGGGCCGACGTTGCATTGTCGACCGAAATTGCCTGCGCCGCGAGCACGGCTTGCGTGGTATTGCCTGAGTCATTATTGCTGTTTGAATTCGAGGTGCCGCAGCTAGCCAGCACCGGAACAAGCGCTGCGAGAAAATAGCTGAACCCGATTCCATGAGTAGTGGTTTTCATCTTAATTGACCTCCGCCTATCGTTCACCCTCTCTCAGAGCAGAAGCTGTGCCTTACGAAGCGCCTCGTCTGGTTAGCCAAATCAAACAAAATAAGGAGCCGCACGCTTTTTGACGACCCGGATCTTGCGAGTCTCACCGGCGCCGAGGAGGAGTGACGTTCCTGCATCGACGAGTGTATAAATCGTTGACAGAGGCTTTTTGCGCTTCTGTTAGCGCAACCACCTTGGAAACTCTTGCGCGCGAAGCGAACTCACCGGCCTCAAGATTGACCACGCGTTACGATTGATGCTAACGCTCCTTCCACATGTGATCGCCTGGCCCCTGGCCTTGGCTTCACGAACGCCGATTTGAAGCAGCTTGCGGGCGGAAAACAGCTAAAGCGCGAAGAAGAGCTCTCATTCCAACAGGTCTTCTCTTCATCGTAGCTCCCCCTGTTTCCATCCTTCTCTCTTTCATTCCAACGTCGGTGTTCGATCACTCGGAATTTAGAGAGGACCAATGATCAGCGTACGCAACATCAGCAAAAGCTTCTCCGTGCCGAACCATCAAGGTGCAGTCACAGCGCTCAGGAATGTCAGTTTTGAACTTGCGCCAGGTGAGGTCCTTGGGCTCATTGGTCCTTCGGGCGCCGGAAAATCCACGGCGCTTCGCTCGCTCAATCTGCTCGAGCGACCCGATTCGGGCTCCGTGTTTTTTGAAGAGCGAGATCTTCTCAAGTTTAAGCCCCGTGAACTTCGCGAAGCGCGCCAGAAAATTGGAATGATTTTTCAAAACTTCAACCTCCTCGCCAACCAAACGGTTGGCGAGAACGTAGCGCTTCCACTCCGAATTGCGGGTTGGAACGAGAATGCAATCCAAGTCCGGGTCCGCGAAGTGCTCACGATCGTTCAACTTCAGGAGAAAGTGGCCGCTTACCCTGCCCAACTCTCAGGAGGTCAGAGACAGCGCGTGGCCATTGCTCGCGGAATCGCGAATAGTCCAAAACTTCTTTTAGCAGACGAACCTACAAGTGCGCTCGATCCGCTCACAAAAAATGAAGTGTTACTCTGCCTCGAACGGCTGAACCGGGACCTTCAGCTCACGATTGCGATCGCAACCCATGAGATGAGCGTTGTGAAACGCCTCTGTACGCGAGCACTTCTTTTCAATCAACACCGCGTTGAAGAGGAAATCTTCATCACGAACGGAAATTTCGAACCGCGAACCGAGTTTGGACGCACGTTCGTAGAGGCGGCACAATGACGTGGCCCCCGATTGATTTATCCGAATTCTTACAGGCCATTCGCGAGACGGCGCTCATGCTCGGGGTTGGGCTCACGACTTCCGTGATCTTGGGTGGTCTTATCGGCATACTTCTCTTTCTTTGGAGTGAGCCACTGTTAAAGAGAAATCGCGCGCTTTATCTGCTCATCGGCGGCACCGTGAACATCGTGCGCTCGTTCCCTTTCGTGATCCTCATGATTGCCGTAAGCCCTCTCTCAAGAACCCTCGTCGGAACGACGATCGGTCCGATTGCGGCGTCGATTCCGCTCTCTGTTGCGGGTGTGGCGTACTTCGCTCGCCTTGTTGAGATTGCGCTGTCGGAAGTTCCAAAAGGTGTGATCGAAGCGGCTATCTCTTTAGGCGCCACACCGCGCACGATCGTTAGACGCGTTCTTCTGAGCGAAGCCCGCGCCGCCCTGGTCTTGGCGATTGCTGCACTTACGATCAGCTACTTGTCATATACAGCAGCCGCCGGAATTATTGGCGGTGGAGGAATCGGCGACCTAGCGATTCGAAATGGTTACTACCGTTTTCAAACGGAAACGATGGTGATCACGGTCGCGGGCTTAATCGCATTTGTACAATGCGTTCAGACAAGCGCGAATTGGTTTGCGCGAAAGCTCGATAAAAGAAAATGAAAGGATCTCACGCTATGCAAATTACGCAGAATTACGCTCTCCGTTTTCTCACGACCCGTTTTGGAATTCCATCGCTTCTTCGAACCACGTTACTCATCAGCTCAATCGTTTTTTGCGCGATCACGTTGAGTGCGGCCCCCACGTGGGCGCAGGAATCGAAGACTTTCGTGATCGGGACAACGGTTGGCGATTTCGCCGATATGGTCAAAGAGAGCTTAAAACCACTTCTTGAAAAGAAGGGATTCGAAGTTAAGCTTGTTCAATTCACAGACTACGTGCAGCCTAACATCGCGCTCTCTGAAAAATCGCTCGACGCGAACCTTTTCCAACACCGTCCCTACCTCGAAGAATTCTCTAAGGCCAAGGGGCTGAAACTTTCTCCCCTCTCTCAAGTTCCGACAGCTCCGCTTGGTCTTTATGCGGGAAAAAAGAAGTCGCTTGCCGAAGTCAGTGATGGCGTCACGGTCGCCGTGCCGAACGATCCAACGAATCTTGCGCGCGCCCTGCGCATCATCGCTGATTTAGGTTGGATTGAACTTCCGCAAAAATCGGCGGAAATCCAAGTCACTCCCCGCGACATCACTAAAAACGTGAAGAACGTAAAAATCATTCAACTCGAGGCCGCTCAACTCCCTCGCGCCACGCGCGATGTCGATTATGCGATCATCAACGGGAACTACGCCGTGAGTTCCGGCCTTGCGCTGACTTCAGCCCTCGCGCAGGAAAAAAGCGATGCCTACGTCAACTGGATCGTTGTTCGCACCGAAGACGTCTCAAGCGCAAAGGCAACTGCACTGAAGGACGCAGCCAGCTCACCGGAGTTTAAAAAATACGCACGCGAAAAGTTCAAGGGTTACAAATTTCCGGCGGCTTGGAAGTAACTCGAAAATTCTTACGCCAAGCATCTGCAGCATTCGCTTAGCAGCGTCATCTTTTCTGGCTTACGCGCTCACCGCTTGCGCGTTTCAAGATTCTTCACTACGCTTGAGACCCAAGTGCGGTCGTAGCTCAGTTGGATAGAGTGCTTGGCTTCGAACCAAGTGGTCGGGAGTTCGAATCTCTCCGACCGCACCATTTCTACATTCCCCCTACGCTAGCGGCATTCGTTAGCAGGTCCAATATTCCTGTGCGTTTCCTCCCGAAACTTGCAGCTTAACTTCACATCTGTTGGAATAAACTAGTCACCCTAGAATTTAACATCAGGAGCCTTCAAAGTGGTTCGACTATTGGGCGTTGCTCAAGCAACGGACTTGATCCGATCAATGAGAGTTCAGATAGGCTCGCGTACTCTTCTAGCTTCTTGCCTCATCTCGTCGGGGTGTGCAGCCTTGCACCATGTGCAGGTCGGCCAAATCGACAATCGTAACTCGTCGGTGGCCGTGCCATTTGAAATCCTCGTCAGCGAGACCGGAGTGAGCATAGAGGAAGCCGGAAAGATTGCCGCTTCCTTTCAAACGAAGCAGGGCAACGATGCTGCAGGGATCGCGGGTCTCGTCGCACTTTTCCAAACCGGACCTAAGACGGGTAAACCTGTTTACAATCATCGCTACGCCGAGCGCGTGGTTTACCAAGTCCACGAAAAATGTCCGAACGGGCGAGTAACGGGGCTCATGTCGGTTCGGGAAACCAGAAGTTACCCCGTCGTATCGGGCGAAATCGTAAAGCTTACGGGCTACTGTTTGCGTGATCGTCAGCCAGCCTCAGTTTCTGCAGCACCAGCAAAGGAAGATTAAAATGCGTCTTAGCCAAGACCTTCGCCAGAATCTTTACGGACTTCGCGCAAGCCTCTCGACTCTCTCTTGCCTAGTGGCAACAGCGTTGACGCTTTCAAGCTGCGCAAGCGTGAACTCCGTTTCATTGACGCCGATCCCCTCGCAGCGATCAAAAGTCGTTCAATCACAGGTCAGCAAGACGATTTTCTTGGGCTTTAATTTCGACAACGACTTCATCGATCCCCTCGTTGAAGATCTCAAGCGCAAATGTCCGAACGGCATCGTCTCCGGCATCCTCACAAAGGATGAAACATACGCCTACGTTATCGTTTTCAAGAAAGTGGTCACCGCCACGGGTTACTGTAACAACTCGGTTGCCCAAAACCCGAAGTCACAGCGTTCGACAGCGTCTGAGGAGAACTGAAGTATGCGGGTTCAACGCGCTCTTCTCTTTATCGCACTCACTTTCCTCAGCGGCTGCGCCTACTCGATTCACCAGGTTCACACCTCGGATTTCGTTCCTTACGCAAAGATCGAACAAGGCGAGATGGTCAAAGGCCGCGGCGAACAATTCGTCGTACTCGGGATCACGGGAGAAACCGATTACGTCGATAAGGCCTATGCGGAGCTCATGAAAAACTGCCCGCACGGCGCGGTGACGGGAATCACGACGCAGCTTTCAACCAAACTTAATTTCTTTTCTTGGACGAACGTGGCCCTGATGCAAGGCCTGTGCGTCCAAACCCGCAAGAATTGAAATAAAAAACGCACGAGAGTTCACCCGTGCGTTTTTGCGATTTTCAAAGCCTCAGTCGATCAAAAAATATTAGAGTTCAAATACGTAGTTCTGCTCGAAACCTTTGGTGTCCCAGTTTCCATCCAAGACCGGCGCGACTTCGATCTCCACGCGTGTCTGGCCTGTCGCCGATAGCTTTTCCACCGCGCGCATGCTGCATTCAACTTGCGATTCGCCAGACGTATTTGCTTGAGCCTTGAGAGTTGAGACCGGCAGGCAGATGAGGCTCGCGTTCTGCTGGCTTTCGGTGCCGTTTACACGCATCCAGAAGGCACCAGCAGTCGGCACGACGGCTTTGGAAGACTGAACCCAACGGTAGTCGATCATTACGTGCGACGAGTCAGCATTCCAACAAGAAGCTTTCGGGGAAAGTTTTGCCGTTACGCTCAACAAAGCACCTTGGCTGGTGACTTTCGAATCAGACGACTCCCGCATTTGCGAGCACCCGGATGTATCTCCGGCCGCTGCGTGTGCAAGACCCATCATCGTACCAAGACCGAATGCCGCAAGTGCCACTAACACTTTCATGGATCACCTCTTTTCCAACTAACTCTTCCTAAAAACGGTTCGGCTTTAAAGTACGCGAAGTTTTGCATCTTCTAAAGCGAACACCCTGGCTTCGGAAAAAGCGACTGGATTGTCAAAAATCCTGACGCTTTTGCGATTACCGTAGCTAAACTGGAGCGTAGGAGGTCGCCATGAATCCAATCTCGATCGCAGTCGCTTGTTTAGTTACGACGCCAGGTCTTACGCCACCTCCCTTTAGCCCCCAAGACGCTAACGAGTCGAATGTCGATCTTCAACGCAAAGCTGAAGCCATCTACAAAGGTTGCATTCAGCTCATGCGATTTTCACTGCGTGGCGCTCGCAAGATGACAAGCCGGGTCCACTTGAATCCGCTTTGGGCGGTAGCGGAAACGAACACACTTGAGTCCCCGTTCTGGTCGGACTTACCGGTCGTACCGCAAGGAAGCGATCTGAGAGCTCTTTTCGCTGACTTACGCACGATGAACGAGGCTGTGATTTTTGTCACCCCGCACTCACCAATGCTGCGGCCATCACTGCTGGTCGAGGCGGCAGAAAAGTTAGCGTCAGGAACAAGCGATGTTGTCGGACGAAGCAAAACAGAAAAGGTTTATCTATGGGGCTCGCGTAATTTATCGTCGAGTGGCCGTTCTGAGAAACGAGACGACGGCGTCGTCACTACGCTCGATCAACTCATCCCGGCTTCTTTAAAAGGAGATCTCCCGCAAATCTTTTTGTTTGAGCGCGCAGGAGATTTATCAAACATCAGTAACCTTTTAACGACCGCCGACGGTGAGTGGGCCCGCGCTCTGCAAGAACAGTTAGGTCCGTTTGCTTGATTGATTCTGCGATCTCAAAGCGTCCAAGATCATTTGCGCGATGTACTCACTAGCTTTCGGACTGAGATGTAGACCATCTGGGAGAACCTCTTTGAGAGCGAGACGCTCTCCTTCCATCAACAAGTAACCCCGTGACTGTACGGTGCGGTAAAGCTGATCTAACCCAATGATGTAACAATTCCTCTCAGGCCTGCAGGTTGCGCGAATCGCTTCATTCAATGCGACTCGCGACGCCTGAGCTCCTGCTAGCAACTCGGGAATATCACCCAGGATGAGAGGAATGCGAGCTGCTCGCGCTGTCTCGATCAATCGACTCAATGCTCTTAGGCTTGGCTCCCGTGGCTCTCGAATGGCCGAGTCCCAGAAAAGAAAATCCAACGCAACGATGATGGAACGGTCTTTTAGAATGTCGCTATTCAGGCGGGAAATCATTTCGCGACCCGGAGCTCCGCCGCGCGCAAGGACTCGCACATCACTCGGAGTTGAGATTCTGCGTCCGAGCAACTTTCCGGGACTCAAAGCATTCGTATCGCCGCTCACGCTGGCTCCAAGAATCAGCGGACGTCGGAAGACGTTGAGCTCTTCAGCGTTATGCGTTCGGGCCGAAGCGCCGTCTATCGATGCACAAGAGTTCATGAAAAGAAGAAGAGTTATCGAGAGAGCCTTTTTGAAATCCGTCATGCACGCTTTATAACAGAT
>SYLX01000222.1 GCA_005808505.1 Bdellovibrionales bacterium | reverse complement strand
GTCTCGCAGCGGAAAATAATCGAATGGATCATTTTCGGTGAGTTCAATTGATCGAGACTTCTGCGACATTCACTGCCCCTGACTGACCGTAGGTACCGACGGGCACCATCTACCAGCGCTAGGCTGTCATCAAGGGCGTCGAGGGGTTTGAGAAATCTTTCGTTAGGGATGCACCACTTACCTGATGTGAAGTCGAACCTCTGATGTAAGATCTATGAGCGCGCATGGAGTTTCAACCGCTTTTACCAGGCTGAAGTACCGCGATGCCGTGACTCCAAAACAAGCTTCGTGCGCGCAAGCTCGTCAATCGCGAGGCTAACTGCCGTGAGGTTCTCGCCATCAAGATTCGCGTCCCACTCATCGAGCAAGACCGCCTTCACGTCTTGCAGTTGCGAGATCTCCGCAAAGACCGCTAGAAGCCTGTTCCCGTCGGAATGAGCCTGGAAATCCCGTGTAAATCGCAAGTCACCGAAGCGCGATGGCAGCAGGAAAGCGTTGTCTCCCCAAGATTTTTTCAACGCCGCCAGCAAGGTAGATTTTCCCGCACCATTTCGTCCACGGAGGGTCCAGCGGCCGCTCTGAAGCTGAGTCAATCGCTGATCCGCTTCGTGCAAACTCGCCATCTTACATACGGCGTTTCCGTCGGAGAACGTGATTACATCGAAGTCAATGAACTTCTCAGACTCGTCATCTGCGGCGCTTAGTCGAACAATTTTTTCGAGTTCTTTGAGCTGTCCTGACGTCCCCGCCCAGCTGAGGGTCAGGTTAAAAAAAGCAAAGATGCTCTGGATGATCTGCAGCTGCCGCGGAAGCGTAATCAAAAGCGCGGCTACTTTGGGGACATCTTCGGCGTTCTCGAAAAGAAAAATACCGTTTCCGATCGCGACGACAACGAGCGCCACGCAAACCGTTGCGCTGCTGATCAGAGACCGCACTCCATCATAACGAGTTGCCGTTGATTTAGCGGCCCGAATCTGAATTTCGAAATGGCGCAACCAGTGACCGAGATTATGCTGGTTTCCGATGAAGACATTATCCCATGCAGAGAGCATTGCGTTTGAAAGATCCTTTCTGGACTGCTGCATCTCGAGCGACACGTTGCTAATTTTTTTCTTGAATACGAAGTGAGCCGACACAAGAGCTACGCCCGCAGCCAAATACCAAAGTAAAAGCCTGCGATCTAGAGAAACCGCGATGATCAAGATATTGAAGGCACTGTTTAGCGCGGTTGAGTAGATCTGATAGAGGAGATTGGTGGCCGTATCGTAAACAGTGAAGGATTCGTTCGTGAGCCATGACTCGGTTTGACTCTTGTTGCGCGCGTGCCCGAACGGCGCTTGGCCTTTGTTATGCTCGATGAAGCTCGAAACGAATGAGCTCAGCGAAGAAATTCTCCAGCGCTGCAGATACAGCATTGAAACAGTATTCGGAACGTAAACGAGAACCAAGCTCGCTACAAAAAAGCCGATAAACATCATTCCGGCAGACGTATCACCTGAGGTGACACTAGCGATGGCTTTCAATATGAAGAAGGTCGACGCGGCAACAACGATTTGTTGAAGCGTCGACCAGAAAGTCGAAAGGACCGCGTCGCGATTTAGGAGTGTTTTTCGGATATCAAACGATTTCATGCGATGTTCGCCACGCCGGTAGTACCGACTCCTAACAGCTCCATGTAGCCCTCAGCTTGGGATCGCTGCTCGGCTGAGACCTTCTTCAAGATCGAACGAAGATCTTCGGCGAAGCTCACCGCTTTATCCTTTTTCTGGAGGTCAGCCAAAATTTTCTCCTGAGCTTCACGAGAGTGGCCAGCGGATAGTACGTAAGCTGCTAGCTTCTCTGAGGGCGTGAGCCCCTCGGTTTCGGTTGCCAGCTGCTTAAAGAAGTCGATCGCCGTGTTGAAAGCCACGTTTTCCACGATTCGACGTTCGTTTGGTCCTTTCTCCGCGTAATTGCAAATCAGATCACTGTTCTCTGCAGTGAACAGGAACGGAGCAAGTTTGATCAACATGAAAAAGTTCTCGCTTAAACTCTGGCTTGCCAAAAAGCGGTTCAGAGTTTCGGAGAACTTCGCTCGCGACGATCTGGCGAGGAGCCCAAGTCCCGTTAGCTTTTTGCGGTGGATGTCGTTCGACACATAGTAATGAGCCGCCAGACCCGGGAAGTAGTTCAACTGCGCCCCGTAGCGCGGCGTAGGAGTTGTCCGAATAAGCAGGCTGGTTGTGGGCTCACCGATATGGAAAACACCGTGCGGCGCTACTCGCCCCGGACGCACGATCGAGCGACCGCCTTCTTCCCAAACTTCTGCGTGTTTCGGCAAGAGCCGACCGAAGTGGAGAGCGCCATGAGTTTCCTCGGAGGTGAATTCGTACTCGACGTTGAGCGCGTCCCCTTTCAACTGGAATTGCACAGCCGAAAAATCGTGGTCGTGGACGTTCACGTGCTGTCCCCACCAATTGAGAATTTCGATCATGAAACGACCATTATGGAAGATCTGGAAATGCAAATCGGAGAAAGTCGACCGATGCTGCTGCTGGCGAACACCGGCTAGCTCGAGTAATCGCATTTGGTTCGAGACTTCGCCGAGTGGAGACAAATCGAAATTCGTGGTCTTTTCCCAAACAATTTCGGGAAACGCTTCGGCATCAAAATTGGCCGTCTGCCATTTGGCTTCGATGGTCGCCATGAGGTCCTGAATGGATTCGTAATATGCTTTCACGTTCATTCCCTACAAATTTAGAAGTTCAAGTTTCGCCATCTCGACGAGCTCGATTGCGCGCGGCTCGCAAACCTCATCGCGAAGCGGATGACTCAAAACACTGTCGACCGAGACGAGCGCGCTGCTCTTCAGTTTTGCGGATTCGGGATGGAAAAGATCACGCTCATCCGTGATCGGCAGATAACTTTGGCGCGCCATGAGGATCTCAAGTGAAACCAAGATACTGTGCACGACCTTATCCATCGGCCGTTCACGCTTGAGGATCGAAGAAGTCGCCCAGTACTCGCGCTTCGTCAGAGTTTCGTAGTCGAAGTGTCCGTAGTTCAACTCGTCGATGAAAACGACCGTGTGGATGAACTCATGCACTAACATTTCTAGAACGTTATGGACCGAGCAGCTTGGGTCCAGGTTCAACCAGATTAAGCCGATGCAACGGTTCGTCGTTCCCCCATGCGCGCGTGAGCCTTCGCGATTGCGATCAGAGCCTCGTAGTAAGAGTGAGTGCACCACTACGTGGAACAACTCGCTAAGCTGTGGATGGAGTCGCGAAAGTTTGGCGAGGCTAGCATCCGCGAGTTCGAGATTCGAGTTGAGCAAGTCTTGCGAATAGCCTTCGCCAACCATTCGCTCTTGATCAAGATCGTCGATTTTTGAAGCGGAGAATGCCGACGCTAGCTCGCGACCGCGCCTCTCATCCGTAACCAAGAGTGAATTTTTCGCGCTGATCGGAAAACCTGGGTGAACGGAAGCGAGAAACTCAAGATACGCGGGCCGAAGCTCCTGAAGTGTCGTTGGCTGGAGATCGCCGAGAAAAGGCGCCGAGACTTTGTAGAGGTTTTCAATATGAGTATTGATTCCAGTGAGAGTGAACATTTGATCCTCGCATTTAATGATGCGCGCCCCTCATGAATGAAGGGCGCGCCGCTGGTGTCAGTCGAAAGCGATCATGTTCATTTGCGAGTTGCCGCTGCCGCCCTCGAAATGTTGCTTTGCCTTCTTCTGAACGTTCTTGATTTCTTTTTTAGAAATGGAACGAACGACGTTCTGAATGTTCACGTTTTCTCCTTTTAGCGGGTTGTTGTGTCCGCGCATCGGAGACATTTCAATCTCCGGACCACCACGGTGAAGATTCAGCTGCGTTTTAGAGCTTCTGACGATTGTTTGGACGGGACTGTCCGGAGACTCGGACATAATTTCTATCGCGATGGAAATCAGTTGGTAGACGCGGGCGGGAGACTTTAGAGGAGACTTGCGACGACAAAGTCGAACCACATAGATGCGGGGGCTCGATGCCCACGCAATCGCATCCGCGTTGAGCGCCGTTGAAAATGAAACTGGATGAAGAAACGAGAGTGTCGTTCGGAGACGACTCGCGAACACTTTTTTGATTTCTCGAAGAATCAAAGAAAAAACTGCCACGCTACTCTGTGACGTCGATGGGATCTACTGGCGGCTCGCCAAATCGCTCATTCAGAGCGATTCGACTCGTGCCCTGCGCGTGACCTCCGCGCAAGTCGCTACGGTCATGCTCGGGCCATCGCAGCGTCAAACGCCGCTAGCGTTTGAACGCAGCAAAGGTAGCAAGAGTCTCTCGCTGCATTTTTTCTGCGCGCTTATGGTTCAGAAAAAATGGCTGCGAGAGGCGTTGTGCCCGCGGCAAAGGGCGCCAGTGGCGCGCTTTGACGTGGAGCATGCGTGAGGAGTCGCGTAGGCAGTCCCAACGGGCTGTCCGTAGCGATCTCCAAGCGCTAGGGCGAATGGGCTCGATGCCCATTCGGCCGCAAGTCCGCAGACGTGAACTACGATCGAAGACGTAAGTAACCTTTGGTAAGCAGGATCTACTTAAAAAATGGTAGCGAGAGGCGGACTTGAACCGCCGACCTACGGATTATG
>SYLX01000221.1 GCA_005808505.1 Bdellovibrionales bacterium | reverse complement strand
TCATGCTCCACGCATCGGTGAAGTCCATTGGATGGGTCGTAGGCGGACCCGACGTTGTTCTCGATGCCATCGAAGAGGTTATCGGCAGCGACGGAACACTCATGATGTATGTCAGCTGGGATCAGAGTCCCTACGAGATGCGGCGCTGGCCAGCCGAGAAGCGTGAGGCCGTGTTGCGGGAACTCCCTGCTTTCGTGCCTCTGAAATCTCGAGCCAACATTGAATGGAGTATCCTCACAGAGTGGCTTCGTACGAGGACCGGTGCCTATCAAAGCGCTCATCCAGAAGCGTCTGTTGTAGCCGTCGGAAAGAACGCAAAGTTGATCACCTCCGAGCACCCTTTCATGTATGGATACGGCCCAGGATCTCCATTCGATAAGTTCCATAGGCTCGGCGGAAAAGTTCTCATGCTCGGAGCGCCACTCGAAACTCTAACGATTCTTCACTACGTGGAACACTTCGTAGATGTGCCGAACAAAAAGATCGTTCGCTACCAATCGTGCGTTTTGCAAGAAGGCAAGCGTACATGGGTCGACTTCGAAGAGTACGATACGAGTAACGGGATCGTCGATTGGGAGGGAGATACGGATTACTTTCAGCTCATCGGTGAAGCCTTTTTGAAGGCGGGAAAAGGCAATCGCGGGTTCGTTGGAAATGCGGAGACCTACCTCTTTGATGCGCGAGAGATCGTGGAATTTGGTCGCCGTTGGATGGAAGAGAATTTTAAGCCTCTTACGAAGAACGTCTAGAAATACTCCGAACGAAGCGTTCAGTGAGCAGCAAGGACTTTTCTACATGAGCAAGATCTGCTGCGCTCCAAAGATCAGAACGGCAAATCGCCTTCATCATATTTTCCACCAGTCGGGCAGGAGACGGGTGTGTCCTGAGTCTCTGCGCAAGTCATTTTGATCCGGTCGCCTTTTTTGATCCCGAACTTGGCAGCAACTTCCGGAGTGATTCCGATGATGGCGATCGTCTTTATCGATGTCCATTCTGAGTGTTGATAGTCGGTCTCCCCAGGGACGCAAGTATCGCCAACTTTCAGATCTGATTTCACAGCGCTAGTTCGCTTAAGGCCATCCGTGCCAAAGAGAACATGTACGGTCTCTTCTCCCACAACTTCTCCGAGAACGTCGTCTTCACCATCAAGCATCTCGTACGAAAGAACGGAATGTTTAGAGTTATCGTTTTTCTTACGAATCAGGTGTGAATAGCCTCCAAACGCGTAGTTTGAGCCAGGGCCATCGTAATTGAGTTCAAACTTTTTGTTTGTGCACGAGTAGTTGGCGTAAACGTGCGTCGCATAAGCGGGACTTGCAAACAAGATAGTCGTGAGAAAGAGGACGACCGTTTTCATGAGAATCGCTCCTGAAGTGTTTAGTTGGTACGAAAGGAAGATTAAATCGAGCGACGAATTCAAGATAGGTAGAAGAGGGTAGCAGCTGCGATTGGAGTAAAGGGCTTTGAGCCAAGTTTCGGCCCGGTTCAATCTAAAGAATAGGGCAGATGCCCTTCGCAAAGGTAGGCATCCGATACCAAACACTCAGCGCAAACCTGGCTTCTATTCGGGCGGCGCAAAAAGAAGGCTACAGCGTTTTCGCGCAGACCCTCGCTGCTCGAATCAAATTATAATCAGCGAGAGAGCTCTCGTACGTTGCGATATCCTAGGTGAAGGAAATCACCTGCCGCAGCGATCGAGAGAACGTACGCCACTTGTGTCGTCAGCTTTTTGGATATCGAGTACCCGAAAACGAAGAGGGTCGTTGACCAGACGTTGAAGCAGAAGGGGCAAGTCACCATGTTGCCGATGGCGCGTTGAAGTCCGCGGCCTCTGGCTTGGTCTTGAACTTCGCCGGCTTTCAAGCTTGGTCCACGTTTTGTGAACGGCGCTCGAACGGCGGAGCCGATAAAACTCATGGTGATGACTCGAGAGAATTTGTAGCTCGCGATCGTGAGAAGAGCTAAGTCGAGCCCCTTCGGTTTTTCAAACTGATCACGACCGCGAGAGGAAGCCTTATACAAGCCCGCGAAGAAGAGAGAGTAAGCGCCCATCAGCAGAAGGTAAGAGCCAAGCGGAACGTTCTCCGCTTCGTAGCCGGTTTCGATTTCCTTTGCGATTTTCTCGATGGGCTCGGGGAGTAAGGCTTCTGTTTCCATTTTTCCTCTTCGCGTCTCCGTTAAGGCAATCGGATACGACACGAGAGATTCGCGTGCCTTGCAGGGCAGAACAAGAGTCTCGGAGCCTCTTTGAGAAAAGAACAAGCTTCGTTGCGATCAACTTTCATTCCCCATGACGAACGCGACAAACTGTCCTGTGGCGGACGGGGTGTTTCAAAATTCTTTCAATGGTTACCACCAAACGACAACTCGGCCGTTAGCGCCATTGCCACCGCTAGAAGCGTTGCCCGCGACTCCGTAGCCGCCTCCCCCCCCGCAACCGGGTGAATTTCCATTGGAAGCTCCCTGGCTAGTCGAGTAAGAACCCGGAGCCGAGGCTCCGGAGTTGGACGCACCACCAGCGCCGCCGATTGGGCCAGTCGGCGGAAGGCCGAGACCGCCAGCGAAATTAAGCGATGCCGTCGAGGTGCCACCGACACTTGGAGTGGACCCTCCGACCGCGCCAGCGGCTCCGCCGTTTCCATTGATGTAACTTCCAAAGCTTGAGTTCCCGCCGGCTGTGCCGGCCGAGTTCGAGCCGCCTTTAGTCCCGCCGGCGCCAACTGTAATTGTAACGTCCGAGGTATTCGTGAGGGTGAAAATTCCGGCAGCATAAGCTCCGCCGGCTCCGCCGGTGCCGCCACCTGATCCAACAACAGCGCTACTACCACCCGCACCTCCGCCTCCAGCTCCCCACACTTGGACGTAAACTTTCTTCACTCCACTTGGAGGGGTCCACGTCGAAGTAGCGTCGAAGACTTGCATGTTTGAAAAAGGAGGAAGGTTCATCAGCTGCGAACCGTCGATGGCCGGGAGTTTTCCTTGTGAATCGAGTTGCACGAGTTTGTTTGCTGTTGTGCCGACATCCGCAGTCACGGTGATCGACCCACTTGCGCTCGCAACCGAGATTCCGGTGCCACTTGTCAGAGTCGCTTTCGTTAGACCACCGGAAGAGTTTCCAATTAATATCTGCCCATTCGAGAAAGATGTCTGACCTGTACCACCTTTAGCTGCAGGTAAAGTTCCTTGTGAGTCATCGACTTCTGTGGACGCAATGACATCCCATGCAGTACCTGAGTAACGGTAAATTTTCTTAGCATCCGACGCGATGTATAGCGTCCCTTGAACTCCGGCAACCGGTCGGGTTGCGAGTAATCCAGCTTTGATTTGTGGAACACCATCAGCATTTGAGAGGGCATCCGTGATCCCAAAGCCAGCGAGAGTTGAGGGAACACCTGCCGTAAGTTTCGACCATGCAAGATCAGGAATATCGGATGCAGTGAGATTTCGACCTGCTGTCACGCGCCCTTTTGCATCCACGGTTGTCACCGCATAGCTTCCGGCCACAACTCCAGTAGGAGCGAGTGTGGGATTTGGATATGTGCCGACAAGATCGCCACCTGCCGCTCCGCTAGGGACGCGAGTATCGGTAAGACGAGAGTCTCCGCCAAGTACAACTTGTGCGCTCGATGCATTCCCAACAGTAGGTGCATTGAGAAGTGCCGCACTTCCCAATCCAGAAACAGAACTGGCGGCTACCAAGATGGATTGGCAAGTCATCGTATCGAGGACAGCATTGTAAGTCAGAGTTTGCGAGCTTGTGCACGTCGCTGAAAGCTGGGGAACTCCTATTGATGTTTTGAGATCTGAAAGTCCAACAAAGGAAGGAGCAAACGAAGATCCATCATATCGGTAAATCTGTCCCGTGAGAGGAGTCGTTGAGGAAACCGCGACTCCCTGAATTTTAGCAACTTTGGGTCCAGGATAACTTCCACTCAAATCTCCAGATGCCGTTCCGGAAGGTGAGCGCGCATTTGACAAGCGCAGGTCGTTAGCTTGGACAGCGTAGCCAGCGGTCGATGCACCATCAGTAGCGAGTTGCACGATCCCAGGCGCCAAGGACGTGGCGCCACTGACGCTGATCATGGGAGAAGTCGCGGTGCCTGAGACAACGACGGGCGCTGTACCAACGACGGTCGTTACCGCAAGAGAAGTTGCCGACGACCAGCTAAGGTTGCCGAGTCCGTCCGTTGTAAGCATCTGACCGGGTAGGCCTGCACCTTGAGGCAAAACAAGTGCGTAATCGCTAGCAATTGACGTCGTGGGAAGAGAAATTGTGACCTTCTTCGAGTTGGTCGAATCAAAGATTCTCAAGCTTTGCGTGCTAGCCACTTGTGAGCTGGCGTTGATCGCGGAGAGGTTCCCCGTAGTCGTGATATTCCCCGAAGTAGAGATGATTGTTGCGCCACCGATCGTGCCTGAGATCGAGCTTCCCGAAACCTTACCTGAAGCGGAGAGCTGAGGGATATCTGCTTCGGTGAGAGCTTGGCCCGAAGTAGCGCGTCCGAAGGAGTCGACAGTCACTTTCGTATAAGTTCCAGCGGTAACGCCTGAGCTAGCGAGGCTAATAATCCCGTTTGAAGTGATTGTTCCGCCTGTCAGTCCCGTGCCGGCAGTCACGGAGGTGAGTGTACCGTTCGTGGGAGTTGCTGGTTGCCATTTATTTGCTGTCGCATTCCAGACGAGAGTTTGTCCCGAAGCGAGCGAGCTGATGTCTAAAGAGCGACCCGCGAAATTTGAATCCGCATAATTTTTGTTTACAGCGGCGTCGGAAGAGATCGGAACGTTGGGTACGCGCACGCCACCGCCAGTCAAATTCAAGATACCGGAGGAGAGCGGGAGATCTGAAGCTTTCGCGTAAAGGGCAGAACCGCCAGTAGCGAGTGTAGTGAGTTCGTTCGTGTATTGCGTGAGGGAGTCAACTCGCGCCTGCGTTGTCTGCGACGAAACTTGGATGAATGAGTTCTTTTCCAATCCGCCGAGGCTTTGAGCCGTGAAAGCGTAAGGAACACTCTTAATCATCTGATCGGTAGGGAATGTGACAACCTCGACTCCTGTATCGTAACTGATACGAAGGCGGCGCGAGTCGTTGGAACCAGGTGTGTATGCACAACCTCCAGAGCCAGACTTGGCCACTAGGTTGTCGAGAGCTTGAAGTAACGAGATCGGAGCGACATTACTGTTCGCGCCTTCACCAATGTTGATCGAGAAGACGCCGCCACTTCCTGTCATGTCGCGAACATGGCGTTCTTCAAAAAGCAAGCAAGCGCCGTTTGGCGAAAGAATTTGCACCTTGAAAGTGACGGACGGTGCTTCAACGCCATCTCTTCCGTTCGACTGGAAGATGCGTCCTTGGAAAGTGAAAGATGATGGTGGCGCGCCAGTCGCTTGCGCAAGTGCAAGTTGGGGAATGAAGCCAACCGCGAGAAGAGTGAGGGTGTTCAATAATTTCATGGTTGTTCCCTTTCCCAAGTCTGCGAGGATTGACTCACGTGAAGACGAGTGGCGCCTTGTGCATCTTTCTTTACGGCCGGGTCAGCCCAGCCGCCGGCGTTACCTACCGAACGTGATCTTGCATTCACCGGAACTAAATCCGCACTCGATACGAAAGCCATGAGTGAGCGCATTGGTTTCGGAGGATTGAAGACGATTGGCATCGCCGCCTCCAAAGCGCCCGAGAAGACAAACATTTTTGTTTCGGCAACGGTTGTGAGGAGGCGGCACCAAGATTCACCATTTGTGTTGGAGACCGTGCAAGGTGCCACAAGGTTGCCGCTACCCGAGACTGCCAGATTAATTTTGAGTCCAGGCAGGGGTTTCATACTTTTGTTTCGCAATACAAGCGACACAACGGTTTCAGTCATGCCGTCTGCGACGTTCTCGTTAGAGACGCTGATCGAAGTGGCCTTTGAATCTAGAGTCAGATCTTGCGTCGATGCGGGCACCGTAAATTCAGATCGGGCGCAGCCCTGGAGCAGAAGCACAAAAATCGCGGAGTATATCAAAAGACTGCAATTAAACTTTGTTTGTGTATCGTGCATGCTTGTTTAATCGGAGGAAGGATTAAAGCATGGAGTGACGAGTTCCCGACATTGGTTAATTACCAATCTAAATGCTCAGAATCAGGCCTCTTTATATGTTCTTAGCGAGGTGACGAATCCTGGATGTGCACTTCTTCTTTCGGTGCCTTCGTCATTCTGAGAATTCTAACTTCTACGCGGCGGTTTTGTGCGCGACCCTCGTTGAGGCTATTATCCGCGATAGGCTTGGCTGAGCCGAAGCCAATTGAATCGATTTCAACTGAGGAGTCTAGTCCGTGAAGTTTTAAGTAATTCGCAACGGACTTGGCGCGTTCGTTTGAGCGCTTTTGGTTGCGGGCTTCGGAACCTTGGGAATCAGTATGGCCTTCAACACGAATCTTCAGCGTTTTTGGCACACCATTGAGGTAGGTGATAAGTCGTTGAAGAGTTGCGTGGTGTCTTTCTTCAATTGCGGATGAGCCAAAAGGAAAATCTAAACCTTCTAGACGTACGACTTCGAAAGGTGGTTTCTCTTTTTGCAAGTCAGCGTCGGTGAGCGAACGGCGAAGACTAAATTCGTATCGAGCCGAGATTTCTTCAAAAGCAATCGGCTTAAGTTCTTCAATCGCTTTCGGAAGAAACCCGGTAACAATCGTTGTCTGCGAAAGTTTCGTTTCCGGTGCGGGAGGCGGTGCCGGAATATCGACACGAACCGTTTCAACGGGTTGCGTTGGTGAGCTAGGTCTCAGTTCTTCCGGAGCTTTGAAGAAGTCGGTCGAAAGAACGAGACCACCGAGAATACGCGTTTCTGGAGTAAAGAGCGTGCGCTCTAAAGATCGACCTGCACCAAGAGTTGCTTTAAAGGGACCGAAAGTTTTCGAAACACTTAAAAAAGACTCGAGCGCCTGACTTCGTTCTTGAGAAACTAGGTTCTTCTTCGACTCATGTGTCGCGAACTCCAGAGCTAACGTGAATCCAGTTGAGACGAAAAAATAAGAGGACCCGAGAGAAGCTTTCACTTCGTTCGTGAGCGGCTGATAGGGTGAATTCGCTATTGGATCACCCGGATCTCTAACGAGGTACCCAAGATTAAAGGCAAAGGCTGCATTTCCGACGCTTTTATGAAGGGCGAATCCGATGGACCAAGAAGGCCCTGGATCAATTCCCGAAAAAGGATTGTTTCTCGTCAGATCAACCGCAACGCCAGTTACGAGCGCTGCTTGAAAGTGGCCGTTATAGATTCTCAATTTTGCTTTTAGCTCAGCTTCTTCGAGTCCGCTTTGGGCAAGCTGAAAATATCCTGGCTCTAAGTTGTTATTCTGAAGCGTAAGACGCGTGAAGTGCGCAGAGGTTTCTAAGTATGGGGTGAGTCCGAATGCAGCTCCCGTGATTTGATGGAGGAGAAAACTTGCAGGTGTTTTCGCATTGCTGTTTCCGTCCGTTGACTCTGGCAACGGGTTCCACCCAGCAATCGTGTAGGTGCCGATATGAAAGACGTGGCGATCGAGGAGAAGCGCATCTTCAGTAGAAACAAAAGATCCTCCTCCAAAGTTTATGCGAGTGGTGCTCGTTGAATTTGCCAAGGCAGGCAGGACAATCAAGGCGGCGCCCACGAAAAGAGACGAGTTAATTAAAAATTTTGCGACCCGCTTCAAGTTGCGATCTCCACGCGCAAAAACAAATAAGGATTGCCTAAATTTTAGCAAGTGCGACGCGTGGGGTTCTCTGAATTACGGCACGGATGGCCGATATCTGGCCGAAAGGCGCGGAAGAAAATAGCTTTCGGTAAATTTCCGTATTAAACAAATTAACCTTAGATATGAATTTTCAACCTAACGATGCTAAGCGCGACCTCTCACTCATCGCGAGAGATTGCCACCGACTTCAAAGAATTCTACGGAAGAGCGAACTGCGAACCGTCGATAAGAGAGATAATGATCGAAGGACGTTCCATCCATGGAGGACCGTCGGTCGGGAAGTCGATGCCAGCTTCCGCGCCTCTGATCGAGAGGATATGAGCAACCTCGACGATTTGACCTTTGATCTCCCATTTGAGTTCATCTCCGGGATACGAGAGTTTCACCGGCAAACGCACGTCACCAAGAAGCAGTACCATTTGAAGTTGAGCCCAGATTGGAGT
>SYLX01000220.1 GCA_005808505.1 Bdellovibrionales bacterium | reverse complement strand
ACTCCACACGAACATCCGCAAATCCAAACTCCTTTAAGTAAGGAGCAAGTCTCCGCCCCACGTTTGGGTCGCCTCCCAACCGACGCTGACCTTGTTGAACTTTCTCCCAGAACGCAGGGAAAAGCGGTGGAGACGGTTCAAAGAACATACAATCGCGATCCGCATCTTCGATCAGCACGCGGCCACCAGGTTTCAAACAGCGAAAGATCTCGCGCAGAGCTTGCCGCGGATCCGAGAGGTGCATGAACACCAAGCGTGCGTAGATGAAGTCGAAAGACTGATCGGCAAAAGGGAGTGAGTACAAGTCACCTAATTCGAAGCGCAGATTCTCGCGCTCATGAACTCGCGCTTGTTCTAAAAGTTCAGCACTTCGGTCAAGGCCCACGACCCGTAAAGACGGAAACTGCGCCGCAATTTTCTCGGCACGGATTCCGTGGCCGCATCCGAGATCAAGAACCGAGCCGCTCACAGGCAGCCCGTGCCGTTCAAGCAAGGGAAGAAAACCTTCCATTCGCATCTGCGCTCGCTCGGCAAGCAACGTGGCTTCCGCATGACGGCTTTCTAACTTCTCAAACTGATAAGATCCTTTCATAGACTCCTCACGAAACGCAGTTCTGGAAAATCATTTTCAAATTTAAATCTCGAAATGCTCTCACCAGCAATTTCCAAGCAGTAGGAGAGCGCCTGCTCCGCCGTCGTCGCGAGATCCAAAGCAACAACTTGCACGGGGCGAAGCGACCTGTAAGTCGATTGCTGCCAACCCAGTTTGTTCTCAAAAAACTGGTAACCCATTTTCTTGAGTGTGGCCTCACGAGGTGAGCCGCTCACAAAGGTGCCAACGACAGCTCCTGCTCCACGTGCGATCGCAAAGCGGAGAAACCAATAACGAAGCACGAGATTCAAACCTTTCGCGCGACTTTGCGAGGTTGTTGCCGCACGACTCAGTAAGAGGACGGGGAGGTTGAGATCCATCGGAAAGTCCCAAGGGCACTCAAGCTTGCGCTCAAGCATCGCGAGATCATCGATGAACTCTCCTCGCATGGTGGAGATGACTTCGCCATCCTCCTCGGCAACCAAGATAAAGCTTTCGTCGTCCGAGGACTTCCATCCAAGAGTTGTGAGGTCCACCGCAAAGCCGGAAGCTCGTGCGTACTCTTGCCGGCGGAGATCTTCGACTTCTCTTTGTCGCTCGCGACCCACGATCAACAAACGCGAGTTCATAGCACCGCCTCTTGTGTCAGACGGAACGTCCGTTGCGAGCGCAATGTCGGTTCAAGCACCGCGCGATCCGAGAGAAGACCAAGACAGCTCAAGTTCGCAAAGCCCGGCCCTTGTGCGAGACCTGCCAGCATCGGAAGATGTAGCGCAGGCGTAAGGCCCCGCACCGAAAGATCACTCTCGATAGCAGATGAGAGCGCATCGCTCGTAACAGGACCACTCAATGCAGCTTCAACCCTCGCAAGCGCCTCGGTAGTGAACAGCCTGCGAATCGTCGCCGTTTGGTCAAAGCCTGTCGCGAGCACGACTCGATCGTAACGAAGGTGCGAATCACGCCCGTTGTAACATAATCGAAGAACCACGTTCCCATCGTGCGAGAGGCTGACGAGTCTTCCAGGCACGATGCGATGGCGCAGCTCGCCGTTGAGAATCTCCATCGCGTGTACTGAGAAAACTCCCAAATCCGTGCGACCGATGAAGTCTGCGCGATCTTCGGGCGATAAACTCTTCCAGCTCGTCTCGTCAGGCTGACTGTAGAACCGATTCTCGTAAAAGTTCTCGGAGCGCGTGGAAACAAAGCCTTTCGGTGAAATCACATCGATCACCAAGTCTGGTGCCGCTTTCGCAATCGAGAGCAGAACGGAGGCTGCGTTTTCTCCTGCGCCCACGATCGCGATGCGACCCTTCAAGGGGAATCGGTTCGCTTTCAAAGCCGACCAGAATGATTCGAGATCAAAGGTATCGGGAGGAAGCTCCTCCGACTTAGACGTGTTCAAACACAAAAAGTCTCGTCGCGTACGCCCTGGCCCCGTCAGCATCAACCGGTCCGCAACGAGCGCATCTAACGAGCCATCTGCGCGCTGCAACTGGAGCTTCCAGCGATCATGGCCATCAACATCAATCGCTTGAACGTGCGCGACTTCGATCTGAACTTGAGGTGCAAGACTCTCCGCGACCCAGCGGAGGTACTCAGCCCAGAGTTGATGGCAAGGCGCTGGTCGACCGCGATCGACCCAATCGGCGTACTGGCCTTCTTCGATGAGAAATGCGGTCCACGAAAAATCCATCAGCCGCCGCCGAATCTTTTGATCCAGCGAGGGGAGACCCGTAGTCGTTGCGAGAGGGTAGACGACATCTTTTTCGGGCGAAGTCCCGAGCTTCATCTCACCATCGGTGTAGCCGTGTTCACCAGACCAATGAGCTGCGACCGCGTGCCGTTCGATCAATACGACACGATCCACGGGTAAGCCAAATTCCTCAAGCACCTTGGCCTTCACCGCGACAGCGAGACCTTTGGGTCCGGCGCCGATCACGGCAAAAGTTTTCCTCTCAGAGGCTTTCATGCATCAATCTCCCTTGGTCGAACTCTCGCTCCACGATCGCCGCCGTTCGGCGACCAATTTCTAAAGCAAATTTGAATGCAGTACCGCCCCAACCCGTCGCAAGAGTCAGACGCGGATAACCCGGCAATTGACCAAGGAGGCCGATGCGCCCAGGGGCGTAGCAATCAGCCGCTTCGCGAACGCTCAGCGTTTTGCCCACGCGAGCTTTGAGGCGTGCAGGGGCTTCGTTCGAAAGAAGTGCGGTCGCTTCGTGACCGAGGCGACCGTATTCTAGGGTTTCGCGATCAAAGAAGTGCGGCGCACCCCTGGCTTCGCCACTTTCAACTACGTGCACACGAAGCTTTTGGGACGTCAGCGGAAGACTTAACCCCAACTCCTTCAGACAAGGAAGAACGCGCGCGCCACCCGCAATCACAACCGATCGGGCGGAAACAAAATCATTCCCCGTACAAAGACGATACCGATCCGTGTGCCGCGTGATCCGGCGAACGAAAGTTTGATCAAGGACGGTAGCGCCAAGACGAACGCTCCCGGCAATCAGCTCCTCGTTCATGCGAAGGGCGTCACGATGTCCCGCGAGGGGTTCAAAGATCGCCCAATCTTCTTCGCTCCAGTTGAAGAGCGGAAAACGCTCGCGACCCAAAGCTGACGTTACGACCTCGAACGGATAATCCGCCTGGTCCATCATGCGGAGGATTGCTTCGTAGTCGCGAAAGCGCGAACGATGAAAAAAGTAGAGCGTTCCTGAAGAGGGAGGTGCTGGCGAAAGGTGAGCCTCACTAAGCGCGCGGAAGTTTGCGAGCGCTAGCTCCACGTGACACGGATTTTCGTGGAACACGCGGAGCATGCCGCCTGAGTGTGCCGTGGCACTTTCGGTCTTTCGTCCCTCGTCGATCAAACAAACGCGACGCGAGCCCCAGCCCTTCATCGCGAAGAAAATACTTGCGCCAATGCAGCCACCACCGAGAATCGCGATGTCAAAATCGTTGTTCATACAACACTCGAAAAATCGGTGATCCACTTCTCAGGCGACCCGCCGAGTTCTCGCGACAACTCCGGCATTAACGGCGCCACACATTGCGCGAGCGCACGAAGGCGCAGGTAATCACTTTCGGGTGATCCTTGGAGAATCAAGTCGCTAAAGGCAAGAATGGCACGCGCCGCTTGTCTTAGATTAAAAGACTCGGGCGAGTAGTGAAGCTCCATCTCGCGGATGAAACGATTTGCTTCAACCAGTGCCTGCGCATCGCGCACGGGCTGAGCCTTCGAAGTGCGTTCACGTAGCTTCGTGAACACGGCCGACGTCTCCGCAGCGAATCGCTCGAAATCCTGCACGGCAAAGTTGTCAGTCTGCTTGGACGGTCGCCGATACGCTAAATAGAGTCTGAGTAGCTCGCGAGGCCCGTCAAACTCATCCGCCCAAATCGCGTGGCCTCGGCTTGTTGAAAACTTAGCGCCATCGAGTTCCAGAAACTCATTGATGACCACGTGATCGGGAAGTTTCGCCTGAGCGTTCAGCGCCTTCAACAAAGCCGGAATGTAGAGCAGGTAATAAAACGAGTTATCGAAACCGAAGAAATGGATCCAAGTTTCTTCGGCGTGAGCAAAGCTCTCGTAGTGCGCAGCCATCTCGGTCCAGACATGGAGTACGTTGCTTCCGATCGCGAAACCTTCGCCGACCGATGGCGGATGAGCAACCATGACATCTAAGCCGCCATGATATCTCACTCGCTCGATCATCTTGTGAACTCTCGGCGAGAGATTCGCTTCAACACTCTCGAGCGCCTCAAGGTGCTTCGAAAGCGGGAAGACAGGCACGGTTATTAAACGT
>SYLX01000219.1 GCA_005808505.1 Bdellovibrionales bacterium | reverse complement strand
TCAAGACGCTTAACTCCCGCGAGCGGAGTAAACTTCGCGTTCGCTACGATCGCGTTGAGCACGCTTTTCGTGCTGCTTTGCTCAAGACCCGTCCAAGGTTGACCTTGAACGTTGTGATAAGCCTGAACAGAAGCATCCTGGTAAAGATAGCGGAACGAAAACTTCGTTTCGTTCGTAGACGCTTCTTTCACATCGATCTCGAGGTAGTAACGAACGTTCTGATAAATGTTGCGGCTGAGCGCGAGACCCGAAAGGCAGTAAACCGGATTTTGAACTTCGCTTGAAGCCTGGTTCAAGGCGTGGCGGACGTACTCAAAACTATTCAAGATCGTCGCCGCCGCAAGGAGCGTGGGATTTTCATGAGTCAGCTGCGCTCCGCAGTTCGCGGATGCTTGAGCTTGGCTCTGCCAACCTCCGATCAACGAGGCGACAACGAGAAGCTTAGAAAAACCAGTCAAACCCATGTGAGTCCTCCGCAAGAATTCCAGCCGAAGCTGAAATCGATATTGTATGAAGCCGCCGAGATTAACGGTCGCGGGCTGACTCCGCAAGGGACCGCCCGATTTACGCAAAAAGGTAAGTCCCTCTTGCAGGTTTTTCTTTGACCCTCACGCTACGTTAGAGCTGAGGATGGTTTTAGGTCCTCACTGACGAAAGGCGGCCCTATGAAGAAGCATACCGTTAAGGATCTTGCTCAGCTTGCCAAGGTCTCCGTACGCACACTTCACTTCTACGACGAGATCGGACTTCTTAAGCCCGCACTTGTTGGCGAAAATGGATACCGCTACTACGGCCGCGAGGAACTTTTGCGCCTTCAACAAATTCTGTTTTATCGAGAACTTGGAATGAGCCTCGACCGAATTCGCGAGGTCCTCGTGGCTAAGGACTTCGATCGAATGAAGGCTCTCGCTCAACATCGACAAGAGATCGAACGCGAACGAGAACGTCTCACAAAGTTGATTCAAACCATCGATCAGACGGTGGCAAGCTTTAAAGGAGAAACCCAAATGAAAGACGAGGACCTTTACATAGGTTTCAGTCCCGAAAAACAAGCGGAGTACGAAACGTATCTCACCGAACGATACGGTGAGGCTGCTACGGCAAATATCGAAGCGAGTAAACAGAAGATGAAAGGTTGGCCCAAAGAAGAAGCTCAAAAAATCGGACAAGAGTTTGATTCCATCCATTTGGCTCTGAAAGGGCTCATCGAGAAGGGCGCCACGCCTGCGGCTCCAGAAGTTCAACAAGTCATCGACCAACACTACAAACTGATTTCGCGATTTTGGAAGCCTGATCGCAAATCCTACCCGGGCCTTGGACTCCTCTATATAGAGCACGAGGATTTTCGCAAAACGTATGAAGGCTACCACCCCAAACTCGCCGACTTCCTCGCGGCGGCCATGTCCTTTTATGCCGAACGCCAGCTCTGAAATTGTCTAGAAGTTCGACACAGGTTCTTCGTCAGGGAGCGTGTAGATTTCTAACACCCGCCTAGCGCAGATTGTTCCCAGAACGAATTCACCGCTGGCAAAGGTATTCAAAACAAATATAAACACAGCTCGTCTGGTTCGGGCTGTGCCCAAGAAATGCAATACCTCCTATCGAACGCACTAATAGGAGGTTCATTCGTGAAAAATACTTTCGCTCTTCTCGCTCTCGGTCTCATGATGGCTGGCTCTGTTGCATGCTCTAGCACTCCCAAACAAGAAGAAACAGCAGCTCCTGCAGTTGCTGAAGCAGCTCCTGTTGAAGCTCCCGTAGCTACAGAAGCTCCTGCTTCTAACTCTGACCTCTCGCTCGGCACTGGCTCGAGCGGCCGTGGTCACTAATCACGACGATTTAATTTTTGTTTGAGCTGACGGTCCCGGGTCCCCTCCCCCCCCAACCACGGTCCCGTCAGCTCAACTTTTTTGGACTATCGCATGCAGCAACAAAGACTTTCTCAAGCTAATCGGAACTTCCCTCGAGCACGAGGCTTCACCTCTCGCTCGCTCGCTGCGTTTTTTCTCTGCCTCTCGCTTTGCAATTTTGACTCAATCCAAGCGAATGCATCTACTCCGGCTCCAACAACAAACTGGGTTCGGCTGGCTCGTCACGTAGGTGAGAACGAAAAATCTCACGCGACGGCGATTCGTGAACTTAAAAAGATCAAAGATCTAGATACGATTTTAGTGAAAGCCCTCGAGACCCCCGAGCGCTTTCATTCTCTTGACGTCATTGCGGCTCTGAAAAAAACAGAGTTGATTCCCCAGCTCCTTGAGCGAGTGAGCGCCGACGAAGACGGCTTCCTCGTTCTCACTTTGAACTCACTTTTAAATGCTGAAACCAAGAATCTCATTCTCAACACTTACCTTGAGAAGTTAAAACCCGAGCGCCAAGTCATTCACTCGGCGGCCGCGATCGTAGCCATGCTTGAGCCTCTTGATCGCGCTGGTCTCATGCTCCCGAAGGAAACTTTGGCAAGCCTCTTTGATCATTCGTATCCCGAGGTTCGGTCGTCTGCGCTTTCTTACGTGCGCGCGATGATTCTCAAAGGCAAACGCACTGATTATCAGGCTTACGTGCTGAAGGCGTTGTCGTCTTCACCGTATCAACTACGGCTTCAGGCCCTCGCGCTTGTTGAAGAGCTGGGTCGACTCGAGAAGCCAATCGATCTCAGCTCCGTTCACGCCCTCTGTGAAAAAGATAAGAATGCTCACGTGCGTACACGTTGTGCAGAGGTTGCTCCCCACTCACCGTCCATTGCGAGTGTCGGGGGCATCCCGTGAAATCCACCGCATCTATTTTGTTTACCTTTTTAATTTGTGTTGGGCCGTTCGCTTCAGCAGCTCAAGTAGAAGCCAAGCCAGTGCAAACAGCGCTCACTGCAACCAAAGACAAAGCTTGCTCGACGGCTTACCAACGTCTTTATGGAAAAGGATCTGCGCAAATCCGCGTGGCGTTCGGATATAAGGACACTCGTCCCTCACGCTTTGTCGGAGATCGCCACGAACGAATCGCGTTCGTTCAAAAGATTCTCAAACCTTGCGAAGGTCAGCGGCAAGATTGCGGCTTCACCCGTAATCCTGATCACGCAGATCTCTTTACAAAAACGATTCAAGGTCCCGATCAGAAGCCCGTGAAGATCGAACTTCTCGTGACCCACAGTTCTCTCACGTCGGACGATTCATCGAATCGGCTCAACCCGTTCCAGAAGTGGCAGAGTTCGTACGCGCAAAAAGCATTTACCGGTGGGTTAGAGCGTGCAGACGTCGTTCTCTATAATGGACACTCTCGCTTCGGTGGTGGACCTGATTTCGAACCTCCCCGCCTAACAGCTGAAGGGGACGTCGACGCTAGCTACTACCAAAACAGCCGACCGGGTTTTCAAAAAATTCGCGAAAAACTACGCGAGCGCTCCGCCTCTGACTCAAAAGAGGAAGGACTTAAAATCTTAGGCCTCTTTTCGTGCGCCTCATCCCAGCATTTCGCTGACGGCGTCATTCGAGATTCCGATGCAGGCGTCGTTTCTAGCCAAGCCCTCATTTACTACGCGGATGCTTTGGACAACTCTCTAGCTGCTCTTTCGGGGCTGCTCGAAATGCGTTGTGAGAGAGATTTAAAAACTCTCATCCGTCAGAACTCACCGATTCAAGGCGCTCAGATGCAAGGCTTCTTCTAGAGCCGAGCACGGAAATATCTTCGTCATCTCGTCGCTGCCAATAGGTTGGCTTTGAGATGGCTTAAGTTACTTCTAGCGGTAGCGAGTTAGATTCCTACTTCCTTCATCGTACATTTGTATCCTTTCGGTCCCTGGGCTGTTAGACTCACTCTTTCACCAAAGCCCTCCTAACCTTCGAACAGGCATGTGCTACAAAACGTCGCACTTCCTTCTCCGATCTTTATCCGGGCTTCGTTGTTATAGAGAAATGAGGAACCATGGCAAAAGATGATCTCGCTTCCTTCGACGGGAAGGTCACGGACTTGTCGGGCGGTGGCGTTTATAGCGTGACGCTGGATAACGGCGCTACCGTCGCGGCTAAGCTCTGCGGCAAAATGAAAAAGTTTAAAATCCGGGTGGTCGTAGGTGACAAAGTCAGCGTTGGACTCTCGCCTTACGATATCTCGCACGGATTGATTCTACACAGACACCGATCTTAAAAAAGATAGAAGGTGGATCGAAGAGGCGGATGAAACCATCCGCCTTTTTTATTTCTTCTTTGTGGACGCTTCTTCTCCCGAACTCGTCGCCGCTGAACGAGAGGCTTCGGAATACTCGACGCTGTCTTCGTACTCGGGCGAGATGGCTTTAACGAAAGCGTTTCGCAGAATACTTCCAATCGTTGCCCAGGTTTTGATTTCGAGATTTTCGCGAGTACCCGTAATCGGAATTCTCGCCGCGAAACGATCGCGCTGCTGATTTTGGAAAATCTCCGAGATGGCTCCGACAAGACCTTCCCAAAGAACACGGGGAAGAGAGTCACCTTGCTTCAGCTCCTTCTGCATTTCGACAACGTCCACGCCTTCAAGAAGTGTCTTCACGTAGCCGTCATAGCGCGACTTTGTTGCCGCCAATTCCATCGTGAGTCCGAACTGCCCTTCCTCGAAATCAAAGTTTCCGTAAGCTTTCGCAAAGTCGTTGAGCTCTCTTAAATTCAAGTTCTTAAGCGAAACGTTGAGATCCGTTTGGATCGGCTCTGCCAAGAAGTTTGCCTTTGCTTTCACGGAAACCCGTCCTGACTTCAGCAGCTGTCCCTTGATAGTGAGATCAGAGGGGAGCCGCTCGTCCGCGCGCTCCGCATTTGAGATGTTCGTTGTGTTGAGCGAAAGGTCCTGAAGGTAAATATTGATGGCTGGCTTGCGCGTTAGATCCTGATACCGAATGAGCCCATCTTCGAAGGCGAACTGGTTGATCTCAAACGGCAGGAGTTTCTGAACTTTATCCTGCCAAGACTCATCAATACTGGTTTGGCTTTCTTTCTCAGATTTACGCTGAATGAACTGCAACTGCGGGGCCGAGAGAAAAATCTTCGTCACGAGGCGACGCTGGAAGAGAGCCTTCCAATCTACAGAGATATCCACGGCGCGAGCCGCAAAGAACGGTTCTTCGCGCTTTGCTTCCGTCTTCCAGATGTCGATACCTTCAATACGGTAAGCACCCCGCCAAAGTGCGATATCGACGTCTTTCACTGATCCCGAGTACCCAGGCAGCTCATTCAAAGTCTTGTTGATGTAGTTCTTCACGAAGAAAGGGAGAGCGATTCGAGCTACCAGCAAAACACCGAGAAGGACGCCAAGAATTATCCAAAGCTTTCGCTGCTTGCTCCAATGAACCCTAGCCTGCGAACCAGCCTGTTGATTACCTGCATGAACCGAAAGATTGTCTGAACTCATCGTCCACCTCGCGGTACCAAAAAACCGCAGGTGGCCTGAATCGTCTAGAGTCTCCTCAAGTTGTCAGCGATTTCTCACCGCCGTAAACTGAAAGTTGAAGAAAAGATGATCGTTACTTCATCCCGCTCGATGATCTTCGATGAGGAGGAACACTCGACTGAACGAGGTCACCCGTGACGGGGTCGAAGACACTTTTCGTGCACTTGTATTCGCCTTCGAGACTTTCTACGAGAGGCGGCGTGTTTGGCATGGTTACATTCTGCACAACGCGAGCCGCGTGACGCTGCAGAACGCACTGTTTGAACCAGAGCCAACTCGCGTCGGCTTCTTTCAAGGTGCGGAAGTGAATCTTATCCGTTTTCGAGTTGTAACGACCGGCCCAATAAAAACTCTCGACGAGCTTGATGGGGGTAAAGCCAATAAACGTTTTCACATCGCGGAGATCCGCGCTCGTCCACCTATTATAGTGAGCTAAGGCGTCGACCGCACGTGGTCCCGAGTTGTAGATCCCGACCGCTAAGATCCATCCCGTGTGGGCCGGGTAAGCCCCGTCGTAACCCCGCTGATCACATTGTCTTTCGAAGCGTTTCCCTGCGGGATACAGCTCACGCTCTTTCAATCCTTGCGGCACGAACGTCTTGTAAAGTCGCTCAAGCTCATTTGCTTTCGCCGCGATTCCGTTCGCCGATTCAGAGCAATGATCAATAAAAGAACGAATCGCTTGATAGCGGAACCTCTGCGTTTCCGCTGAGGCTGAGGGAAACTCGTTCACCACATCATTGAAGCGAATGTTTGAAAAGTGTGAGGCGTTCAAACGGTAATCGGGAAGACCACCGAGCTTCCTTCTCGCTCGATCGTAAAACGGTCTCACGTGCGCGGCGCTGACTTGATGGCAAGCCAGTTCTTCCAATGGCCAGCCTAGATCCGCTTTCTTACTCGCGGTTTGCTCGCTGATCCACCGACACCACTCCTCGACGTTGATTTGACCGGCCCCACAAGAGAAATTTCCGCCGTCATCGGCGATACCGAGTTCTGCGAAAATCGATTCTTGATAAAGTGCGCCGGTCAAAACTTGGACCGGGATCTTGTATTTGCGACTAGCACTGTAAACAGCGTTAATTTTCTCTTCGCGCTTTTCAACGGCGAGTTGCTGCATCCATGCAAGTTGGACCGTACCTGGTTTTTGGCTCCCCGGATCCGCTTTTTCTCTGCGTGTGACCTCGCGACTTCGGCAGTATTGGAGAAAGCGTTTGCGAGACTTCCAATAATTCAGCTCTTCATCGGATATGTTCGATGGCCAATCTTGAATGGGGTCTTCCACTCTTGATAAATCAAGACATGGGCGATCTGGCTTTTCTGGAACCGTGTCTTCCACACAACTCAAAGCCGGCTGGGCCCAATTTGTCTGCATGAGATCGACTTGCGCCCACAAAAACTGCGGAGCGAAGAGCAAACAAACGCTCGAGAAAAATGTAAAAGCCAGCTTATCTGTGCGCATGCGGTTCTCCTCATGGAACGAAGCTAGACCAAACAAAAGCATGTCCCATCGAACACGAACTCTTTTTGTTTGTCCACGACGCGGGTCGGTCGGGAAAGAAAAACCAGCCTTTAGAAAGAGAGCGATTTGATTTCGTGAGGGTATTTACTCAGCTCGGAGAAAAGAACAGACATACGATCGTAATCGGCGATTTCAAGACCGATCCACGGAAAACGAGGAGTCATTTTTGACTCTGCTTGACCGAGCTCGACGGAGCCGGAGCTCGCCGACACGTCTTCGCGGATGAGTGAGCCTTGACTCAGCGTCAGCTCCTCCCACGTCTCGTTACAATGCCAACGAACTTTTGCGTTGAGAAGCTTCGTCAATCGTTTCGTCCGCCGAAGTTCCTTCGCTGCACGAATGAAGTGACGTTCGAATTTATCGGCGATTTCTTCTGGCCCAACATCTACGCTCAGGTCCTCGTCGGCAATTTCATTGTCGTCGTCATTGAGATCGTCGCTGGCAGATTCCAATTTTTCTTCATCCGAAATTTCCTCTGCTAACGTTTCGTCGAGCTGCTGACGCAACAGTTTCATTCCGACAGCTAAAAGCTCACGAACGCTCAAAGGTTCTTGATGATCCAACTGGTGCCGATCACAAAAAATTTGGTACGCGACCGCGAGGTCCTCAGGATCGAAAAGCTCATGAAAAATCTGACGAAAGATCGGTGAACGCAGAGACTCGCTCAAAGCCACCATCCGCTCGATCGAATTAAATGGTTTGAATGGACCCAGTGGACACCGCTCGCTTTGAGTTGCCGAAACTTCCGCGAAATCCCGCGAATAGAAAAGGAGACGACGCTTCCCTTTCTTCAAGCTCACGTTGTAGGGCGGATCGAGACGTTTGATTTCGTCGCTCTCTAACACGGCAGCTTCAAGCGCCGTACGGCACTCGGTCACATTCAGGTCCCAAACCTGCGCCATCAGTTCAAGTTTGCGCTTGTCTCGTCCGCGTTTTCCGCGGAAGTAGCTATTCACTCGATCTTTGAGGGAAGTCGCCTTTCCGACGTAAAGGATCTCTCCGGATTTCGCGAGCATGCGGTACACGCCGGGCCGATTCGGCAGACGAAGTCTCTTTTCCTTGTCGACTCGGTATTCGTATCGAGGAGACTTAACCTTCGGCGCAACTTTTAAAAATGATCGAACATCGTCCAAGCCGGTGACGCCAACACGTTCAAACTCTGTGACGAGCCCACGCCAAATTTCAACGGTCGCCAGAACATGCGACGAAGCCCGTCGCAAATCACTGATTCGCGAACCGAAGAATCCGGACACACCGCGAATATTCCGGCTTGGAAGATGAGGAAAGAGTTTTTTCGAAAGCTGATGCGTACAAAAAACTTCGAACGGCAGAGTCTCCGTCAATTCGAGAAACGAGAGTAGAAAAGGTTTTTCGAATTGGGCGTAATGGATAATGGCGGGAGATTCATTGGCCGTGGAAAGCTGCTCAAGAAAATGTGCGCGAACCTCAGACAAGCTGGGCGCAAGAGCCAGATCGTCGGCGCGGAGCCCGGTCATTTCCGTCACCCGGCTAGGAATGAAGGTATCTTCAGGTAACGCGATTAAACGTGATTGGATCGAGAGCGACTTTGGATCCGCAATAGCGCTCGCCCTTACCCACGCAAGCTCAATCAGGTGCCCTTGCGACGGATGGACGCCCGTCGTTTGGCAATCGAGAAAGAGAAACGTCTGATCTTTAAGATTCATGAAGCTATGAATTTGCCCAAACCCAGAATGAAGCGCAAGCAAGAGCGCTCCCCCTAAGGCTCCGGCGAGGCGTCTCAAGTTGAGACGTTCCTCGGCACGCTTGGCCGTAGAGAGGCACTTTTTCGAACGTCAATGATTACGGCATCAAATGTATTCGCTTTAAGAGTATGGAAACTTTGGCAACAATCCTGCTCTTCAATGACCGACTACTAAGACCCAAGAACTGCCGAGGCTCAAACCCCAGTCCCCAGCCTCAGCCCTAACGGACGTTAACTGACGAGGTGTCGGATGAACCGTACATTTATGATGCTGATTGCTGGCGCTGGCTTGATGCTAGCAATGGCTGCCTGCGGTGGTGGAGGCAATAACAACCAACAGGTTGCCGGCCCTGCGTACGCTGGCCAGGCTTGCGTAAACCAACCTGGCTTCGTGTTCACTCAACAGTACGGTTGCTTACCGCAAGCGAACTGCCCGGTGGGTCAAGCTCTCTATAATAACCAACAGTGTGTTCCCGCTTCGTACAACCAAGCTAACAACTGCCCGGTTGGTCAGGCCTACACCGCGCAAGGCTGCTTGCCGCAAGGTCCCTGCCCGGTTGGTCAAGGTTGGTCGCAAATGCAGAACACTTGCATTCCCGGAATGCAAAATGGAATGCCCTACGGTCAGCAGTATCCTGGTTACGGCACTGGTTACAACCAGTACCCTGGCTACGGCAGCGGCTACAACCAATACCCTGGTTACAATACTTATCCTGGTTACAACACAGGATACGGTAACGGCTATCCGCAGAATCCCTACGGCTACATGTACTTCCGTTGGTAATCGGCTGAGTGAGTTCAAAGAAAAAGCGCAGTCTCTCAACTAGAGACCGCGCTTTTATTTTTTGAACGTCGGATGAGGCTTTTCAATTCAATGAAGAGTTCTCTTCTTTGTCCCGCGTTTTGCGCTCTTTGTCCCCGCTTTGTCGTGAGCTTTGTGATAACGCCCCAGAAGTCGCGTCCCTTTAGCCGCAAGCTTTTTTGCCTCGGCTTTCGTTTTTGGAACTTTCTCACCCCAAGCTTTAGCGGAGAGAGCAAGACGAGTCGGCTCACCGTTTTCTTTTACCAACGGTCCACTCGGATGCGCGAAGTGCCGACGTAAGAAAGATCCTTTTCGTTTCATCTTTTCCGGTGTGTCGGCTTTCCCTTTCACTCCCGGCTTCAAATGCGAGCCTTCTTTCTTGTTGAAGTAACGACGGCCCGCTGCCGTTAAACCACCCTTGGGATCTTTGAGACGTTCCTGTTTCACCGTGCATTTCCTTTCGTGAGAATCAGCTTCCCATCATTGGCGCATCGGTAGTTTTACTGGAGCTCCGGCAACTCCGAATCCCGTTGATGTTTTAAGTTCATGGACATGTGCACATCGTTGCGCGCGTTCACATCAAGGCTTTGAAATATATCGCTCGCGCGATCAGAAAAATCTGACTTCTCCCCGTCGAGACCGTCTCTTTAATCGTCTCTTTTTGTTTGTCTCACTCTGATACAAACCTACTCGGCACCTTTCAGCAGAGTGTCTCGCTTCGAAGCTTTGGGCTTCTTCCCGAATTTATAAGTGAAGCGTTCACTCAGGCTCAGACATAATGGAGTCACTGGGGAAAAAAGAATTCTGGGGGAAGAAAGTCGATGGCGAACGACGCACGTGAATCGTTGAAACCCAAGAGAACCGCTGCGGTGATGACGACCTTTTTCGTCGCACTGACCCTCGTGAGCATCGCGCTCTTCCAAAACTGCTCGCCCGCTGGATCCGAACGCGTCGAAGAGAACTTTGGCGGCAAATCGGGCAACGGGGACATCTACTCTGGTTTCCGTTTCGTTGAATTAGTTCGCAGCGGTCTCTGCAGCGATGGCACAAACGTCAACGCGATCATCTACGTCAATGAGTTCCGTCAACTTTTTCTGGAACGAGACAACTGCGCGGACCTTGAGCCACGTATCCTAAGTTCATCGCAAGCTCGCATCGATGATGGTTTAGTGTTCTACGACGGGCGTGTCTTTGAGCCGCAAAAAGAATCCGTCACCCAACCACCTGAAGTCCCAACGTCGACTCCTGTCGCAAACGGTTTGAAGTGCCAATCGATATCGCCGCAACAAGCTGCTCGTTGCTCGCTCGAAAAAGCTCTTCAGCTTACCTTGGATCTCGATTCCAGAACGCAATCGGGAGTTCTCTCGAATTACGCCGACTGCGTGGGCGAACGCGCCGTGACCTCGCCTGTAAGGGCCTACGGCGAATGGAGCGCCATTCAGCTCGAAGGCATGAGCGTGAACGAACCCAATTTACCCTTGAGGTTCAACTTGAGCGTCTCGCGTGCCGATCTTCGAGGGCAGATTACGGTCATTTATCAAGGTCAGTCGACGAGTTACGCCGTGACGTGCACGAACCGATAAACGCCATCAGAGAGCCCGAGCCAACTTATGAAGTCGTTCAATCAACTCATCGAGGAATGTGAAGGTCATATCCGTTCAGGACGAGCGGACCTTGCGGCGAAGAAACTTGCTGCCCTCAACACGGCGGAAGTGCCGCGCGAATCGAGGCTTCCTCTCGCCACTCTTTGCCGACGAGCCAGTCTGACCTCAGTAGGCCTACGTCTTCTAGCGCCCATTGTTCATCCTGAGCGAAACAAATGGCGCGCGGAAGCCTCGCAAAAAGAACTCGCGGAGTACGCGGTTCTCCTCTTCCGGAATGGTTCAACCCAGGAAGCCTTGATCACATTGGATAAAGTCGATGCGCGCGAAGTGCCCGAGCAACCGATGTATCGCGGCTTTTGCCATATTTTCCAATGGGAGTACGACCAAGCCGCAGATTATCTGCAAGTTTACCTCGACTCAGAACCCGCCGCTTACTCGGCCTTCGTTGCGCGCGTGAACCTCGCGGCTGCTCTGGTTTCGGCTAGTCGCCTAGACGAGGCTCTCAAGCTTCTCGATGCTAACATCGAAACCGCTCGCGCAAATGATTACCATCGTCTTCTCGGGAACTGCTTTGAGTTGCGTGCGCAAGTTTACTTGAGATACGGCGACTACAAAAAATCACGCGGCGATCTCTCCGAAGCGGCGAAGATCTTCGGATCTGAGCAAACCACCACTGACCAACTTTTTGTTGCGAAGTGGCAATCCGTTCTTGAATCGATTGAGTCGCGGCAAACGACTCCTCTCGTTTCGTTTCGCGAAAAAGCTTTGGCGCTTCGTCATTGGGAAAGTGTGCGCGATACCGATTTTTACTTTTTGAAAGTGGCCTTCGAGCAAGAGAGGTTCGAACATCTCCTCTTCGGCACTCCGTATGGTTCCTATCGCAAACGGCTTCTAAAAGAGATGACCGCAAAACCCAATTCAGACTCGTTCTTATATGGCGCCAAAAACGCCCCTTGCCTCGATCTCTCGACTGGAGAACTCACTGGCTCGACCTTGTTAAAGCCAGGGCAAAAATCTCACCAGCTCCTTACGGTGCTCCTCAAAGATTTTTACAAACCTATCCGTTTAGGCGGGCTCTTTGCCGAACTTTTCCCCGATGAGAAGTTTGATATCTTCACTTCACCAAACCGGATTCACCAACTTCTCTTCCGCACCCGCCATTGGCTTGAGTCCAATCAGATTCCGGTCGCGCTCGAGGAAGTCGAGGGCAATTACTCGCTTCGCATCACGGGAGAGTTCTCTTTTCGCGTAGCGCTTGAGCGCGAAGCCGAAGAGTCTCACGAAGTGATGTGGCGCAAACTCAATCGCCTCAAGGGCGACAGCGCGGTGGTGAGCGCCAAAGAAGCTCGCGAGGCGCTCGGCATGAGCCGCTCCGCTTTTCATCGCCTGAGCGTCTGGGCCCTCGAAACAGGTCTCGCGCAGAAGCAAGGAAACGGCAATGCTGTCCGCTACAGAATCAGCGACACGAAAATAGAAAGGGCCGCCTAACAGGCAGCCCTTTTGAACTCGCTTTGCGGTTTTGCGGCTTAGTTCGCTGCTTTCTGCGTCGCTATCACGGCTTCAGCTTGTGCTTCTTCCGCCGCTTTTCTTTTTTTAAACCAGTAATAGAACGGAATCCCCGCCAAGATGAACGCAAGACCGATTCCGCTTTCGCGCGGAGCCGTGATCAAAGTGTTGATCAAGAGCAGTGTCGATACGATCAAGAACACGATCGGCATGTACGGATAGAGCGGCGTACGGTAGGGGCGCACGGCTTCTGGCATTCTCTTTCTGAAAACGAATAACGATGCGGTTACGAGCGCGTAGAAGATCCAGCTTGAGAAGACAACGTAATCCGTCAGTTGATCGAAGGTACCCGACATCGCAAGGAGAGCGGAAACCAACCCTTGCGCCACGACGGCAGGAACGGGAGTCCGACTAGCGTGGCTCACTTCACCGAGCTGTTTGAAGAAGAGATTGTCACGCGCCATCGCGAACGGAATGCGCGCCCCCGTGAGGATCGAGCCGTTCATCGACCCGAGAGCCGAAAAAACAAACGCAACCGACAAGAGACCAACGGCGATCTTTCCGAACGCGGCTTCGGCCGCACGCGTAGCTACTGGTAGTGCTTCTGGGTTTGTTTTCGAGTACGACGCGAGAACTCCGTCAAACGGCATCGCATAGAAGTAGGAAAGGTTTGCGAGTCCGTAAAGCCCCAAGATGATCAACATCCCGATGATCAGGGCCCGCGGAATGTTTTTGCCAGGATCGCGAATTTCTCCGGCCGCCATCGGCATCGAATTCCATCCGTCATAGGCCCAGAGAGCCGCAATCATCGCGGTTCCAAACGCGCTCCACCCTCTCCACGAGTTATCCGATGACGAGGCCAAGTTCGTCCACGCGCCCGTATCGGCCGCAGTGAAGATCGCCGTCGTTAAGCAGAGAATCATGATGATTTTTAATGCCGTCATGAAGGACTGGATACGTCCTCCAAACGCGACCGAGAAACAATTCACGAGACTGAAGAATCCGATCACGCCGAGGGCAACGACCGTCTTACCAGCCATGCCGCCGCCGAGAGGAACAAGTCCGCCAAGAAAAGTTGCGGCCCCTACGGCGTAAGCGGCAATTGAACCGGGCGTGCCGATCCAAAAACGCATCCATCCGTAGAGAAACCCCGCCATGCCGCCGTAGGCTTCTTTTAGGTAGACGTACTCACCACCCGCACGCGGGAAGAGGCCGCCAAGTTCGGCGTAACAAAGAGCGCCGGCCAGCGACAAGACGCCGGCCACGGCCCATGCCGCAAGAACCCAGTATGGAGATCCGGTTTGCTGGGCCATCACGGCGGCTTTCAGGAACACTCCCGTTCCTATCACCGTCCCGACAACCAACGCCAGAGCCTCTTTCAAGCCGAGGCTTCGCACGAGCGATTCTTGCGTCATAGTTTTCCCTCCTCTATCCATCGAAAGCGGAGGGGCTGGACCAGTCAATAGAATTGATTGAATCCCTGCGACCTAAGGCCTGAACCAGCATTGCGGACGCAAGCCCCAAGCGTGATCCTCACTCTTCCAGCAGGACCCGACCCGGTAATCGTCATCGCGAAGACCCTGACGAACCGGAACCGTGCAGAGCGCACCTTGAAAGTAGGTATCTAAACGACACTGAGCTTCGGGGTGCGGATCGTACGTGCGGCTCACCACGCTCGTATCAGGGTTGTTGAGCGAAATTTTCTTACCGTCACTTAATGCACTGAAGAGTCCGGCTGCACTCAACCCCGCCATCGTAGAGCGAATGCAAAGTAACTGCTCGCTACGCTCTTGGTGCAAGTACTGGCAGCCCTCGACAGCTACAGGATCCAACTTCATGCGCGAGAGGATTTTTTCGTTGTCGTCTTTCGCGAAGTACCGACGCAAACATTTTAAAGTCGCGTAGTAGTCGGACTCACCTTCGTTCGAAGCCCACGAAGGCATCTCACCTTCGTGATACTTCGGAGCGCCCCCACGGTGGTGGCCGATTTCGTGGCACGCGATTAGCGCAAAACCATCTAGCGTGACGCTCGGGTGGCGCGCAAGACCTCCGTGCATGAGAATCATCCACGTGTTGCCTTCACGATCGGCATAAGCGTTAACTTCGGCTTCTTGCCAATCGCGGACAATCTTCAACTTTCCACCCAAAGACGCAAACTCAGCGCGAAAGAGTCCATCGATGCGATCGAGAACTTGGTTGTATTGAGTCTTTGTAATGCCTCCGGCAAGTTTTGCGCCGACCTCGATCCGCAGATCGTTTCTCGGCAGGAATCCTTCGCACGCTCGCGTTTTCGCATCCGCTGCTTGGTGAGCTCCGAACACGCAGGCGAGAAAGAAAATCCATCTTCTTTTCATCGCTTCTTCCTCTTGTGAAGGATTTGACTTTTGGCTTCCCTCTATGAGGCCACGCGTACGTGGTTTCCGAAAGACCAGCCGGGCTTGAGACCGGCTAGCCTTCGCAATTGCGCAAGAGCGTGAGAGACTGATCTCTCACCGACTAAACGAGGTTTGATGATGAAGCTCCCCGTATTTGCGTCTTTGAAAGGTCTCACCCTAGCCTTGACTCTCGTCTCGTCATTCGCGATCACGTTCCATTCGTTGCCCTCGATCGCGGCGCTCGAGTTACGGGACCTATCCCAAGAAGACTTCGACAAAGTGATTCGTGAGGTGTCGGCAAACACGTCACTTCATTCCGTAACGGCTCCATCGAGCCTCGGCTCGATTTTTGGTTTTGAGCTAGGAGTTGTGGGAGGCTTGACCAGAACTCCCGAAATCGATGCTCTAGCGAAAGAAGCCTCTTCATCGGCGGAGCTGAAGAACTTGCCGCACGCGGCACTGATCGGTGCGGTCACCGTCCCGGGCGGAATCACCGCGGAAGTCATGTTCCTTCCGAAAATTTCGGCACAAGGCCTTGATTATCAACAGTATGCCGCAGCCGTTAAGTGGACGCTCACCGATCACGTAATCCCGCTTCCCGTGAACATCGCGGCCCGCGGTTTTATGGCGAAGTCGGAATTCTCTTTTAAACAGGTCATGAACGATCCCGTGCTCGGGACGCCGGTTGATACCCTCATCACGAGCGACAATACCGTGATGGGTGCGCAGCTTCTCGTGAGCCCGAAGTTGATTCCCATCATCGAGCCTTACATCGGTGTTGGATACGTCAGCGCAAAGGGCAAAATGAACGTTTCCGGAAACGCGCGCCTTTTTGATTTCACCAACAATCAGTCAGCGGAATCACAGCCGACAAGCTCGCAGCTCCTCGTCGGTGCCGACATTCGACTGTTACTGATCGGAATCGGTGCGGAATACACGCGCGCTTTTGGAACTGACTCCGTAACGGCAAAATTTTCGCTTAAGTTTTGATTCTACCGTGAGAGAAGAGGGATCACCGCATCCCTCTTACTCTTTCTCACTTCCGTGAGCCGCATCCTCGCCTAAGCGGTAGATCCCTTTCTTAAACGTTTGAAATTCTTTTTCATCCGCCACTAAAAAACCGACCCAGTACCACCTCATGCCTTCGTCTTTGCGAAAGACGAGTTGCCGTGGGTTTTTCGCGATTGATTCGACGTGAATTTGTGAGCCGTAATCGGTGTCTTCGTTTTTCCACTTCACATCTTTAAGAAGTTTGAGGATGTCGCCCATCACCTCCGACGGCTGACGGTAGCCACCGAAATCCGTGTCGGGCACTCCTACGAAGAAATCGCAGGAGGCGTAAGTCACAAGCTGTGCGCGATCTTTCTTCGAGATTGCCGTCAGGATCTGGTTCTTTAACTTCTTGAGATCTTTTTCTTTATAAAGCGGTCCCGCGCCTTTCTTGCACGAAGCTGCTTCCACAGGTGCGATGGGAAAACTTAAAGACGTCATCAAAGCGATCATCAGGGCTTTTATGAACATAGCTCACCTGTTCGAAATACCAGTGGCATCAGAATGTTGTTTGCTCTATCCATTGTTTGGACTGCGACGCCGATGTTTCGCGCACCTTCGGCATCTCCTTCGGCTTTACGAACAGGCCCTTGTTTTTCGGCACGTCCCAAAATTCGGCACCCTTGATCGAGGAAACACGCACCAAACCTTCAAGTGTACAGATCTTCTCTTCGCTTCCATCGATGGCGACAAAGAACTCGGTTCCACGAACTCCGGCGACCACCGTTTTTACCCGAACCTTGTATGGAAATTCAGAAGGACCGAGAGGCTTTTTGAATTTAGCGCGTAGGCGACCTGCAAGAAGGTCGAGGCGGCCCTCTTTGTCTGCTTCACTATCCGCGACGGCTTGGAGCTGAAATCGAGTTCCAGAACCTAACCAAACTTCGGACTCTCCGTCTTTGATCAGCGCACGGCCGTCTGATCCCGTAACGACGATTTGGCCTTCTAGAAGCTCGACACCTACGGCGGCGGGTGTTTGCTTTCCCTTCGTCTCGACGCTGACGCTACCTTGCGATTTCTCGATCTTCCAAGCAAATGCGGGCGAAGCTAAAAGACAGCTCGCGAGCGTGAGACAGAAAGTCTTATGTTTCGGTTGTTTGAACGTGAGGATCATCCGCCCATCCTTAACGGCGGCGTGTTGACCGCCCGATGATAGTTTCAGCCCAACAGTCTAAGACGGCTGTTTGCCGCTTCGACTTGGACCTCAGCTTCAACGAAATCGATTGATTGATCAAGAAGGCAGGCAGCAACATCGGCGCCTCAAGTAAAGCGGTGGCGCCTTGACCGTCTTCGTCGATCTGCAAAAAGATTGGCTTCCCATCATTCGCATCGGTGAGCACGAGGAAGTTGAATCCTTCGGTCTTCTTCATGAGCTGATGCATATAGCGGTCGAGGACGACCGTCTCGATCGGGGCTGGCGCTAGATCTGCGAAAATACGCGCAGAGCAAACCACCCGGACGGGATCAAGCGCGACCGATGATTCTTCCCCCGGAGGCGCTGGCGTTTCGAGAATCGTCTCGATGCGCTCGTTCTTTTCATCGACCGAACGATCGGAGAAAAGGGCCGCCACGATCCGTCTCGTTCGGACAGAGTTCCGGTCTCCGAAACCGTCGCGCAAAGCTTTGTAGACCACTTCGTGAATCAAGAGAGCACCGCGATCTAATTCCGAAAACTGGGGATGAAGCCACAGACTCTCGGCGACCAGCAGGCGATCGTCTTCGACGAAGTTGGCGATTTGCGCAAAGTAAATATATCCCTCGTCACACATGGAGGGCGCGGGCCGAACCGCGTAAAGACCGTCGTTCACGACCGTCAATGTTCCCTGCTGATCCATCGTGCGAAGGATGCTCGCGATGTCCATCGGAGCATGTGCCTCGATCAAATTCTGAAGCTTGGGGTAATGTTGAGCGATTTCGTTACGCTTGATGGTGTAGATCTGCCATCCGTTTTTCGCACCGTAGATCGGAACATGAAACCCGTGCTCGGTACGCGCTTCAAATAAATCGGTGAGCATCATCCAGCGAACCTGCAACGTCGCTTTTTCGCGGCAAATCCACGCACCGCCTCCATTCCCGACCCTCGGGCCGGCTTCACCGACCAACGGGATCAAAATTAATGCTGCGATCGCGATTGATTTCGACATCAAAGCTTGGATCATGCGCGCCCCTTTTCGGATTTCGAGAGGAGGTAAAATTGCAAATTCATTTGAAAGATTTCTTGGCCAGGATTCGTTTCGAGCTCGTGATTGAAACGTTTCACGAACGAGCGAATCATCTTCTTAGCTTTCGGCATCTCGCTGAAGTTCATCGAGAGTGAAAGGTTCTGGAACTCACGAAGCTCGACCGGCACTTCTTCGAGTGCTTTTACCGCCAACTCGAGATGCTGTCGGTGATTCTCGCGAATGGCCGCCGAACCGACATCATCCGCAGTTTCGATGTTGGCATCGTTAACCGCACGCCAGCCTTTGGGAGTTTTCTCAAGTAGACCCAGGGTGATCAATCGCTCGACGGCGAGCTTGGCCTCGAGCGGTTTGATTCCGAGTCGCTTCGCGATCCAGCCGGCATCCGCGCGAAACCCACGCGTCGTCGTCAACGACAGAATGGCGAAGTGATGCCATCCCGAAATCGCGCGGAAAGTCTCGAGCGCTACGACTCGGGAACCGGCGCGCTTATCCTTGGCGAGTCGGCCGATGATTTTGTTTTTCGCCTCATCGGAACGCGCGCCCTCGATCTCCACGAGCGCGAGGAAATGCTCGGCTTCTTCCGGGCTGTGCGCGAGCGACTGCGAAACAAGCCGAGCACTCTGTACGGACAATCGCTTTTGCCCGCTCAACGCCCGCGAAAGGTGCGAAGGACTCATCGCAAGTTGGCGAGCGAAGGCCCTGAGCGAATAGGTTGGATTCTTGCGGATTTTCTCCTGGAGAACATCCTTCAGAAAATTTCGATAGTTATCGTAATCCAACACGCTCGTCATCGGCGGCGATCATTGTGGCAAGCACGCGTGTTGTCAAACAAAGTCAGTGGAGTTCGCCCAGATCTGCGCATGTTGTCCCATTTCTCGTGGCTGTTGCCCACAGACAACACTTAGTTGTCCACAATTCGGCTTCGCTCTTGCGCGTTAGCGATTGATCCCTGCATGTTGGGCTCACCCAAAAGGAGGGTTACATGACTAAATTTGCACTCTTCGCACTCGTTCTCGTTGGCGCCTCGATCGCACAAGCTCGTCCCTCGACGACTCGCATGACATGCGACGAAGCTTTCGCAACTGTTCAAGAAGCAGGCGCGATCGTGCTCAACACTGGTGGCCACACTTACGACCGTTTCGTAGCTCATCAAGGCTACTGCTCTCTCGGCGAAACAACTCGCCCGGCATGGGTCCCCACTCTCGACGTTGCCCAATGCTTCGTTGGCTACGTTTGCTCGCAAGACAACAATTCTGGCAACGGTAACTAATCACTGCGTACCTCCTATATACAGTGATCGCTTCCTATTGCTGGAACGCAAAAGGCGCCACCGTTTCCGCGGTGGCGCCTTTTCTTTTTATGATTCGAATCTTTAAGGCGTAACTGAGACTCAGCGCTCAGGAACGGCGATCGTGTTGTCTTCGTCCTCAAATCCGTCATCATAACCGTCGTCGAAATCGCCATCCGAATCGCCATTGTGACCGTGATGATTGTCGAGCGATTGGAAGAAGTAGCAGTAAAGCTGGGGATCTTTATCCTGGCCGCCCTGAACATAGAGGAAGCCGTCGTCGCCTAAACGAATTTTGTAAACCAATGGCTGATGCTGGATGCCGGTGTAGCGCACACGGATTGAGTGCCGATGCTCATCTTGTTGCGCGAGGAAAATCTCGCCACGCTGTTTGAGCCAGTCGCGCGCCGTGCTCTTGTCCATCTCGTCGAACATCTTCGGATCTTGATGGCGAACAAGTCCAAAGTGCGTCTCGAGTTCGCTCGGGAAGCCTGGTCCATGATCGCCTTCCGCGACTGTTTCTTTGAAGTACATCAACGAACCCATCGGCTGATTGGGATCCGCGAACGTACCGTAGCAACGACCGGCCCAAGCGCCTTTAACTTCATGAGTGGTGGGTAGTTTCGCTTGATCAAATCGCTCGCTGAGTTGATCGAAATGAGATCCCGCAAAAGCCGGAATCGCGATGGAGAGCGACAAAGTTGTTTTAAGGACCAAACGGCCGATTTGACCGAGTGTATGATTAAATTTGTTTACCATTGTTATCCCCTCTTCCTTTTTCCGGTGCGAACTGAACCCAGGCCATATCGCTTTTGTTAGGCCCGTAGGGCGATTTAAGGTGAGAAATCGCCCTCGCTCAATTCGATTTACCTACTTACGCAATGCATTCTCATTTTCAGAGAGTCGACGTCGTGTCGGCGGTTGTAGCAGAGGCTTCGCGGTGATAGCCATTTCACTTCTTCACTTTGAAAGGAGTTCTATGCTCACCCGGCTTTTGCTCACGACTCTCCTGCTTTTCTCTGCAGCCTTTACTCAGGCGGAGGCCCAAGCCCCGACCGCTGCTTTAGCTCACGCAAGAACTTTAACCGAGGCACAACGCCTCAGCGACTTGAATCAATTCTTTGCCATGGTCGAAGCGGGTTACGGCCCCATCCAATATAAGGAATCTCAACTAGGGGTCACGATCGCGGGTTTACGTGCGAAGTACGAACCACTCGTCAGGGCTCCGCAATCAAACGGTGAGTTCTACTACCTTATGAAAAAGCTAGTGGCCGAATTCAAAGACGGCCACTTCAACATGACCGTTCCCACCGATCACCTCGCCCAGGTGGGAATCCTCACGGATCTCGTTGAAGGGCGCGTCCTGATTGAATCCGTCGATCGAGCCGAACTGCCCGAATCGACTTTTCCATATGTACGCGGAGACGAGATTGTTTCCGTCGACGGAGTTCCGACCCAAGTGGTCCTCGACGAACTCAGTGCCTACGTGGCTAGCGGAACTGACGTCAGCATTCGTCGTTCTGCTGCTATGGCGGTTTTCTACCGTGCTGGTAGAAACGTACCGGTTCCCAAAGGATCAGTGACAATTGAAATCCGCCGTGGAACCTCATCGATCATCGAGACAGTGACTCTTAAGTGGAAAGAATCCGGCACTCCCCTCGACGAAGCTCTACAAGCTCCTTCGAGCCTCCGTCGTCTCGGTAGCATTCCGACCTCCTTTGATTCATTCTCCACCCGTGAGATGTGGTTGAACTGGATCGGTAATGAACGTTTTGAGCGCTCGTTCCGATGCTCAGGCTCCACGCGGATCGACATTCCGAAAGATGCGACCGTTTTGATGAAGGAGCCATTTGTTGCTTACTACCATCCCACGCATCGCGGAAACGTCGGTTATCTCCGTATCCCCCACTACTCCCCCCTCGGTCCTGACGGCAAAACGGACGAAAAAGAACTCCGTCTTAAGCAATATCAATGGGCGGTTCGCCAACTTGAGGCTAACACGATCGGCTTGATCATCGATCAAGATCACAACTGCGGCGGAAGCGTTTACTGGCTCGAAAGTATGCTCGGCCTTTTCATGAATAAGCCCTATCAGCCGATGCAGTTTCAGCTCTTAGCTAACAAACAAGAGTATCTCTCGTTCAAAAAAGAAATCGATGAAGAGTACAAACCGAATACGGATGAGCACGATCTCGCAAGAAAAGCGTTAGAAGTTTTGAAAGCCGCGTGGCTCGCAGGCGACTTCATGACGAAGAAGATGTCGCTTTCGGGCGAAGATCTGCTTTACCCTTCAGAATACGCGTACACGAAACCGATCGTTATGTTGATCGATGAGATGTCAGGATCCGGTGGTGATGCCTTCCCCGCGATGATGCAAGGCTACGGTCGTGCGACACTCGTCGGGACGCACACCGCTGGATTAGGCGGCCACGTGACGGAGCAGCCAGCTCTGAACTATTCGCAGCTTCAGATCCGCATGACGAAGTCGCTCTTCTTCCGCCCCGATGGAGTGCCTGTAGAGAACAATGGTGCAATCCCGGATATCGAGTATCGCATCACTCGCGATGACTTCGTCTACGGCTATAAAAACTATCAGAAGTTCTATCTTAAGACTCTTCTCGAGCGTATTCCCTGATCACCGCTTGCGTGCACGAACGGGCAGCCCGGCTCGGATCTGCACGCAGCGATCGTTTTCCTGAAGCCCGATTCTCACCGCCCGGCTGACGGCTGGTGAGAGTCGTCCCTGATTTGCGATCAGAAACTCGCTGATGCGGTCTGAACTTGCCGGAGTACACGCTGCTGGCAATAAAAACTGTGCGTAGCGCTCAGCGGATTCTTGTTCGGTCTTCGAAGCGAAACGAGTGAGCGCCGCAAAGTAACGATCGCTCAGCGATTCGCGCAACGACTCCTGCCACCAAGGAAGGATTCGCTTCAGAACGGCCTCTTTTCTTGCCAAGCTCAGCTCCGAATCGTTTTCGATTCTCTCAATCCAACTGACTTTCGTTTCTAAGTTGGGTCGCGCCGCTTCAGCCGCCATCGCCTGCTGAACGCCGCGCTCGGAGGAGTCGCGGACCTTTTCGCGAGACAATGCCGCGTCGGCACCCGGTGCATTCAACGAATTCAACTGCACGACCGCGTCCCAACGTCGATCTTGATCGAGCGCCGGGAACAGCGAACGCGATCTAATTCCTTTCCTCGCATTTTTCTCGAGCAGCGTAAGCAAGAGTTTCTGGCCGTTTGGGGATTGAGCACTCTTCATAAAACCGTCGAGAGAGGCCTTCTGAAGATCATCTGAAGAGTTTTCCATTCGCTTCCAAAAGAGGACCTCAAACCGATCTTGCCAAGACTTCTTCAGTTGCCGCTGCGACTCCGTCACTGTTGGCAAATAGTAAAATACGGGAGGCGTGTTCTGGTACGGGATCAATGTGCGTGAAACGCTCAAGAAAACTTTGAGATCCGTTTCTGCTTCGAAGTTCGCGGCAACGATGCGGAGATAATCCTCAGGTTTGAGTTCGCCATCTCGAACCATCTGGTAAAGCGTCGACCACAGGAGGAGACGAGCAAAGCGGTCGCGAACGTCTTTCAGACGCTCGCGCGCAACGCCGAGGGACTTTGCATCAAGCTTAACTTTTAAATACGCGTAGTCGCCTTGGTTCGGGAAAACAAGATCAGGACAATTCCGGCCCACCAACGCGTCAACGCTAGTCTTCTTGGCACGAAGATCAACCGGATGAGACCCTGTCAATTCAAGCTTTCCGTCCTTCTCCTGGTACAAACCAATCTCGACGCGATGGGGCCGAATCTCACCGACAGTTGCCGTGAGTGTTAGATCGAACGTGCGGATCTTTCCCGACTCACAAGTAAAGCTCGTTGAGACCGTATCAACTCCGGTCGTGAGCAACCAATGATTCGACCAATCGCTGAGGCTTTGAGAATTCGTACTCAACGAGCCCATGAAATCCTCAAGCCGAGTGTTGCCGAACGCATGCTTTTGGAAGTAGCGACGTAGCCCCTCACGGAAGTTCTCTTCACCAAGAAAAAAATGGAGCTGCTTGAGAACGGCAGCGCCTTTTCCGTAAGTGATGCCATCAAACGCCGTGAACGCCGAACGCGTATCGGAAACGGGCCCTTCAATCGGATGCGTTGTGACGAGTTGATCTTCCCAGTACGCCCAGGCTTTCATCTCATCTTGAAAAGTGACCCACGCATCTTTGTAATCGGTCGCCTCGGCGAGCGCGTAGGTTGCCATGTAGCTGGCGAAACTCTCGTTGAGCCATAGCCCATTCCACCACTCCATGGTCACGAGGTTACCAAACCACATATGAGCCATTTCGTGGAGGATCACGTTCGCTTGCGCTTCGCGTTCCTCGCGCGTTTTCTTGCCGCGAGAGACGTACTCTTCACTGAACGTCACCGCACCTACGTTTTCCATAGCTCCGGCATTGAAGTCTGGCACGATGACTTGATCGTACTTTCCGAAAGGATAAGGACGGGCAAAATAATCACCAAAGAATTTCAAACCCGCCCGTGTGATGGAGAACCACTCTTCAGGATCCACGTAACGATGAAGCGAGCGTCGAACGAACAAGCGAAGCGGAACCTCACCCGCAGTCGCCGACCACTGATGGTAAGGCCCTGCGTGGAGCGAGAAGAGGTAGGTGCTGAGCGGAAGCGTTTCGGGAAATGTCCAAAGTTTTTTCGAGCCTCGAACTTCAACGGCCGTTTCTCGCGTTGTCGTGATTACCTGCCACGAGGAAGGCGCCGTCACCACCATCTTCATTTTGGCCTTCAGATCTGGCTGATCAAAGCACGGAAAAACGTAATTCGCGTAATACGCTTCAAACTGTGTCCAGAGATAGGTGCGACCATCTTCGGGATCTTTGAAACGGTAAAGTCCGTTGCCGTCTGAAGTGTAACTTTGCGCAAAGCGAACTTGGACGACGTTCTCACCCTTTTTGAGTAAGGGCGGCGAAAGAAAAATCCGCCCGCTTTTATATTCAATGAGTTTGGTAGAGACGCCGTTGACGCTGAGTTTGGAAACTTCACCGTCTGCTTTGAAGTCTAAAAAAAGTTGAGCGGGAACTTCGCGAAGTTTAAAGCGTACATCGATCGTGCCGATGAAACGTTCTTCATCACCGACTTCGATTTTGAGATCATAACGAACGTCGCTCACGTCTCGCGCACGAGCTTCGGCTTCAGTTTGAGTCAGATTGGATTCATCGGCTGCGGCGACGACCGTGGATGGATCCGAAGCCGGCTGTGGATTTTGGACCAAGGCGTTGCGGTTAGCGCAGGACGTGCCGATGAAAAAAAGAAAGACGATGAGGAAGCGCGAATCAATTCTCATGAGGGGAACTTTGTCCCCGATTCGCGTCCTTCGTCAACGAGCAACGTTGTTAGGCTGACGCCGAGGCAGATACTTCGGTTACGAGAAGCGAGCGCGAATCGTTGAAGCCGAGAGCGTGGGTCTCCCATCGAGCACCGGAGCTAAAGCCTGCGAGATTCAATGATCGACCCGGATGCAAAATCTCAAGACGATGATCTTTGGGCGCAAAAACGGAGAGGAGGCGCCGCAAACATTGCCCGACTTCGTTGCGGACATGACCGTCGAACTCGAAACTCGCAAACGACTGGGGACCTTGGGGGCTAATGTGAATCGTGTAGTATTCCGACTCACCGATGGCGTTGAGGGAGTAACCGAACGGAGTGAAGTGGTGATCAAGAACTTGAAAGCCTTTGACTAGCTCTTGAAGGCCGAGACCGGCGATTGCGCGCTCGCGACTGCGATCGGCAGGACCACGAAAGATCGCTTCCACGCGTGGATTCAGCTTCCTCATCATTAACTGAGCGCAGATTCGCCCTTCACCCAAACGAGGACGCTGCGGGGGTGGATGAAACAAAACCGTATCCCCGTCTACGACCGCGGCACCAAGTCTTGGTCCGAGTTCCGCGCGGATATGCGAGAGACGCTCGCGAAATTCTTTGGATGAAGCTTCGGGAAGTCCCCGACGCTGATAAACGAAACGGGCGAGTTTTTCGTCAGCCATTCGACGAGCAAAGCCGATCGCGCCATCGAGGAGAGTCGTGGCTCCACACGTGATCATCACCATCCGATCATCGAAGACAAACAAACTCGACTCGGAGAGGACGTAGGAATCAATTCCAAATCCTTCCTGTTTAGCCAAGATTTTTGCGCCAGCTTCGTTGACGACTTTGCGCCAGAAGGCTAACGGCTTATCGCGCAGCGGAGCCGAAAGATCAGCAAAAACTAAGTCAACGCGCTCTTCGATCGTATTATAGGCGGTGTGCATCTGCATGAGCCTTAAAGTCTAACGAAGGCGTTCCGCCATCGCAATGGACTTTGTCCATCAAGGAAGCTTTGCCGAGAGGGCGAAAGGTTTAAGCGCTTCGCGCATCTTCAAGACGAAAGCCCGGTCGGTTACGGGATCAAATCGCCGCGCTTGAGTCGCGTCATACCCGACAACCAAGGGCTTCGTCTTTTTGTCATCTGGCTCGTTCTCAAAACGCGGAACGACGTGCGTATGCAACGACTTGTCGAGGTTGCACCAAGTTTCGTAATTGATACGCGCAGCCCCCGTCACTTTCAGCAAAGCGTCGCCAACCCGAATCATATCGCGGCAGTATTTAGCGCGAGCTTCCTCACTGAGGTCGTTCAATGTTGGCACCACGGGATCCGAGAGGATGATGCAGTAGCCGTCTATCGTTTGCGGATCGCTCGCCGTCACCCAACAGGACTCCAATCGGCAAATAACTAGGGGATTCTCCCCATTTTTTGCTAGTTCAACACGGTCACGAATCGTTAAAGCCATTTCTTCCCTCAACTGATTGCTCTCATCTGATTGATAGAAAGAGTTTCACAGCTACCCACGAGCGGCAATCGAGAGCTTCAGTCGAACTAAATGAGGCGCTCGGCCACATCCGTTCTTGGAGTCGTGACGATAAGAAAAATTGTTTTTATGCCGTGCGGAGCGCGACACTCGAACAGTTCGGCATTCAATGCATTTTTGGGGTCATCAAAAAGGAGAATTCATGAAATCAATCGTCACGCAATTTTCGCGATTGCTCTCGGTTCTTGTCTTGGCCCTGGGTACCGGGCTCGTTCTCGCTTCGTGTGGCGAGTCTAACGGCAACGATGTCGGAGGAAACACTCCCCAAAACAATGAAGACACGGGAACGCGTATGCCGAATTCCACGGTTGGCTGGACGACGATCGTTTCTTCGGGAAAAGATGGCTTTAGTGGTTGCTCAGCAGGCTCAACCTTCACGGTTGAGAGTGACTCCTCATGGTCTTTTGTGAGCTGCCAAACGCGCAAATCCGGCAGCCTTTCGGAAGAAGACCAAGCCCGCTTGGATCAGCTCGCTAACGACGTAGCCAATGGCCGACTCACTCAACGTAATTGCTCAAGCGAAGTTCTTCCAGGCGGACGCACGGTGAGATTGGCTATTGATGATGCGACCGACTTCGTGATCGTGGAGGCAACCCCGCAAGGCACGTGTTACCGCGGCCCTGCGACTGAAGCCAAGAAGCTACAGAGCTATTTGGATGAACTCTCGACCCGTTACGTATTAACGACGCCGCTTTACTGAACTTTTTTAATGAGTTTAGCCTGAATTCAATCGGATTACGCTGCGCTGACTTTCGGGCGCAGCTGAGGGACATGGTTTGATTCGTCGATCGGAAGTTCGATTACGAATGCCGAGCCTTTGCCGAGATCCGAGCGAACGCTGATCGTTCCGCCAAGTCTTTCGACTTCCGTTTTCACGGCGTCAAGACCAACCCCGCGACCAGAGAACTCGGTGACGGCATTTGCCGTCGAGAAACCCGCATCGAAGATGCGGCCGAGAATCTGCGACTGTGAAAGACCGGAGACACTCTCGCCCCGTTTTTCGATCTTGTTTTTAATCTGCCAGATATCGATGCCGTTACCGTCGTCACTGATGATGATGCGCAAGTACGGTCCGGCTTCGCTCGCGAGCTTACGGAACTCGACGACAACTTGACCGGCCGGTGTTTTACCCCGTTGATCGCGGATGATTTCGTGCTCAATCCCGTGATCGACGATGTTACGGAAAACGTGGATCAAAGCCGAACGGAAGGCCTCCATGCTCTCAGGCATGATCGAGACTTCATCGCCGATGAATTTGATGGGCTCAACGCTCTTCCCGAGCTTCTGCGCCACCTGCTGGATAACGGGGTCAAATTCCGCGAAGATCCGGCGCAAAGGAACAGCCAGGATTTCCTCGACGAAATCTTGATGCAGATCTTTAGCTCCGGCCCGGCTCAGGCGACGTCCGAAAATCTCGAGCGTTGAGATCGGGATCAAGCGTGATGGAACCTTCTCGACCAGAACTTCGGCGAGGATATCGCGATGCTCATCTAAGATCGATTCAAACATGTGATCGATCTCGGGCACGGTCTTGAGCAAGAGAGTCTGAAGTGTTTTCAGATCGTTCTCAGCGCTCATGCGTGTTTCGAGAGTGTGCACGGCTTCTTTGATTTCATTTACGCCGAACGTGCTCGCAGCACCTTTGAGGGTGTGTAAGTGGCGTTTTACTTCTGAGAGAAGTTCGTGCGTGAACTCAGGGCGGTTCAACGCGGCATAAGTCTCACGGAAGATTTGGCGAGCCGCCGCAACGAAGCGACGGAACCGGTCTTTATCCTTCAGGATATTCACCATCAAGGAAGCAAAAGACTGCATCTTCTGCGCTTGATGTTTTGCGTGCGTTTCGACCGTGCGGTCTGTCGCGATCACGACCACCATCTCCAGTCGTCCGTCAGCATCCCGAATGGGTTTGTATTCGAGGTTCACAACGCGTTCGCGCGAGCCTGTATACGTCTTCGGTCCAACATCAACGAGATCATCAAATTCAATGAGCTCGTCGAAAAGGAGACGAACCCAATCGTTGAACGTCGCACGCTTATCGGCTGGAACTCCGAGAACTTCCGCAACCGGAAGGCCTGCAGGATTGCGATCGAGAAGCGTTTCGCAAGCTTTTGAATACGCTTGCATGCAGAAGCCATCGCGATCGAACAAGAAGAATCCTTGTCCGAGGCTGTTCACCATAGCGTCGAACATGCGGTTCATGCTTGTGAGCTGATGATTGATCTGAACCAGCTCATCGGCGCTCGTTTCCATGTTCTTCTGCGCGAGCACCGCTCGGTCGTCGAGCTGCTCGTAATACATATCAACTGAAGAGATGAATGCGGGGAAGTTTTCGAAGAAGGCCATGAGCTCGTTGCGCGATTTCTCATCGGGAATCGCGGTCAACGCCTCTTGGCAGGCGCGGAGCTTCTCGACGACGGTCTCGTCGCCGAAGATGCTCTTTAACTGACGTGATAGTCTCTTGCCTGCCATGACGCTCTCGTTCCTCGTGCTTCCGGTGCCAATAGTCCGCTACCAGTAAAACCTTAAGACGCGGCCTTTGTGCTGTTTGCGTCCGTCGCCATGTTCTCAGGGTAGAGTGTAAGTGAAACGCTGAACGTGCCTGATTCCGTTTGGAACGGGATCACGAGTGTCGTGCCCGGATTCGTGATCGCAACCGTGTGCTGGTCGCCGATGATCACGTTGGGGATCGCCATCTTGAATCCAAAACCGTTTTTGTTGAGATTTGTCTTCACGACGCCAAAGATAATGTTCGTCAATTCACCTACGCCAGCTTTTACCGATTTGTCGATTTCGGTGAATTCCTTTTTGTACATCTTGCCGAGGATCGTGAAGATCGTCGTCTGCGGGAAGCTGACGATCAAGGCGCCTTCAACGCGATCTTGCGTCAATCCCACGATTCCTGAGACATCACCCTTTGGCGCGCATTCCTGCTCGAGGAAGTGCTTCTCAGGTGCCGGCTTCAGGCCGAACATGCTGGTGAATGTGCTGTGAACGCCAAAGTTGATCTCTTTGACCAAGCTCTCGTTCAGTTCCAGAGTCGAGTGTTGTTTGTCAGACATCGGTCCGTCCCTTTTGCCTTCTTTGAGATCAGGCCGCGCGTCCAGCGAGCTTGGCGAGGATTTTGTTTACTTTTCTCTCGAGAACATCAGGAGCGATCGGTTTAACAACATAGTCCGTCGCGCCTGCGCGGATCGCCCGCACAACGCTCTCTTGTTCCGCTTCCGCCGTGACCATCACGATCGGGAGCGTAGCAAACTCAGGAGTGCTTCGGCACGCTTCCAAGACTTCGATGCCCGTCATTTCAGGCATGTTCCAGTCGCAGAAGATGAGTGCGTAGGGCTTACCGCTAGCGTGAGCTTCGATGAGCTTCTGCATCGCCATTTTGCCGTCTTCGGCTTCTTCGATGTCGGTGAAACCCAGGTCTCCGAGGGCATTTCTCAGCATGAGACGAACGATCTCGAAGTCATCAACGAGGAGAATCTTGGGGTTTTTGAGGTTCACAACGCTCACGAAGCTTCCTCCAGCAAAGGGAGATTGAACGATTCTGGTCATCTAATTTCTCGGGATTCGCGAGTGGATACTTTATGAGTTTCTCATCCGCTGAAGCAAAACTGGATCTTCCATCCCGCGCTCGGCGCGGCATCCGCGACGAACGTCCTGTTTCTTGACGCCATCTCAACTCGCCGCACGAAGTTCTCGCTCGAATATGAGACGCAGTTCCTTCATTAGATCTTGATGCGCAATGCGCTCGCGTTCAAGTTGACGAACGGCCTGATCTGACGACATCGGGGAAATAGAATTCTCGATGCGCGTGAGATAGTCGAATCGATCCGCCAACGCCAAGACCTGTCCTTCCATCGAGAACCGCTTTTCACTTAGACGTTCCGGGAATCCGGTTCCATCCCATTTTTCATGGTGCTCTTTCACCGCGCGCAAGACTCCGTCGGGCACGGCGAGCTTGCGCGCTTGCATGACTTCGAGAGTGAGTCGCGGGTGCGTTTGGTAGACGGCTTTTTCTTCCGGTGTCATCTGGTCGGGACGCTTCGTTTGAAGTTTCGCCGGAAGTCCTGCCATCCCGATGTCGTGAAGCAAAGCGGCCATCGCGATCTCGTCGGTGCGGCAGACTTTTAAAAGTAGCGCAAAGAGCGCGGCGAAAGTCGCGACGCTACTTGAGTGAGTGTAGTCGTCGCCTTTTTGGCCCATCTCAGCGTTAAGCTTTTTGTACCACTCACCCGGTTCATCCATGAGGATGAACTGCCTAACAATCTGCCGGGTGTGGTCGATGACCTTTTTGCCTTGGTTGAGATGACGAGAGTAGGAGTCGCTGATCATCCCGGTCATGAGTTCGCGAACAGAATTTCGCAGCTTCTCTTGGCGAACGGTAGCCGACTCTCCATTACTCTGTCCGAGTTCTTTCAACCGTCTGGCAGAGTAATCGTGGAAGGCGTTGATCTGCGTTGCCGGAACGTAGATCTGATTGTGCTTGAACTCCGCTAGGCGCGAAAGACGTTTCTCTTCGAGGACATCCCCAGCTCCGAGGTAGGTGATGAACTTGTTGTTGGCCGGCAGGAAGACGTCGACTTGGAAATCAAGGCGTGTTCCTGGTTCAATGTCGACCAATCGCACGGCTGAATAAACTCGATGCTCGGCTTGAGCTGCATCCTGAGCAACGACTTTTCCTAATTGCTCGCGATCAAGTGGGAGTAGAAAAACTTCCGTGAAACCGTTCTTCATCAACTCGGGACGCTCAAAATTTTTAGCGTCTTCGCTCACGAAATATACGGGCGTGTTTTGGAACGCCATCCGAAGTGACTGCGCGAGCTCTACAAGGGGGAGTTCCGAGAAAGCCGGACCCGCCATGACAAGATGGATATCGACAAGCGAACCCGTCGAAAGAAGTCGCTCGAGATCTGATTTTGAAGAGCACGTGATCTCTTCAACGCCTTTGAAATGTTTGCGGACGGTCTCGACCGCTTCTTTGCCAACGCCGAGATAAACGACCTTCAACGGAGTCGCCAAAATCCACCTCTCACCTTTTCAAGAAATTGTAGCAGAGGTGGTGCTTGGTTTCGCGAGTTCGTTATGAGAGCTAGACTCGACTTGTTTACTGCTGGGGCTTGGACGGGACTCGCTCGGCGATCTCGCTCAAGATGGGATTGAATTCGAGGAAATTTTCAACACCGCGCACTTTGCTTTGCGTGCGAAGCGCACTCGACAAAGCGGCTGGTCCACTGATGCGAGGATTCAACTCGGCTTCCGTCGTGTCGGGCAAGGCCGAGCGAAGCGCGAAGTCGTTTCCGAGATCAACCGCGCGGCCTGAAGTTTCTGAATTCTGGATGAGGCCCGAGCTTTTTATGGAAGTCGAAGCTCGCGATGACTTCTGCGGAGTCCGTGTTTTCGCCGTCGCGCTGTGATCGATGACCATCAAACACATTTCTTCTCCGGGGACTTCGCTTTCGCATTCCAAAACATCAGCTTGAGCTGTTGCCGCAATCGAAAGAGCAAAAAGAACTGCGAGACGTGTTTTCATCGGACCTCCTCGGCCTTTTCTCCATATAGAGCACGAAGCTTTTAGCCCCTCAAGTCTAGGTCGATCAAGTTGCCCATAGCTTGTCATTTCTCCACATGGCTGGTACTCACCCGTCACGATGTCATTTACCTTTGAGCCCGTTGGGTACATTGAGACTTGCTTTAAAGAGAAGTTCGGAACTCCCCGACAACCTTCTCTCGTTCCCTCCTCATGGGGAATTTTGCGTCTTCGTCCCGAACTCAACTTAAGCGAGGCGCTGGATGGTCTTGAAGGTTTCTCGCACGTCTGGCTTGTCTTTGTCTTCCACCAGAACACGAACAAGGGCGTAAAGGCGAAGGTTCATCCTCCTCGCATGGGTGGCGAAAGCATCGGCCTCTTCGCCACGCGCACTCCGCATCGACCCAACCCGATTGGCTTATCTGCCGTAAAACTCGAAAAAGTCGAAAAGGGCGTCCTCTACCTCTCGGGAGTCGATCTCGTCGACGGCACGCCGATTCTCGATATTAAGCCTTACCTTCCAACTTCGGATCGAATCGAAGAAGCCACGGCCGGATGGACGCAAACGCGTCCCGAGCGAACGTTGCAGGTCGAATTTAGCGATGAGTTCCGAAGCGACGTGGCTCGGCTTTTAGGAGCAAGATCCTCGCAGGCGGAGGCTGCCATCCGCGAGATTCTTGAACTAGATCCGCGCCCGGTCTTCTACCGAGGCACCGCCGAGAACCCTAATCCTTATATGGATGTCTACGGCTTCCGATTTGACGACTTTAATGTTGTTTATAAGATGACTGGTGATGTCGCGCGGATCTTGAGCCTGCAGCCCTGGGCGGAGTATCAGGCGAGCCTCAAGCCCTAAAGGGATTACAGGGCGAATTTTGACAAAAAGCCGTCGACCTTGAAAAAACCACCCTCGCCGTGTGACACTCGGCCGATCGTGCTTGTTCCTTGGATTCACGCACAGAGGTGAGGTTTGCCGATGTCTTCGGAAGTACGCCGAGTTCCAGAGCTAAGCTTAAATTCGTACATCGAAGGAGGCGCGACCGCGAAAGCACGCTTCGTCGACGACTTCTTCATGGGTCTCAAGGACTATGGTTTCATCGTCTTGAAGGACCACCCGATCCCCGACGCTCTTCTCAACAAAGCGTACGCGCTGGTTGAAGAGCTCTTCGCACTTTCGACCGAAAAGAAGATGCAATACGCGCTGAAAGATAAAGGCTTTCAACGCGGCTATACTCCTTTCGGACAAGAACACGCAAAGAACAGCAAAGTGATGGATTTGAAAGAGTTTTGGCACGTCGGTCGCGAACTTTCGCCCGGCCACCGCTACTCTGACATTTATCCGCCGAACGTTTGGCCGGCTGAGGTTCCCGAGTTTCAGAAGACCCTTTCGGAAATTTACCGCTCGCTCGACAAAACTGGTTTAGTCATGCTTGAAGCCCTTACGGGACCTCTTGAGCTCGACAAAAACTTCTTCCGTGAGCGCGTGAGCGACGGGAACTCGATCCTTCGTTTGCTTCACTACCCGCCGATTCCGGCAGGAGCAGATCCTCGCTGCATCCGCGCGGCTCCGCACGAAGACATTAACTTGATCACGATCTTGGTTTCGGCGACGAAGTCGGGTCTTCAGTTGAAAGACCGCGACGGCAGCTGGCTTCCGATTGAATCGGATCCGAACAGCTTGATCGTTGACGCAGGCGATATGCTCGCTCGCATCACGAACGACGTGATCCCCTCGACGACTCACCAAGTGGTGAACCCTGAAGGTGAAAACACGGCTCGCTACTCGATGCCGTTCTTCATGCATCCGAATCCGGATGCCATGTTGTCTTGCTTGCCCTCTTGCCGAGGCGCTGGCGAGAAGTATCCGCCGATCACGGCGCAGGATTTCTTGTTCCAACGCCTGCGCGAAATCGGCTTAATGAAGTGATTTGATTGAAGCGCTGCTTACGGGCAGCGCTTCTTTTTTTGCTCAAGCTCGATCTTACCGAGCTGGGCGCGACGCTCGCGAATCTCGTTCGCGAAGCCTTCAGCTTTCGCATCGCCTTTTTCCACCGCTTGCAGATGGGCATCTTCTAGATATCCGATGAATTCACGGGCCGAGGCTTCTTCAACGCCGAGACCACCGCAGTTCAATTCACTGAATGACGTCTCATCTACTTGCGCTTTCGCTGAGGGAACCGCGAGCACGAACATGAAAGTGACAACGAAGAGCTTCAACATAAGAGACCTCACCCTTGGTGGCAGCCGTTGGCCGATTGTTTTTCTTGGCATTCGATCAAACTGAGTCTTTTTTCTTCTGCCGCTTCGCTGAGCCGACGCTGTTCGCGAGTCGAACTCGATTCACCGAGTTTGTGAAGCGTTTCGGCGAAGTCTTTTTGGAGACGGCCGGATTCTTTCTCGAGCTCGGCGCACGAGATGCTTCGCGAAGCATGAACTTCGGCCTTGGCTCCGCCCAGGGCGGAAAAGGTCGCAAGCGCCATGATTAGGGCTTTGAAGATGTGAGTGCGCATGCGGACCTCCTTCACGAGCGATCAGGAGTCGTTATTACAAGGTTTGTACCTCCCTAGCGGTCGCGATGCGGTTTTGGATGCCCTCACGTAAATCAAAAATAAGCGTCAAAACTTTCGACACCCGTCGAGGAGCGCATGCGTTTGGCTGCGACCAGATTTTGGACAGCGGCGCCGCTTTGGGGTTCAGTGCACGGCGTAGAGTTGCTGACATTCCCTTACGGTGCGGAATTGGTTCATGTGCTCTCGGCCGAAGGTGAGTTCTGCGGCGTGCATGTTGTGTTGGCGGCAGAGGCATCTCAAGTTGCTGAGCGCGTTCGTGCCGCCTTTTGCTTTCGGGATGATGTGGTCGACTTGCAGGTTGTGAGTGGAGTCGCAGCGTTGTTTCGTTACAGGGTCTACGTATTCGCAGCTCTGTGCTGTCTGGATGACGTAGCGGCGGAGTTTCTTTGGAACGGACTTCGCTGCGGTTTCGCGGGGCGCCGTCTCTTTTGTTTCGAGTTTTGCGAGGAGTGCGGTGAAGTCCTCGTCGAGAACTTCGGCGGAGCTCTGGGTGCCGAGGAGTTGCTTCAGGCGTTCAAGCTTTGCGCGGGTTTGTGCTGGGAGGTCTGTTGTCAGACGTGATTCGTCGGCGCTGAGAGTGCGGAGTGTGTCTTTGCCCGTGCTGGTCTCGGGAAATTCGGCTGCGAGGATTTGTTCGGCTTGAGCGGAAGTTTTTCGCTCGATCTTGGAGACAAGTTCTTGTTTGGCTTCTTTGGTATGCGCTGGCCGGTGCGCTTCTCTTCTTTTCTCACCGAGGTGGCAACTTGCGTGAGGGTTGTGAGGTTTACGTCACCTCGAGTGAACTTCTCTTCTGCAACGAGGGCGAGAAGTCGCGAAGCCTGCACCCGTCTGTGCGCAGCAGACTCTGAGAATTTGTGACGCTTGATAAGCCAGTCGTAGACCGAGCCAAAGCCGAGCACGACGAAGTGTCGTTCGCGCTCGCACGCTGCGATTCCAACTAGAACCTTGTGAGTCGCTTCATTTGACCGACGAACATCTTTAGCAAACTCCGCATCGAAACCGTATGCATCCATCTCGCACCTCCGACGTGCGAGAATGTAGCACGGGTTTTTGGGGGAAATTTTTGGCAGCTAATCGAGCGATGGAGAAGAGTTTCGTGAGAGCTCGCGCGGGATGGTTCGCTTCCTAAAACCACGCTCCAATACCCGTCGTGAGCTTCAGCAGCTACCCGCTAGTCGAAGTCTCACGTCCCTCACATAAGGAAGAAATGTCGACTGCTCACACCCCGCAAGCACAAAATCAAAATTATTTATGGCGGTCCGAACTCCGGACACGCGCACCCACTCAACTGCCGCTCCGGTTTTGCACCGCTTCTGCAAAAGGAAACTGGTACCTCTGAGCGCCCCGCCTCTAACCAAACCCATGCTCACTCCCGCGCCGCCGACACACCCACCGACACCGCTCCGGTTTCGCACCGCATCCCGCAAAGGTGCCAGGCACCTTTGCGCCGTCACCACGCCGCTTCTGCAAAGGGAAACTGGTACCACAAAGCGCCAAGCGCCCCCCGACCCCCCGTCCCCATGCACCAGCGCCAGCGCAAACCCGCAACTCAAACCAACCGTCCCAAAGACTCCTGCAGCCGCTCATTCCGCGCACGCAATGTCTCCAGAAGCGCCCGATCGGCAGCAACGAGCTCCTCCGGAGCGTTCTTCAAGAAGCTCTCGTTCTCGAGCTTCTTCGACAGAATCCCAATGTCCTTTTGGTTTTTCTCCATCGCTTTTTGGATGCGCGCGATCTCAGCCGAGATGTCGACGAGTCCCTCCAGAGGAACGATCACGTCAACACTCGCGTCAGGCAGACGCACCGGGCTCACCGCGCACTTCGCGAGCGAACCCGCTTCGCCAATCTCGCAAGTCTCGAGACGCGCCAGGCGCATGAGTTGCGGCTTGTTCTCCCCGAGAATTTTCTGAACGCGGTCGTCGCCCGGAGCCAATCGCACGCGAATCAGCTGCCCCGGCTTGATCTGGTTTTCACCCCGAATGTTGCGAATCGCGAGGATAACTTCCTTCACGATCTGCATCTCGAACGCAGCTTCCTTGGAACCAACCGCAAGCCACTCCTTATCGTTCCGCACCGTGGGGAAAGGCTCCACAATCAAAGCTCCACCACGAATCGGAAGCTTCGCGAATAACTCCTCCGTGATGAACGGAGTGAAAGGATGCAAGAGCCGCATGATCCGGTTCAAAGTTTGCGCGAGCACCAGCTGAGTCGCACGACGCTCATCCGAAGGCTCGCCGTAGATCACCGGCTTCACGACTTCCAGATACCAATCGCAGAATTCATTCCACACAAAGTGATAGAGAGCGTTCGCCGCGTCGGAGAACCGATCCTGCTCGAGGAAGTCCTCAACGTGCTTCGTGACTTGGCCCGTCTCCCAGACGATCCATTGATCGGCCACGGAAAGGTCTGATTTCCGCGGAACCGCTTTCAAACCCTCCGCAGGAACCTCAAAATCTTTCAAAGCATTCAAAGAGAAACGAGTCGCGTTCCAAATCTTGTTCATGAAGTTGCGGTAGCCCTCAAGACGCGATTCCGAAAACTTCAAATCGCGGCCACCGGAAATCTGCGCCATCAAGGTGAAGCGAAGAGCGTCGGCTCCGTACTCCTCGATGAGTTCCACAGGATCAAGCGCGTTGCCCGTGGATTTCGACATCTTCTTGCCCTCGGCATCGCGGATCAATCCGTGGATGTACACCTTACGGAAAGGAACATCGCGCATGAACTCCAAGCCCATCATCATCATCCTCGCTACCCAGAAGAAGATG
>SYLX01000218.1 GCA_005808505.1 Bdellovibrionales bacterium | reverse complement strand
GAAGTCGGCGCAAGCACGTCAGGCTTAAAGTATGGACTTCTCCGTCGTACATCTTCAGCGAATTTTCGAGATCATCCGCGTGACCTCGGTCCATCGTTTAAACCGTTACTTGAAGTCGGATATCGTGCGGGCCGAAGCTCCGGAGTACGAAGATGATTCTGAACGTCGCCTTCCGTACCAATCGACGATTCTGTTATGGGGACCGGCTGCGCGTATCTCGCTGCATGTTCAATTCGACCTGCAAACCGCACAGCTTCTTGCGGAGCAAGCATCGGCGAACACTCCGTTGCGTGGCGATCAAACGAATATCGAAGCTTTGGCGAAGGACTTCATTTCAGAGTTTTCCAATTTGCATGCAGGTCATTTGCGCAGTTTGTTCTCGCGCCACCAACTGAACTTTGGATTAAGTCTACCGCTCGTCAAAGTCGTTGCATCAAAACTTCCACCGCAGACGACGACTGAAGGAGTCTACTCCGTCCGTTGGAATCTCGTATGTGGCGCGAACATCCTGCGTTGTTCGGCCGACGTAGACACTCGTCAGTCGTACGACCTCTCAAGCACGGCCGCAAGTTTCGAGCAGGCGCTCGTGAGTGAGCGGGCGGATGTCCAGAGTGAGTCCGGCGATATCGAATTCTTTTGAGGGCGACTTGACTTACATCTAATTTACACGTCTCCTGTTGGGGTCTTATTGGGGATCCTCAATTTGTCTTCGGAGGCGTCGTGAGTTCTAAGACACAAGATAAGACACAAGATAAGACACAAGATAAGACACAAGCTAGGGCACAGAAGAAGACCCGAGAAAAATCGGTCGATCGTGCCGTCGCGACGAATATGAGCATGAGTCCGGGCACGAAGCTCTTGATCGTCGAGAGCCCCGGAAAACTCAAAACACTCCGCAAAATTCTCGGGGCGGGTTGGATCCTCGAGGCGAGCGTCGGCCACACGACGGAGCTTGCGCACGACGGGTATAAGAAGCTGGGTTTTGATTTCAAAGAAGACGCGGTCGAAACTCGCTACATTCCGCGCGGAACGCGTGGACAACAAGTCCTTTCGAAACTCCGCGCAGCCGCCCGCCAAGCCGATCAAGTGATCCTCGCGATGGATCCGGATCGTGAAGGCGAAGCGATCGCATGGCATCTCGTCGAGCAGCTGCGGTTAAAACGTTACGCCCGCGTCTGTTATACGCAGATCACGGAGTCTGCGGTGAAGTCGGCACTCGCTCATCCGCGAGATCTGGATTATCCGCTTGTCCACGCGCAACGGGCTCGGCAGTGCCTCGATAAACTTGTAGGTTACGAGGTAAGTCCCTTGCTTTGGAACACGACGGGCGGCAAGAGCGCGGGCCGCGTCCAATCGGCAACCCTTCATCTGATTTGCGAGCGTGAGCGGGAACGCCTTGCTTTCCGGCCCCAAGATTATTGGGTCTTGCATTCTCATTATCGCGGGGGTCTGGTTGCGCAATACGAACCTTTGCGAGTCGGCGGAAAAAACCTAAAACCAGTTGAGGCACAAAACTCAAAGAGTGAAGAGGCATTGGAACCTGGCCGAGTGACGACGGAAGCTGAGGCGAAGAGGATCGAAGCCGAAGCTCGCGCTAATCCGCACATCGTGAAAAGTCGAGAGTTTCGCGAAGAGCGGCGATTGCCGCTTCCGCCTCTCATCACGAGCTCGCTTCAGCAGACAGCCGGCGTTCGATTTAAATTTTCTCCGCAAAAAACGATGCAAATTGCCCAAGAGCTCTACGAAGGGATCGGCGGGAACGGGCTCATCACCTACATGAGAACGGACGCAATCACGTTAAGCCCAGAGTTCGTCAAGTCCGCGCGCGAGTGGCTGCAGGCGAATGCGCCTGAGGCCCTCGCGGAAACTCCACCAGCATTCAAAGTGAAAGCGGAAGCACAAGGCGCACACGAAGCGATTCGTCCAACGTCGGTTGAGCTGACTCCTGAGCGCGCGCGTGCGATATTGAACGACGAGCAGTGGAAGCTCTACAAGCTCATCTGGGACCGCGCGATCGCAAGCCAGTGTAAGCCGGCTCGACTCTCGCGAGGGCAAATCGAAATCACAGCCGGGGAGACGAGATGGATCGCGCGAGGCTTGACCGTGCTCGATCCGGGTTACTTGATTTTTTGGCGAAACATCGAGGATGAAAAAGAACTTCCCGCCGTCGTGAACGGACAAAAATTAGATCTCGAGACGATCAAAACGGAAAAGCGGACGACGCAGCCTCCTCCGCGCTACAGCGAAGCCAAACTTGTTCAGCTCATGGAAAAACTTGGCATCGGAAGACCAAGTACGTACGCCTCAACGATCATGACTCTCCGTGATCGCGAGTACGTAGAGATCGACAAAGGAGCTCTCGCACCGACGGCGCTGGGTCTATCGACCGATGACGTACTGACGAAAGCTATGCCTGACCTGGTCGACGTAAAATTCACTGCGCACATGGAAGAGTCTCTGGATAAAATCGCGGAAGACAAAATCGGTTGGGAAAAATTTCTTTGCGACTGGAACAGCCAATATTTACGTGACGCTCTTTCGAAAGCGCACGTGGCTCTTCGAGACGTGCCGAAGTCGACGGCAAAGTTCTCACCAAATTCCTTCAATAAGGGTGAAAGCAAATTTTCATCTTCGAAAGGAAAGTTTGGAAAATCGAAGAGACCTTTCAAAGCTGGCAGTAAGACAGGTAGCAAGCGTGCGAAGGCTGGCGGAAGTCGTCGCAAAGCGGCCTCACCTACAGCTTCTTCCGCTACCGCAGGATCTGCGCCACAATGCGAGCAGGGACATGGTCCTCTTGAGAGTCGCATCTCAAAGCGTGGGGATCCTTATTTCAAATGCGCGACTCCGGGATGTGAATCGTGGGCGTGGCCGAAGAAATGAATTTTACGGTCGCGCGGTGACCCGACGAACCGGCTCAGGAACTTTCAAATCAAGCGTTTCGTAGATGATGCGGAATCGGTCGGAAAGGAGAGTTCTCCTCTCGAGCAAGAAAGTTTTCTGCGGTGAGGGCTTAAGTCGCTCGATCTCCGTTGAGAGGGTTCGCAATTCCTCGGAGATACGGACCGTGCGGATTCCATCTTGCTCGCCCTTCCAGTTGTCGGTCCAGAGCGGGTAAACGCGAAAAGCAGAAACTCCCGTTCGCGAGAGATGGAGTTCAACCAACGCTCCATCGCGGGTGTTTCCTTCAGCTGTCTTTGTCCTTCGGTGTTCGTAACTTGAGGACTGATTTGAAATCAAATTACCTAGGGAAAAGATCGTCAGACCTTTTCTGCCGTCTTTGCGATCGTACCAGCGAATCGGTTGCAGGACGTGCGGATGATGACCCACGATTACGTCGACTCCACGCTCGTGGAGCTCTTCGGCGAATTTCCGCTGCCAACTGCGTGGGGATGTCTCGTACTCAACGCCCCAGTGGAGGCTTAGCAGGATCACGTCCGCTTTTTTTCTCATCGCTGAGATTGCTTCGTAGAGATCCTTTTTGCGATCGACGAGTGCGAGGTACGGAGAGCGGCTTGCAAGCGCGGTCTCGAGGTTGTCGTTCACAAACGACGTGAAGGCGAGAAAGCCCACGCGGACGCCGCTTAGGTTTGCGACGTATCCGTTGAGAGTCTGCTCACGGTTGTTCGCGGCGCCTACGGGGATCAATCCCTCGGCCTCAACGGCGCGCAATGTTTCGCTTAAACCCACGATCTTCTGGTCGAGGGAATGATTGTTCGCAACGCTCACGATGTCGAAACCCGTCCATTTCAGACCACGTAGGAATTCGGTGGGCGCGTTGAAGAGCATCGGTCGTAACGTTCGCGGCTGCGTTGCCGAGACCGGCGTTTCGAGATTGGCAAAAGCAAAATCCGCGCGCTCGACGACGGGTTTGAGTGATTCCAGGAGGGAGCCGAAGTACGCCTCCTCGCTGCGACCATTTCGCGTGGCCGCTTCCTTGACGCG
>SYLX01000020.1 GCA_005808505.1 Bdellovibrionales bacterium | reverse complement strand
TCTTCAATCTCGGCGTCAGAATACGTGCTGTTGAGCTCCCGAGCTTCGCGCTCAAGTCGATCCATCTTTTCCTTTTGATCCTTCATGAGAGAAATCAATGGCGAGACAATCACCGTCGTACCGGGAAGAAGAAGCGCCGGGATTTGGTAACACAGCGATTTGCCAGCACCCGTCGGCATGACCGCAAGCGTGTCTTTGCCCCGAAGGACGGATCGAATTACGTCCTCCTGCCCGTCTCGAAGCTCTTCCATTCCAAAAACTTCACTTAAGATTTTCGGGATTTTTTTCTCAAGCTGCGCAGGTGAAGGTCGCTTTTGCCTTTGCTTCGAAGCTGAACTTTTTGTTCTCAAATTTTCTGTAACTTCCATGCGCGCCATCGGGAGTCCTTTCCCTTAGTCATTGCTACAACCAAGCACACCTTTGCCGCTAAGCCCCACCCCAAAGCAAGTCGCATTTCGGTCACATGACGAATTTCGATTTCCTCACAAACTTCCCATATCAGCTTGAGAGTGAGCTTAAGTTTTCATGCGTATCATTTGGGATTGGAGGCTTGCGAAATTTTATGAGTTCCTATTCACTCGGTCGCTTGAAGGTGAGTCATTCCGAATCTAGATTAGAGCCCTCATCCGTCGATTCGCTCAAGGCGCCGCCCGCCCCACCTCTGCTTGGCCTTCAACGACTTGCTAGCGAACCTAGTGCTAGCTCAGCGCTCCTCTACGTCCCCGCATCGTACAAACCAGACCAGCCTGCTCCGCTCCTTGTCCTTTATCATGGAGCTGGCGGACGAGCGCACAATCTCTTCGTGCCCTTTCAAGATCTCGCCGATCATTCTGGAACGATCTTGCTCCTTCCGGAATCCCGCGGAGTTACTTGGGACGTTATCCTCGCTGATTTCGGTGCGGACGTGCGCGCAACGGGCGAAGCCTTGAACGAAATCTTCTCGTCCTACAACATCGATTCCAAGAAAATTGCGATTGGCGGATTCTCAGACGGCGCTTCTTATGCGCTTTCAATCGGAATTATTAACGGCGATCTCTTTTCGCACATCCTAGCGCTCTCACCTGGCTTCATTGCCGCTCAGGACTTTCGCGGATCCCCGCGCATTTTCGTCTCGCATGGAGCTCAGGATCAAGTTTTGCGAATTGACACTTGCAGCGCTCGTCTCGTGCCGCGCTTGCGTCACGCTGGCTATAGGGTCAAGTACATCGAGTTTGAGGGTGGACACACGCTTCCACCCGCAATCCTTCGCGAATCATTCCTTTGGTGGTTACAACCGTCTGAGGAGGAGCAGGGCCTTATTCAGTCGGCCGATGCTCCGGTCATTCGCTCGGAGATCGACCGAACTTAAAGTGAGTCAGTGATGTAACGGAGCCTGCGTTTTCGGCTCGCGCATCGACTCCATGTTTAGCTTTAACCAAGCAATGATGTCGTCGCTTTCCAAGAGCGGTTGACCGTTGATGACGAGGCAAGGCACTTGCTCGCGACCCGTTAAATCCTGGAGACGGGCCATGTACTCTTTCTTTTCGGCAACGTCTCTGTATTGCACACGCGACTTCAGATCATTCGATTCGATGAAGTCGCGAACTTTCTTTGAAAACGGGCACATCTGACGGTGATAGAGTTCGATCACGGATTCACTCCTTCTTAAGACACCTTCGCATTCCGTCGGCATTCTGCTCCACCCGAAGATCTTTGAGGTTTTCGACCTCACCACAACGAGCGAGCTAGCGCCATGCTCAGAGATAGTAGAAGGCCCCTAACTTCCACCGCGCCGATTGTTGAATCTCTTGCGAAGTTTTCGAAACGCCCTTCTGACAGCTTCCTCATGAACGCCAACCGACATCGACCTATTTTGTGGTCAGCGGTCGTCGTCGGTCGCCAAAGGAGCAGGAATGACGAATCTTCAAAATCAGAGTCATGGATACGGAATGCGAACTCGTGCGGTTGTTTGCTCGGTAGCGCTGCTTGCGGCCCTCGGTTGTACGCGCAATCAAGAAGCCTCTACTACAATTCAACAGGGCGAGAGCGTTGAAGCGATTGGCCAAGTTGGTTCTCCGGGTAGCACGAAGCCAAGTGATGCAGCCACTCAACCAGATGCAAATCCCACGGATGATTTAGGCGGTGGAAACGCGACGGGACAAACAAAGGATGCGACCGTTAGCGGAACGTCGAACGCAGGCACAAACTCCGACAGCGATCGCCTCTTGCACGCGGCTCCGCGCGTCAGCGATGGCTCAACCAACGAATCTGGTACAAGCATTACGGATAAAGCACCGGCGGGTGGCACACGCACGGATGAGTCTGGTTCCGTGTCAGGCACCGGAAACGTACAGAAGAAGAAGTAAATCGCTTCTGTTTATGGTGTTTTGCTCCAGAAGAAAACCGAGACGCGGGCCTTGAGAGCTTCAACGCCAACCGGTTTTGGTATGAGGCCGTCCACTCCGAGGTGGCGGCCTTTTGCCTCCGTCAGCTCATCCAGCACGTTGGTCGTCAGAACAAACCTTGTCCGATCAAACCGATGATCCGACTTCAGAAGTGTGAGCAGACTGAATCCATCTAGGATCGGAAGCTTTTCTGCACAAACGATGAGGTCCACATCTTCGAGATCGCCGTTGAGGGCTTCGAGCGCCTCGGCGCCATTTTCGAAGGAATAGACCTCGAAGAAGAGCTGACCGAGAAGCTTTGAGAGCGCCGCACGATCGATCTCGCTACTTTCGATGACCACGGCCCGCAGAAACTGCTTATTCATTGCGGTACCCATTCGTGCCCCCTTTTGAGACGGAACCGACTTTGGTCGTATGATCTTTTCGGAATCTTCTGGCTAAGTCTGAGGATCATCTTTTCTGCCCCGCCTACCTGCCAGTTGCACTTTCTCTCTC
>SYLX01000217.1 GCA_005808505.1 Bdellovibrionales bacterium | reverse complement strand
GGCGAGGTTTACGACTTCTGTCTGGAATTTCGACTCCGGAGCTTCAGTGCCTGTCAAAGGCGGCATGAATCCAACTTTGATCTCGTCTTGAGCGTGCGCGGCGAAAGAGAAGAGAGCGACGAAGACGGTCGAAAGAGCAATCATCCGGGATTGCTTGAAGAGCATAGGTCCTCCTGAAACAGTGGCTGAAGCATCGGTTTAGACAAAGTTATTATTTCAACGTCATTGGGATTTTGGAAAGACGAAATCGCAACGGAGACAGCTTCTAAGCAGAAATTGTTTTGTTCGCCTGCGTTCGTCTGGACGTAGGGCGAGGCTCGGCTCTTGGTTTGTTCTCCATTCCAATTGAGGTCGGCATGACTGCGTTCTCGACCCGAGGACGCAGTGGTTTCCCAACGGCTTGAAATCCGCGAGCTTTTTCAATGCTGAGACACTCAAGATGATGCGTTCGGCCGCCGAAAAGAAGGAACTGGACGTTGAGAGAGTTCCACAAAGGTGGCTTGTTTTGAGACGGCTTGTTTTTCTCCTGATTCTCATCTGCTTTCCAACTTTTGCCTTTAGCGATGTGAAGCGCGAGGTTCAAGTTTCGATTCCGGGGCAGTGGAAAAGATCGGCTACTGATTTTGATGGAGCCTGGTTCTTCCAAAATACGCGGTCTTCCAAGAATGAAGTCGTCGCCGTTCGCTTTCATGAGTTTTCCGAACCATCGAAACTAAAACCTGAAAACTTCGTCTCCGCTAAGTCGATGCTCTCGCGCGATCGAGAGGAGTTCCTTCGTAACTTTGCTATCAATCGTTACACGATCCACCACATGGAATCGGCACCCTCGCCGTGGCCGGAGTTCCTCGGCGTGATCACGATCGAAGCGAGCTATCGCGGCATCCGCGGTCAAGAAGTTCAAGTTGTAGAACGCCAATACTACGCGCGCACCAAATTCATTCAGGTGATGTATTCGGAAGAATCCCCGGGCCTTGGCGATCGCGCGCGCATCGGTTACTTGCTCGATAACTTCAAACCGAGACTCGCTTCGAAATCACGGGCAGATTACTTGCTCGAGTGGTTGAGAGGCGCCGAAGCACACGCCGCTAATGAAGTTTTAGGCGGCGGCGGAACCCGTCGCGAGACAACGGGGAACTCAAATTCCGGTGCGGCTGAACAAGACATTGCTCCTCAAGAAGTCAAGGGTGCTTCGAACATCAAAGATCTTTGCGAGATGGTACCGGAAGCCGAGAGATGGAGCTCGTCCGATCCTCCGATCACGGGTGGTGAGCTCTACGAGACTTGTAAAGGCGTCTTGAACGAGGTCGCGGAAAGCGTCACGAAAGCGGTGTCAGAAACCTACACCAGTGCGAAAGAAACGGTTGCGACGGCCTGGGAAAATGCGACCGTTGACAACGTGAAATCGTACGTCAAGTCGGCTGCAGACAAAGTCGTCTCGACAGCATCGGGCATCTATAACGATCCGGGTTACTACGCGCAAAAAGCAGGTGCGAGCCTTATTGCGGGCGCAGAGTCGATCAAAAGTTCCGGGTCGGTTCTAAAACACCTCGCAAGCGGAATTTGGAACGCGGTCAATGAAGCTGATCCGCCAGGCGGTTGTTACAAAGAAAAAATTCAGGCCAAAATGTTTTGCGAGATCGTACCAAACCTCGTGAAAACTTTGGGTCCCATGAAAGTCATAAGTTTAGCGAAGAAGGGCGTTTCAGGCCCAATGAAGGCAACGGTCGCGCAAGTGGCGAAAGCTTCTCGGGAAAAAAATGGGCTCGGCCAAAAGCTCGCAAGCAAGGTGAAAGAGGGTCTACAAGAAGGAGCCGGATCAGCGACGGCGGTAGCCAAAGAAGGACGTGAGGTCGCAAATGCAGCCGCCGGAGCTCAAGGCGGTGCAGCTGCTGGTGCGGCAGGTTCCGCGAAGAGCGTAGCTTCCAATGAATCACGATCTCAAGGTCGAAGCGGAGTGCCGAATGCAGGAGTGCGTCCCGGCGTCGTCGACGATTATTTAAAGGCCGTCGAAGCCGGTGACGGCGTGAAAGGCTCTGCCTCGATGAAAGCTGTCTTGAGCAAAGCGCAGAACCTAACCGATGCTGAGCGTATCGCCGCCTCGCGCGCGATGTTGGGAAAGAAGGGCATCACACTCGACGCCGAGAAAGAAAAGAAGATCATCGAACTTCATCGTATCGCCGAGGGGAAGAGCTACGACGAATTGAAAAAGCCGGAGATTCGCGCGAAGTTTGAAGGCTTGAGAAAAGAAGTTGGTCTCTCCCATCAGGATGCAGAGAGTCTCATGAAAAACGGCATCACGGGCGGGCGGCCCGATGGCGGCATCAACATTGGCCAAATTGAGCGCCGCCTCGACGGTGACAAAGTGTCGGCAATGCGGAATCCGCTCGAAGCTCAACGCGCAGCTCGCGACGGTAACATCGCCGAAGCGCAAGCAGCTTATCGTCAATTTGCAAGCCGGTCTCCTAGTCGAGAGGGCAAAGTCAAAAATTTGATCGATGCAGGTGACGTCGGCGAAGCTGCGTCGGCGTTGATCAGTCATTCCAATGGAAGACGCGGTTCGGATGCTGCCCGCAAGGACTTGCAGTACTTCATCAAGTATACGCAAGACGAGCGAAAGAAGATGGAAGTGGAGCGAGACAACCGTTCCATCACGAATAAAGGGAAAGCGTCGGATCAATATTACGCGGATCGAGAGCGCAAGCTTCGCGCCGCGGAAAAGCAATTCAAAGAAGAACTCGAAGCTTTGGATTAATTGGTTGGATTCACCTGCAGGAGGCGCTCGGCCGCCTTAGCGAGTTCGGGCTCCGTAAGTTCTTCTTTTAGCAAATCGCGAAGTCGTGGCCCCGTAAGCGAGCGGAGCCCCTGAAATTCGGCGTGAAAATCAAAGTCATTGAGTTCTTCAAGCTTCGGAGGGCGTTGAATCCCCATCGAGGCCGTCGGAGTTTCCGTAATGAACGCCATCGAGTTGTCGATACCAACAACGCCTTCTTGAGCCGCGGCCGTATTCTGTGGTGAACGGTCCCAAGTTCCCATCAGAGCATCGAGCGCGCGCAAGCGTTCGCGCGTTCGGTACTTTGAGGTCACTTCTGCAGGGGCTTCCAGCTTCATGAAAATCTGCAGGGATCCTGGCCTTCCATTCACGACACGTTGGATTGTCACGGGCACTATGTAGGCGCCGATTGCGCGATCGAACTTATAAGCGGCGGCATCCTTCTTTGGCATGTTGTCGTAGTGGAAAGGGCGCGCCCGGCGTCTCCAGTGACGAACATCAGGCTTAAAAATCGCGGCGACGTTGCCTTCGAATTGAACTTTGAACACCTCACTCGATCCGCTGTAAACAACTTCTGGTTCACCGACGATTTGGGCTTTGGACAAAAACGCTTCGATTCGTCTTTCGATTTCGGCATATCGTCCGCGATCGCCCCGCTCGAGCGCGTACCAAGCTGCTTCTTGCCAGAGACCTTTTTCTAAGAGTTGTTCGACGAAGGCGCGCTCCGGCGGACGCATACGCCGAGTCTCAAGCAGATCCCTGCAGGAGAGAGGAGAAGCCTG
>SYLX01000216.1 GCA_005808505.1 Bdellovibrionales bacterium | reverse complement strand
GCCTACGTGCACTACGCGCTTTTGAAGATGGGCGTTGATAAAAATGCGATCCGCAAGATTTGGGCTGTGGGACCTATGGAAGGTCAGATCACTTGGCAGTTCCACGTTTCGACGATCGTTCGCGGAGACGATGGCAAATGGTACGCAGTCGACAACCTCTTTGGTGGCGAACCCGTTCCGCTGGAAAAATGGGTTTCAACTTGGAGAGGAGTCAACAAAGACGGAAAACTCCGCATCTACGTGACGGATGCTCAGAAGTTTTCGGTAGAGCTTGGCACTTATGATCGTGTTCAACTTGGTCTCGACCTCACTCGCGATAAGGATTGGTACAAAGGCTTTTTCAAGGATTTGATGGCGTGGTTTCAGACGGGATCGCTCGAGAGCGTTGGCCTGTCACGCATGATTCCGTCAAAGAAAGTTGAGCGATCAACTCCCGTGGTTGCTTCACCTGCCGTCCGAACTGAGACGACCGCGACTCCAGCAAGACCGGCCGCAAGGAGCGAAACGCAAGCAGCTGCTGAATCGCTAGTACCTGCTGCGCCCGAATTTAGACCTCAAACTACTGAAGTAGGCAGACCTGCCGATACAACGACCCGTCGACCCATGGATCGGACAGAACTCGAAAGTCTCGAAAACAACTTGATGTCCGCGCACCGAGCTTACGCAAATGCGTCGAGAGGAAGCGCCGCTGAGACAAACGCTAGAGATCAATTGAAACAAGCATCAGCTGCGTTGCTGCGAATGCTAGATTCAACAGGCTCAATGACATACAAAGAGTTAGAGACGCTCGCCTTTCATGCTAATAGACAATACTCTTTGGCTCCAACAGGGTCGACTTTAGAGAGCACTTACCGCCAATTGCGACAGGGTTACGCTGAAGCGATCCCTGCCGCGTTTCATGCGGAGGCGACACAAGGTCGTTGGAATTCGCAGCAGCTAATTCAAGCAGCTCATGAGTTTTTACAGTTCTACAACCGTACGGACACGGGATCGTCACTTGAGAGAGCGGCCATTTCTGCGCATAGAATCGCAACTGATCTTGCGATAACTGCTTACCAGAATGAGAACTTAAACGGCTCCTCGGCCCAATATCTTCAGGAAGCTGCAACTCAGAACGTAAACTATCAACGCTCAGACACAGGAAGCGCGCTTGAGACATTGCACCGAAGGATGATGAATCTCTCATTCGATCGAAGCCTCAGCGCGTTCAGGAGTGAAATTCGCGCGATGGACTATCAAGCCTTACTTGCAGAAGCGCATAAGCATTCATCGTCTTACCAACGTAGCGAAACCGGTTCGACTGCTGAAGCAACTTACCGCTCGATGGTGCATTCTGCCTTTACTGCGGCACGTGAGAGGTATGCCATTGATGCATCCGGCAAATCATTTGAGCAGCTACGTGCGGATGCTGCTCTCTTCTTACAAAGGTACCAGACGTCAGACACCGGTTCAGTCATCGAGTCGACTTACCGCGCGCTATTGAAAACAGCTAATGACGTAGCTTTGAAGCGCTTCTCTTTGGAGATGAAAAATATGTCTGATAGCCAACGAGCTTCATACAAACAGATATTTAATGACGCTTATCAGAGGAGTGATTCCGGCAGTCAGCAAGAAGCATTTTATCGAAGCCTTCTTCAGATTCTGAAGTGAGCAAGCGTCTGCCGCTGAGGTTGCGCTGGTCCTTGTGCATCGCATCCCGGAAAGGTGCCAGGCACCTCTCAGCGGCAGCTGAGCTTTTTGTAGTTGGAGTCTTTGATTGTGAGCGCCGCGAGGTGGAGCTGGCCCTCGTGGGAGGCGGCGAAGAAGTAAGTTCCGCCCAAGGCACTCACGTGTCGGCCGTCGCGGGTGTTGATGAGAAAACCGTCGCCTTTGACGGCGTCGGCGAAAGCTTTCGAAACGTCGTAGTAGTTTTCGCAGCCGGCGCCGAGGGTTTCTTTGCCGATTTTCCGTTGCGGACTGTTGCTCAAGAAGAAGACCCGCCGATCGAGCTTCTCGACTTCCGGCATGAACTCGACAACGAAGTAGAAGCTTCCGTTCTTCAATTGAACGTAGTCCTTCAAATCAATCTCGCCGCCACCCGGGCCAAACTTGATCATGGTGTTACCGCGAAACAAGAGGCCTTTGTTCTTTTCGATCAGATAAACTTTGATCGGAGCAAAAAGCGAAGGTAGTGCACTGCGAGAGCCGTGATCTTCCTCAGCGTTGGCGGGTTTTGCCGGAGCTTCTCCTGCGGGATGCAAAACGGCGGTGATTTTCTCCCAAAGGCTCCGCGGGAGTTTTGCTTCCACCATCGAACGCGTGAGATCTTGCTCATTGTACGATTCACGCTTCCAACCGGCATCCTTCTTTTGGCAAGAAGGTAGCGACGCAAGCACCAGCGCACATGAAAGCGCGAAAGCGAATTTAGAAAAAAGCTTCGCGGACAACTTCATCATTCCTCTTTGAAGGCGAGCGCCGGCCGGTACTTCGGCGAGAGCGCCATCGCACGCTTCACGAGTTCAAGTGCGGATTTGCGGTCACCCTGCTGTGAGCGAAGGCTCGCGAGTCCAGTCAGAGCCGCAAGAGGTTGCGCGTCGGAATTCACGAGCTCCTGCCAAGCACGTTCAGCGCAAGCCGTGTCGCCCAAACGCGTGCAAAGACGCGCGCGCACGCTCAACGCAAGCTTTGTCGTATTTTGCTTGGTCGCGAGCGCCAAAGCCGCTTGTGCATCTTCGGTTCGACCAACGCTCGCAAGAATGTAAGCATTCACACTCTGCAAGAAGGATTCTTCAGGAGCCGCTGCCTGCGCATCGGCGATCACGCGATGAGCAGAATCCACATCACCCGCTTTGAAATGGCACAGCGCCAAGAGCGCGCGGCTTGCCGGAGCGTTGAGCTGATCATTGATCTTCCTGCAATGAGGAAGTAGCGAGCGCCATTCGAGCGGAACAAGATAAAGGAATGGATCCTGCCAATGATCCGATGTCGCATCAGGATCCGTATCAAGTGCCGCAAGAACTCGAGTGAGCGCACCCTTCGTGTTGTCACGATCCGCATCGATGGCGGCACCTAAGACCAACGCTTCCTGCCGGAAATTTTGGTGCTTCTGAAGAAGCTTGAGGACCGACGATTCCGCCTCACGCAAATGGGCAGCGCGATCCCCTTTCGTATTCATCGCAAGCGACTTCGCCGCCATGAAGAGCGCGGCTGGCTCATCGCCCGCTCCCGCAAATCTCTTAGCTGCATCGTCATAGAGTTTGTTTTGGAAAGCGACCGCGCCCGTATTGAAGTGCGCCGGAAACGAAGCTGGCGAAATCGTCATCGCGGAGCGGAAATGGCTGTCCGCATCTCCGTAGTCATCACCCGCCATCGCGGCGAGACCCAAACCGAGCTCTAATTCGCTTTTGATTCGGCGATCAACGAGCGACTTCGAAGATTCGATCGCTTCGTTCAACGCGCGCTTCGCCGCGACGGTTTGTCCTTCGAGGCGAATGAGAAGTGGCGCAAGACGTGCCACCACTTCCGGGCGGCCTGGATACTGACGGTTCGCTTGGCGATAGAGTTCAAGCGCTGCGGGAAAATCACCTTCATCCCAAGCCGCCGAACCTTCATTTAAAAGACGATCATAGTTTTGCGAGGAAACGGCTCGCTCAGGAGAAGGCGTTTGCGAGCGCGTCCACATGTAAGCCGCGCCTGCGAGCACAAGACCAGCCGTGATCCAAGCGGCGACGGCGGCTCCCGAAGCGCTTTTCTTCGAGTCGATTTTGTAGTCGCTGCTGACACCGTAGTTCCGAACTTTCGTAGAACGAAGAGGACCTGTCGATTGCACGACTACGGGAGGAATATCTTCTTCGGTGAACTCAGCGTCTTTGATCTGTGATTGATCGACGCCTGAGCGATCGATCGCCGCAGCAGCTGCCGTTTGCATATCGAGCGTGACGCTGATCGAAGGGTCCGTGAGCGTTTGCGTGTGATTGTTCGTATTACCTTGGATCTCCGTGTCTTCACGCTGCGTGAGCAGACCCTTGCGGATCTCTTCGATTACGCTATGAAAGTACGGCTCGTCGCGCAGCAAACGCCAACGCGACATCGGCGTCACGCACTCGTCGATGACGACAATCTCTTTTGTGCGCAATTTCTGCGCGACTTCTTCAGTGGTGAAAGGACCTAAAATACGGTCGCTCGACTTCACCAACCAAACTTGGCCCACGAGTTCGCTTCGCAATCCATTGCTCCGGTCAGCGGGCGGTCGAGATCGTCATGATCCGTTCAACGCTAGTGCCTGAAGTGACGAAGTCCTGTAAGAACCATCGTTACCCCCAGCTCGCCAGCGCGCGCGAAAACTTCTTCGTCGCGAATGGAACCACCCGGTTGTACTATCCATCGTACTCCAGCTGAGGCCGCTAGTTCCACTGAATCCGGAAAAGGAAAGAAAGCATCGCTAGCAAGACAAGGGTCTTGTAGCCCAGCATGATGCTTCTTCATCCGGCTGATCGCTTGCTCGACCGCATCAACGCGATTGACTTGTCCCATGCCGAGGCCAACCGTCGCACCACCGGATGCGATCGCGATCGCGTTGCTTTTCAGTCGTGCGCAGACTTTCCAGGCTAACATCAAATCCTGTTTAATTTTTTCCGAAGGCGTTTCACCGATGATGCGCCAAGAACTCGACCAATCGCTGGTGCGATCGGAAGTTTGCACTAGGAAGCCGCCGCTAACGGAGCGGAATTGTTTCTCCCGTGATTCTTCCGCAAGACGTGGCCATTCGAGAAGACGGAGATCTTTCTTCTTCTGAAGGCGCTCGAGAGCTGCGGGCTCAAAGCCCGGCGCGATGATGCACTCGAGGAAGATTTTCGCCATCTCCTCGGCCGCCGCGAGATCAACTACACGATTGAGCGCGATGATTCCGCCGAAAACACTCACCGGATCCGCCTGAATCGCCCGAGCCGTAGCCCCACTGATGGACTCAAAAGTTCCCACTCCACAAGGATTGTTGTGTTTGACCGCAACAGCAGCTGGAGCACGAAACTCACTCACGGCTCCGACCGCTGCATCGAGGTCGAGCAAGTTGTTATACGAAAGAGGTTTTCCGTGAAGGATCTTTGCTTCGTGGAGGCCACTTGAAGCTTCGAGCGAGCGATACCACCAAGCCTTTTGGTGGGGATTTTCGCCGTAACGAAGCTCAGCAACCGGTCGACCCACCAACGTCACGGGTCGCTCATCTTCGGTAGCGAGAGTCTTGGCGATGAGGTCATCGTATTGAGCTGTGTGTTTGTAAACGCGCGCGGCGAGCTTGCGCCGATCACCGAGTGTCAGCTCCGCTTTTTCGACGATCCACTTGTAATCATCGGGATCACAAACGACCGCGATGCGATCGAAACTCTTAGCGGCCGAGCGAAGCATGCTCGGTCCCCCAATATCGATGTACTCGATCAATTCGTGATCCGGAAGATTGCGAGTTCGCGCAGCTTCGAAAGGGTAAAGGTTCACGACAACAAGGTCGAACGGCTCAAGACTCTCGGCTTTGAGGATCGCTTGATCTTCGGGATGATCTTTGCGAGCCAAGAGCGCCATGTGAACGCGCGGGTGAAGAGTTTTAACTCTTCCATCCATCACTTCTTTGAAGCCCGTTTGTTCGGCAACGTCGAATGCTTGGATTCCATTTTCACGGAGATGTTTGAGCGTCCCGCCCGTCGAAACAACGCGGAGCCCTTTTGCGACGTAGGGTTTCAGAAACTCAACTAGACCTGTCTTATCGGAAACGCTGACGAGCGCATTCTTGAACATCGAGGCCTCCCGAGAGCCGGCAGGCGTCGAGGAGCCTGCGTTAGAACGGCACTTTCGTCATGAGAAGCTTCAGGTCGTCGTTCGTAAGAAAGAGTCCCGCACCGGCAAAGGCACTGGCTCTTCCGTTTTTGGAAACCAGATCCTCACCGCCCCCAGTGATATAGATGCCGTGGAAGATGGAATACCGGAGGGATGCTCGCAGATTGAGGTCCGCAAAGTCAAAGGCTTCAACCGATAAACGCACCTTGCGCTTGAACAAGTGGTAATCCGCGCCAACTCCGCCGGAGTTCTCGATGATTCCGCCCTTAACCGTGAAGTCGTAGAAGTTCTTGGCGAAGAGTGCGTTGATCTTGACGCGATTCTGAAAGCGTTTGTCTTCGCGGATCGTCGTCGAGCCACCCGCCGGATTTTCCGGCGTCGTCGTTGTGACCGTGCGCTCGGTCACGCCCACGGGATCGTCAACTAATCCGATCTCGTAATAACGATCAAGACCGGGCTGTACACGGAGGCTCAAGTACGACTTCGCAGCTCCAGCCGCCGTTGCGTTGAACAAGTAGTGAGAGTGGAAGTCGATGCTTGTCTGCATCTTCGAGCCAGCGTCGAGCAAGTTATTGATCGAAGCCACGGCATTGTTAACTTCTTCGATCGTCTGCTCGTCGTTGACGAGCTTACCGATCGTGCCGTCACCGCGGTTGATCTTCGAAGTGATCTCTTCGACGTTCTTGATCGTGCCTTCAATTTTGCGGAGCGATTTCACGGCTTCTTGGAGCGAAGCTTTTAAGCCGTCAG
>SYLX01000215.1 GCA_005808505.1 Bdellovibrionales bacterium | reverse complement strand
GTTCGTCATCGTCACGTCGCCTGCAGGCGCAACGGCCGTCGCGACGTTTGATCCGTTGCCAACCCAGATCGAGCCACCCGTGAGTGTAGTGCCAAGTTTATTGTTGAAAGTCGACCAATCGGTGCTCGAGAGATAACCGTTGGTGGAGCCGTTCGCCTGCGCGATCGATAGATTCGGCGCCGATGAGGTACCGCCGTTCGTGATCGGAGCGTTGACGGTCAACGATGTAACTCCGCCGGGAGCAAGGGTCGTCCAAGTTGCAACACCGTTGGCGTCGGAAACGAGCACCTTACCTGCAGCTTGGTTACCATCGACAATTTTCAAAGTGTTGCCGCTTGTGCCAGCGACGTGAAGAATCGTGTCCGGTGTTGCGGTTCCGACTCCGAGTCGACCAGTTCCGGTCAAAGTCATTTTGGTCGATGCGGAATTCGCGGTAGTTCCCGATGATCCGGGCGTCGCCGTTTGGAAGTACATTGTCGAGCCACCGGTGCCCGTTGAAGCACCAGATGAGAGATAAAGGCTTCCACCCGAGAGGTTTGTGCCTGTGCCGGAGTTGCTCGCTCGAACAGTCAGGTAAGCACCCGCGTCTCCAGCCGCTCCAGATTCGATGCCGATCACGCGTCCCAAGGATGCGCCGGGGTTTCCGAAGCTCAGATCAGTCGTAGGCGAAGTTGTACCGATACCGATGTTTCCGCCATTTGGATTCAGCAAAAGGGGATAGTTCGAATTGAGAGAGGTAGCGTTAGTGGATTGCAACCACATCCCATTACTTCCGTAATTGCCGAAATCCAAAACTCCGTTCGAAGCGGCGTTTGACAGTCTTAGGACTGAGCCTGCTTGGGTCGACCCAGAAGTCGCGGGGAACGCCATAGTCGCTGAGCTCTGAACTTGCAGAGGTGCTCCCGGGGCAGATGTTCCAATCCCGACCCTGCCACTGCTATCAATTCGCAAGCGTTCAGCATAATTCGTCGACGACGTCCGTTGACCAATCACGACACTCGGCGCGTAGCCAGCCGTGTTGCTGACAGAACCGATGTAAGCATTTTGGTAGTTGCCCGCTGTATTGCGAACTCCAACTCGCAAAACGGCAGCGGTGCCGTCGAGCGCGTTTGTGTTGTACATCGCATTGGTTGCGACGTCTGGTTGACCATCTACACCCGTAGATGCGGCAGAGTAGGTTCTATTATCCCAGTTGTATTGCGCGAACGTCGAGAGCGTTCGCCATCCAGCCCCGTCGTGATATTTGAATTGGTTCGCATCACCAGAATCAACGGCAAGGTCACCTGCAGCGGGTGAGCTTGGGAGAGCTGCGGGCTCGAGGCGGAATCCGCCCGAGACATGGAGTGAGCGCGCAGGCGATGCGGTTCCAACGCCGACGTTTCCGGCGGTGTATGAGATGTTCGATCCCGAGGTCGTCCACTGCGAGGCTGCACCTGAAGGAAGCAAGCTTGCCGGAATTTTTGCGCCCGCATCGAGTTCAACGAGGTTCCCCGCAGCGGTGCCGAAGTTCTTCGCGGCGGCAGTTCCAAGACCGGTGACTTGCGAGCTCGCGATCGAGATGCTTGAACAGACGAATGTATCTGTAAGTGACGACCAAGTGAGGGTTTGAGCCGAGGTACAAGGTGTGCCCGGGAACTGCGAAGTTCCATCGGATTTCTTCAAGTCACCGAAGTTAACGTATTGTGGCTCCCACGATGTAGTCGCCGTGTTGTAACGAAGCACTTGGCTCGTCACGGGGAGAGTCGACGCTACCGTCCGTGATTGAAGTCTCGTAACGGTAAATGCGCCAGCGTTTGTCATTGAAACATCGCCGGAAGGCGCGACTGCAGCAGCGGTGTTCGAACCGTTACCAACCCAGATGTTGGCGCTGGTGAGGCCAGTTCCTTGTTTGTTGTTAAACGTTGTCCAGTCGCTACTCGACAAGTATCCGTTGGTGGAGCCACTTGCCGGCGCGATCGACAAGTTGGGTGCAGTCGCGGTTCCACCGTTTGTGATTGGAGCATTCACCGTGAGAGTCGAAACTCCGGTTCCACTCGGCGTCTGCCAAGTCAGAACACCAGAACCGTTCGTGACGAGTGCTTGTCCGCTCGAGCCATCAGTTGAAGGAAGTTGCCAGACAGTCGATCCTGCTGCCGCTGCAGGACGGAATCCTGTGTAACCACTCGTAGCTCCAGATAAACGAATTTCCCCTTTAACGTCGAGAGGTGCGCCAGGTGTCGTGGTGCCAATGCCGACGCTATCAGCGAAGTAAGTGCGGCCGGTATTTGCTATGTGAAAGCGCTCGACCGAGTTCGAAAAAGCTCGCATCAAATACTGGTCATCGGCCGTCGCGGTAGAATTCGAGACCTGGAACACGTACGGCGACGATCCATTGGTATTGCCGGTAGCTGAAAGAACCTGTCCGCCGTTTATTTGAAACGTTCCCTGGCGCGCCTTCACCGTACCGACGACATCGAGCTCCGACGTTGGCGCCGTCGTTCCAATACCAACATTCCCTGCCGCCGTGATGCGCATCTTCTCCGTTGGGTTGCCGCTCGTCCGGCGCGTTGAGAACGTGAGCGAGCTATCGGTCGTCGTGCTCTCGACTACGTTTGCGATTTGAGCAAGTTTAACTGCGTTACCAAAGAGAATTGAAGCTCCGCTTCCGGCACCTACGTGGGTATTCGTGAGCACTAAACTTTCTTGCACGCTACCATTGAGGGTCGTGCTGCGAATCGGGCCGGCCACATCCAACGACAGCGTGGGGTTCGTGGTTCCAATACCGACGTTGCCGCCAATGAGCGCGATGTTTCGCACCGTACCCGTCCCGACCGCCTCCGTGCCGATTCGAAAAACGTTCGCGGTGGTTTGCCAATCAAGCACACCTCGCTCGTAGTTTGAGGCATCGGTATATGTATTGTAGAGACGATAGGCTTGCGCTGCGGCGCCGTTTCGTTGGCCGACGATGCCAGCAGCATCTCTCCAAACCCGGGTATCTGGACCGGTGTTGGCGTTTGAAGTCGTCGAAGAGAAGCCGATCGACATTCCGGAGTTTGCGACCACTCCCATGTTGTCACGAACATAGAAAATTCCGCCCGTTGGAGATATGCGGAAAGAATCCGTCGCCGTCATTGCGACGGCTTGAGCAGTTCCGTTGACCTCGAGCGCGTTTCCTGGATTGGTCGTCCCGATGCCGACATTGCCCGTGTTGTAGTAGATATCCGATCCGGTGGTAACCCACTGCGAAGCCGCACCTGCTGGTAACAAGCTGGCAGGAATCTTCGCGCCAGCATCAAGTTCAACTAAGTTTCCAGCGGCCGTGCCAAAGTTCTTCGTAGACGCAGTACCTAATCCCGTTACTTGCGTGTTGGCGATGGAAATATTCACGCAGGTAAAAGTGTCGGTGAGCGAAGACCAATTTAATGTTTGTCCAACCGAGCAAGACGCAGAAGCAAACTGAGAAGTGCCGTCAGACTTTCGAAGATCACTGACGGAGAAGTTCGCTGCTTCCCAAGCATTCGATGAGTTGTATCGAAGGACCTGTCCCGTTACCGGAGTTGTCGTCGCGACCGACCGACCTTGAAGGTGTGTCACCGTAAAAGCGCCAGCGTTCGTCACGCTCAAGTCGCCAGATGGAGCTACGGCAGTTGCAACGTTTGATCCGTTGCCGAGCCACATTGAACCGTTGGCAAGTGTTGTTCCAAGTTTGTTATTGAATGTCGACCAATCGGTGTTTGAGAGATAACCATTCGTGGTGCTGTTGGCCTGAGAAATGGAAATCTGCGGAGTTGCTCCGCCCGTACTCGATAAGGGAGCCGCGGCCGTCACGCTTGTAACAGATCCACTTGAGGGCGCTATCCACGAAAGTTGTCCTGACGTATTTACCGAAAGAATTTGTCCACTGACTCCTGGGAGTGCGGCCGGCCAAGTCAAAGAATAGTCAGCGCTCAACGCTGGAGCGACGAAAGAAATTTTGTTTGTGTCCGCATCGAACAAATTGAAGGTACGTGCACCAACAGCTCCACCTGTAGTGATGGCACCAGAGGTCGAGATCGCCGTTGCGCCGCCAATCGTTCCGTCAATCTTCGAACCGTCGATCGTGCCCGACCAAGCATTGGTGATGGAAGGCAAGTCTGATTCGGCGAGAGCAGCTCCAGCGGTAATGCGACCTTTCGCATCCACGGTTACTTTCGTGTACGAATTGCCAGCCGTGATGCCGCCTTGGTCTGGCAGTGAAATCACTCCAGCTGAAACTGAAATTCCACCCGTCGGCGAAATCTGCACAATGCCTTTTGCCGTTGTCGTCGCATCAACCGGAGTTCCACTCGTATTGTCGGTTACGCAGAGAAACCCGGTTCCGTTTGATTGAAGCACTTCACCAGCCGCACAGTTAGGCAGTGCGGTTTTCGCGAATGCTTGAACGTTCGGATCGGTTTCAGAAGTGAGGGGCGTCACGGCCGTCCAGCTTCCGCTGTTCCATTGCAAGCTTTGGCCGTTGGAGAGAGTGGGCAGGGCCACGCCGTTGAGTTGACCCGCGCGTGTGTACTTCGTGCTGGTTCCCGCGATCAAAGCGACAAGATCCGTATAGTCCGTAACTGAAAGAGGCGTTGTGTTGAGGAGCGCAGCCGCATCGTCAAAGCGCAGAAGGTGTTGCGGTTGAAATCCAGAAAGAGACTTCGATTCGAGTGCAAAGGGTACGTAGTTGATCGCGGCGGCGGGAAGTTTTTCCCAAGCCGTCATGCTCGCATCGCGGAACTCGACCTGGAATCGCCGACCGTCTGCGATGTTGGGAGCATAAGCCGAACCCGAATCACAGCTTTTCAGTGTGGATGGAAAACCTGCTTTGTTCTGAAAGGCGCGATCCAACGTAAGACTTTGCCCTGGCGCGTATTCATCAGCGGCGCCGCGGACGCCACTGCCGTCGCCGAGAGTGATTGAGAAAACACCACCAGAGCCCGCAAGGTTTCGGGTTTGTTGCTCTTCATAAAGAAGGCAATTCTCCGTACCGGGCGTTCGGATCTGCAATTTGAATTTTACGTTCGTGCTTTCGAGAGGCGTGCCATCGGGCTTTAAGATGCGGCCGTGGTACGTGATTCCAGATTGAATCGCGTAGGCATGTTCGGCGTGAAGAAGCGTTCCCAATGAAACCAGAATTAGCAAAAGAAGTTGAAGAGCCATGACACGGAGGACTTCCGGGCCTTTCCTCAATTCTTTGCGCATTGTCGAACTCCTGGTGGGGAGGGTACCGTTCTTCACATAATCTTATCGACTCATTTGCTCGATCTCTTAATGCTGAAGACAACGATCGTGCGTCTTAAGATGAGACAGATCATGCCCCAGATGAAATGTAGTGCATTGGTCAGAGGGTTTTGCTCCAATGAACTTTTGGAACAAGGGTTTATAAACGCATTAAATTTAAAGAGATGGGAAAGTGCGCAGGTGTCCGTATCAAATCGATACGGTTTAGGATCGATGGAATCGAAGCGATCGTTAAAATACGTCCGCAAGCTTTAGGGCATTGGCGTAGGTTTTTCGGAGTTCCTGCCAATCTACATATTTCTCCACGACGGATTCTTTAAGCCCCAATCCTCGAAGGACAAAGAGTGTTGCGGCTTTGGAGGCTTCATCGGTTTTGTTGATCCGGTCCACTAACAACTGAGGCGGAAGGATGAACATACCAAAGCCGATGATAGATTCGTAAGCGAGCCACAAGTGAGTTGAGTCAGCCTTCTCGATATTCAAGTGGCCATCTTTTTGCGCCAGCTTGTAACACTCGGACCACTGCTGAAAGAAAGCGCCAATGCAGTTCTCGACAAGCGAGCGCGCAAAGCGGCCGTCCTCGAGAAAGCTATATCCCATTAAGCGGAGAAGGATTTCAGAAGGGGCACATTCCTTTGCTTTTGATTTCGATGCAGGCTCTTTACTGAAAGAAATGACTCGAATCAAAAGGTAGGTAATCGTGATGAGTGAGTCGACGCCAAGACCTAATTCCTGAACGACCTTTTTAAAGTAGGCGGTTTGCTGCGAGCAGATCAATTCGAGCTCAGAGTAAATTTCCTCTTTGCTAGCAAAGTGCTGGTACAAGACAGGCTCGGAGATACCGACCGCTTTCGCGATTTCTTTAGTCGTCGTGCCGTGTAGACCACGAAACGCGAACAGGCGACTAGCCTCATCGAGAATTAAATTTCTACGCTCGGGTGCACTGAGTCGTTTCGCCATGGCTTACCTTTATCTAAGTCCAATTCTTATCTCAATTTAAAAAGCATTTGGCAAAAGTTAGTAAACGCTAATAATTTGTTAGTAAACACTAACACTGCAGCTTTGGAGAAGGCGTCATGAAGAAGGGTGTCAAACGGTTTGGATGGGGCATTTTGATCATCTTGGGACTTGGAGGAGTCTTTCTGGCATTGGCGGCCTTGCGAGTCGAAATTCGGCGAAACGAGAAGGTGAATATTGAAGTAGCAGCCATCGAACTTCCTCAAGACGCAGCCTCTCTTCAGGAGGGGAAGCGTCTTCTGCAAACGAAAGGTTGTGCGGATTGTCACGGTGAAGACATGGGTGGCCGGGTTTTCGTAAACGAGCCGCCCGTGGGCCGATTCGCTGGATCAAACCTTACTCTGGGAAAAGGCTCTCGCGTTGTTAACTACAAAGACGGAGATTGGATTCGAGCTATCCGCTTTGGCGTAGATCCCGAGGGACGTCCTCTCATCATGATGCCGGCAGGTGATTTCCACGGCATGAGCAATCGCGATCTAGCACGAATGATCGCCTACCTGAAGACAGTGCCTCCCGTAGATCGCGAAAGCGAAACGCAAAAGATTGGTCCCGTGTCGCGAGTGCTCTACAACATGAATCAGATGCCGCTTCTCTTTTCATATGAGCACCTTGATCGACAGGCCGAATTCATTGATGACGTGAAAGTTGAGTCAACCGCCGAGTACGGAAAGTACATCGCAAATGCTTGTCTCGGTTGCCATGGGCCGGGCTTTTCCGGTGGGGCCATTCCTGGTACTCCTCCTTCTTGGCCGCCGGCAAAAAACTTAACTCCAAGCGGAGGGTTCGCTCAGTGGTCTCTTGAAGATTTCAAAAAGGTCCTACGTACCGGTCTGACGCCAGACAATCATCAGATCAACCCGCAGTTCATGCCGTGGAAAGCAACCCAAGCGATGACCGATGTCGAAATCGAAGCGCTCTTTAAGTTTTTGAAGACGCTGCCAGCGCGCGCAGAGGGTTCGCGCTAAAGCTTCGACTCCGGGTGCCTACGATTTCGTTGATAACTTAAAGGTCCTTTGCGGACGAAGTTTGTTATCTTGCGAAAAAACCGGGGTGATGAACTCCGGTTTAACTTCAGGGCGCGCATCGAGGTTCTAATGACATCACCCACGACTTCGAAAACAACTCACCGCGGTTGGGTCACGGCGGCCATTCTACTCTCCATGTTCATGACGGCGATCGAAATTACGATCGTCGCGACCGCGATGCCCCGAATCGTCGCGGATCTCGGTGGCTTTGCGCTTTTAAGTTGGGTGTTCTCGGCGTACTTACTCACGCAAGTCGTTTCTATTCCCATCTACGGAAAACTCGCTGACCTTTTCGGTCGTAGACCGGTCTTTACGGTCGGTGTGATTCTGTTTTTGATCGCATCGATTCTCTGCGGTCGCGCGACCAGCATGGGCCAACTCATTGCCTTTCGGTTCTTGCAAGGCATCGGTGGCGGGGCTGTGCAACCAATCGGGGCCACGATGATTGGCGATCTCTATCCTCCACACGAACGGCACAAAGTGCAGGGTTATGTGGGAAGCGTCTTTGCGATCTCAAGCTTGGTTGGGCCTGCTTTGGGTGCAGCGATCGTGGAACTCGGGCACTGGTCTTGGATTTTTTATCTCAACATTCCATTGGGAATCGCAGCTCTCGTGATCTTGAGCGTCTTTCTCCATGAAGTGAAGCAGCCCCGAAAGCATCGCCTCGATGTAGGTGGTGGGATTCTTTTAGTACTCGCAACGTCGGTTTTAATGATTGCGCTCCTAGAAGGCGGAACAGCTTGGCCTTGGCTCAGCTGGCAAACGGGCGGATGTCTGATTGCGAGCGCTAGCTTGTACTTTGCCCTCTATAAAGTGGAATCGAGAGTAGCTGAGCCCATACTTCCTCTCTGGATCTTCAAGCATCCCCTCATCGTGATCGCCGGGATCGCGACATTTTTAAATGGAGCATTGATGATTGGCTACTCCGCTATGATCCCGACTCACGTTCAAGGAGTCCTCGGGCAAAGCGCGCTTGCCGGCGGCCTCACGCTTTCGGCTATGTCGATCGGCTGGCCCATTGCGAGCTACTTCTCGGGAAAAATGATAGCGAGAACAGGTTACAAAAAGGCCGCAAACTTTGGGGCGCTCTTGCTCTTTTTAGGAGCGACGGCCGTAGTCTTGCTTGATCACTCATCCGCGATCTTCATCGCGATGGCGGTTTTCTTTATCGGAGCAGGGCTTGGGCTTCAGATGAATGCATACGTCATCACCATTCAATCCTCTGTTCCGTGGAATGAACGAGGAGTCGCGACCGCAAATAATATGTTCATGCGAACGCTCGGAAGTTCGGTTGGTGTCGCCGCTTTCGGGGGCGTTCTCAACTCAACGATTTCGGCAAAGCTCCACGGCGTGGAACTAAATCTCTCGGGGGAACGAGGAATCGACAGCGTTAACAAGCTCTTGAATGGCGGGTCAAACGTTCCGGCGGCGGCACGCGCCGCCATCGTCGATGCGTTAAGTAGTGGAATGGGATCAGTCTTCGTAGCGGCAGCGCTTATCTCGTTGGTTTCGCTCACGGTAACGTTCGCGCTGCCTGCAAAAGTCGAAGCGCGTGGTTAAGCGGCTTTAGGCTTGCGAAACTTCTTGAAGATCGTAACCAAAAAGACGACGAGTCCACCCGAAACGATGCCAGTTGCCATGGCTAGCGCGTTCCCTGCAAGCGCACCATGTTCCTGTTCAATGTGATGGAGAAACGGGATTCCGTGCACAAGAATTCCGCCACCAACCAAGAACATCGCAATCGTTCCCGCAACTCCCAAAAAGCGCATCAGCTGCGGTGCGAACGCAACAATTCCGCGACCTAGTTTGCGGGTGAAGTTACTTTTGTTTTCACCAGAAAGATACAGCCCGACGTCATCGAGTTTCACGATGACGGCAACGAGTCCATAAACACCGATTGTCATGATGAGCGAGATCCCAGCGAGCACTGAAAATTGTTTCATCACGGGTGCTGTTGCGACGGTTCCCAAAGAAATGACGATGATCTCGGCCGAGAGAATAAAGTCAGTGCGTACGGCACCTTTGACACGCGATTTCTCGTACTCCGGAGTATGTGCCTGGACGGGATTAACCGGCATCTCGGCATGATCATCTTTTTTGTGGAAGAATTTTTCGAAGACTTTTTCAAATCCTTCGAAGCAGAGAAAGAGGCCACCTGCCATGAGCAGGGGAGTCACTAACCAGGGAACGAACTGACTGATCGCGAGCGCGAGTGGAACCAAAATCGCTTTGTTAATCGCGGAGCCCTTAGCAACCGACCATACGATCGGAAGTTCGCGATCAGCATTGAAGCCCGTCATCTGCTGAGCGTTCAGTGCCAGGTCGTCACCTAACACGCCGGCCGTTTTTTTGGTCGCGACTTTCGTCATAACGGCGACGTCGTCTAGGGTCGTTGCAATGTCATCGATCAGCGCTAAGAGACTCGATGCAGGCACAAGGTTCTCCTCGAAGTGTAAACAAGACCGTTGTTGATTCCAAGTTTGGAGAGAAATGCCGAGATTCTCAATTAAATTCAACTTCTTTCGGGGTCCCGACGAATGTCGCTCCCAGTTTAAACAAGACCTATATGGCGAATTCGGAATCTCCCGACGATGGTGCGGATTTTTCATGTTGTTGTTTGCGCTCTTTTATCAATGAAGAGGATCCGTGAAACTGGATCAATATGCTGTCGAAGATTTCCGTCTTCTTCTTTCTGCTAGCTGCTTTCTCGGTATCGATTGCGAAGGCATCGTCGCCTTCGATCGGAGCCGATATTGCCGTGGCGGTCGCACAGAAAATGTTGGCAGCTCCACCGCTCCCGAGCCTCGAAGGCGAAGGGCTCACCATCGCGCCTCAATATGGTTACGTTGAGGTAAGAGCCTCTAGTGAATACGAAGTCATGGGGAGCATGTATTCGTTTGATGGGAAAACTTCGGGGAACACCGGCGGCCTTTCCATCTCTTATTCCAACAAAGCGGGATTCGGTTTTTTTCTCTTCGGCACGATGAGCAAAGTTCACGGAAACGTTCAGTCGTACGTAAGTGGCGAGCCTTCTTTTGCGGTTCGCGATATTGAGGCAGGAAGTGTCGCGGGCGCGGCCGGCCTCAGTTACCGGCTTCTCGGGTCAGAGAAATCGATTCTTGCTGCTGGCCTCTTTGCGGGGCCCGCGATGATCGAAGCGAAATCGACCGCCAAATACGAGGACATTTCGGCAGGGGGAGGAGCTTCAACCAAGTTCACGTTCAATCCCGAGATGCGGGGGCTCTACACGGGGGTTCAAGCAAGTTTGAGACTCGGGAACTTTCTCATCAACCCCTACGGTGTCGTCTTCACGAGCAGTAGTCCGGTTTGCCAAGAGGTGAAAAGCGAGCCTGGAGGCACGATCCCCATCGAGTCATTCGAATGCGAAGGGGAGAAAGGAAAGCTCCATTCATTTGCGACTTTCCCAGCCGTGGGCCTCTTTCTTGGTTACAAATCGTTTCGCATCAACGTTTACTCCTCGGCGGTGACGGCTCCTTATCTTTCAGTGACGAGCTACTCTGGGACCTTCGGTATAAACTTCTGAGCACCGTCTCGCCATTTTTGACCCTAGCGATGACTCTGATTCGCTGCTAGGTTGCGAGCATGGAAATCCCGCACATTGACGTCATCATCGTCGGCGCAGGTCTCTCTGGAATCGGAGCGGCTTACCATCTTCAGAAACGCTGTCCGAATTTGAACTACGTGATTTTAGAGGCCCGTTCCGAGATGGGGGGAACTTGGAATCTGTTCAGGTATCCTGGAATCCGGTCGGATTCGGATATGTTCACGCTCGGTTATTCTTTTCGCCCGTGGGAGGACCGCAAGGCCATCGCTGATGGCCCGTCGATTCTTCGCTACATCAAAGATACGGCCAAGGCTTTTAAGATCGACGAGAAGATACTCTATCAACACAAGATCAAGTCAGCTGCTTGGTCGAGTCATGATCGAAAGTGGACCGTTGATATCGAACGCGAAGGTGGTTCGGAAAAGCTGAGCTGCCGCTTTTTGATCATGTGCAGTGGCTACTACGATTATGAAAGCGGCTTCTTACCTGATTATCCAGGATTGTCTACGTTTCAAGGTCAGTTCGTTCATCCTCAGCACTGGGATCCGAATCTCAATTATGCTGGGAAAAAGATCGTCGTTATCGGCAGTGGCGCTACGGCAGTGACGCTGGTACCTGAACTCGCAAAACACGCTAGACACGTTACGATGCTTCAGCGTTCGCCGAGCTACTATGCCGCGTTGCCTTCGACGGATCATGTGGCCGAGTTCCTTAAAGAGAATCTCAACAAGACTCTCGCCTATCATCTCATTCGATGGAAGAACATCTTCCTCTCTCTTGGATTCTTCGCCTTCTGCCGCTTCTTTCCTTTTGCTGCTCGTCGCTTACTCTTGATGGGAGTAAAGAAGGAACTTAAAGGAAGCGATGCTTCGATCGCAAATTTCAAGCCTAAATACGACCCTTGGGATCAGCGTCTCTGCATCGTGCCTGACGGTGATCTTTTTCAGGCGCTGCGCGCAGGTAAAGCCGAAGTGCTCACCGATGCGATCACTAGCTTCATCCCAACAGGTTTGCAGCTGGAGTCGGGAAAGCAACTGAATGCGGATCTCATCATCTCGGCGACGGGATTGAAGGTGAAATTTTTGGCCGGAATCCCGATCTTCGTAGATGAGCAGAGAATCGATCCACGATCGCTCTTACCTTATAAAGGCGCGATGTTTAGCGGGATTCCTAATCTTGCGATGACCTTTGGTTACACGAACGCTTCTTGGACGTTGAAGTGTGACTTGATCGGGGAATGGGTCGCTAAAGTTTTAGCCTTCATGCAGCTTCGCGGATATTCCGCCGTGCGACCCGATGAGAATCCAGGTGTTCGTCGGACAGAGCTTTTTGATCTTTCATCCGGCTACATTCAGCGTGCTAAAGAGTCTCTTCCGCAACAAGGTTCGAGAGCGCCCTGGAAGATGAGCCAAAATTATTTCGCCGACTTATACAGCTATAAGTTTCAACCCATTGATGACGAAGGACTTACTTTTTCATGAGTCACTCTCTCTACGAAATCGGTGTTGAGAAACCCGACGGAACGCCCACGAATCTTTCAGCCTTCAAAGGCAAAGTTCTCCTCATCGTCAACGTAGCTTCTCGTTGTGGGTTAACTCCGCAGTATGAAGGACTTCAAAAGTTGCAAGAAAAGTACGAAGGAAAAGGCTTTTCGGTGCTGGGTTTTCCGGCAAATGACTTTCTTTGGCAAGAGCCAGGAAGCAATGAGCAGATCTGCGAGTTTGCTCAGTCCCGCTATAACGCAAGCTTTCCGCTGTTTGCGAAAATCTCCGTGAAAGGAAAAAAGCAGCATCCACTTTACCGACATCTGACCGAAGCAAGGCCCAATCTAGATGCGAAGCCAGCGCTTCTGTCGTTTGCGATGAAGTATCTACCAGGCCGGAAAACAAACGACGTGCATTGGAACTTCGAGAAGTTTCTCGTCAATCGCTCAGGAGAAATCGTAGCGAGATTCCCTCCGGACCTCACTCCTGACGCGCGACTCATACAAGATGCGATCGAAGCGGCGCTTAATTCTCCATGAAGGATTGAATTCCGCGCTCTAAGCTACCGGCCTCTCCTTCCTTTCGAGCAAACTAGTTGTCTCGAGTTCTCAGGACTACGGCAAGCTCGGCCAAAGGTCCAATCGGTTCGACGGCAGTCACCTTTTGTAGGAATCGGATGATAAACTGAAGTTGTGTTGCGACTTCTTTTCTCCCTGACATTATTGATCGCTCTTTCGTGGGTCACCGTCTCCGCGCATGGAGCTGATTACGGCCCCGGATCAACCGGTTGGATTTGCTCCTCACATGCGGACTGCCAAGCACGCGGTTTGTTCTCATCAAAAACGGCGGGGCCTGTGAAGAGCAACACGATCCGGATCAATCCTTCAATGGTGCCGGTCGACAAAGTCATCGGGGGAGAGTTTCTCTATTATAAGAATGGATTTGATTTTGCCTTGATCAGAGGACTCGGGAGAATCGGTGCCGCCATTTCTCCCGCGAACAACGAAGAAACTTTCTTTGGTCCGCCCAGCCTTGAGTTCGATGAAACTCGCGCCCTCCGGCTGGAAAACAACGAGAAGTATAAGTCATCGAAGATTGCGTTAGCCGGTGCATTTAATGCCTACAGGGGGAAACGAACGGGTCTCCGTCGCCTCGAGCTCAATGTAGGTTTGATGGCCCGCTACAATCGTGACACGCAAGGAATCTTGCCTGGGGGCGGCGTCAGCGGAATCTTGGGACCCTTCACGTTTGGGTATTCGATTTACTCAGACGAAACGATGCTTGAGTACGATCCGATGGGATCAGATTCCCGTCCGGTCGTGAAGTACAACGCAGAGAGTGTTTCCGCAGGTTTTTACCTTGATTCCCTCATTCTCGATTATTCGGTGATTCGTCTTTACACCGAGCGCCCTATGAGCGTGAACGTGCTGACTGGTAGTGTGCTTCTCAAGCGCTTTATTCTCACGGCTTCTTGGCGAAACGAGAAGTCAGATCGCTCCTACTATGACTACGAGACGAAGACGCTTATCCCGATGCAAGATAAAGAGGCGATCTTCGCCGGTGTTCAGTATCGAGTGGCGCCGTTTTTGATGATCGGCGCGTTCCATAACTACTACCTCGTAGGCGACATCACTCTCGGTACAACCTTGCTGTTCTGATTAAGCTTTGATCTGCGAAATGATCTTTTTCCCTTCGCCGAAGCTTGAGCGATTGACGCCGAAATCTTGCAGAATCGTGAGCCAGAGGTCACCCACATCGGCCGTTGCTTTTACAACCTGTCCTGGCTTGTAACGGCCGCCCCCTTTCCCGGCCAAGAAAAAGTGCATGTTGCCGTTCCAGTGGGATGTTCCATCGCCAAACGCCGAGTGGAAAACAAGTAGGGTATTATCGAGCATCGTTCCTCCGCCGACTTCTTGCTTCGCCTTCATCTTGAGCATGAGTTCGCGGAACTTATTAAAATGATACGCGACGATCTTGTTTTCTTCAGCGTAGGTATTTGAAGTGTCTCCGAGGTGCGAGTAATCATGCCAAGTCGTTCCGGCTTGCAAGCCTTGTACGTATGAATTCGACATCGTCTCGTGACCGACCATGAAATCAAAGACGCGCGTAAGATCACACTCGAAAGCTTTGATCATCAGGTCGTGCATGGCGGCGTAACGCTGAGGATAAGTAGACATGTCGTAAGTGATATTGCCAGGACTCATGGGAGTCGCACATTGATTCGCGGGCGCCGTGGGAATCGAAACGATGTTCTTCTCCACTTGCTCAAGACTTGTCAGATACTCCTCCATGCGCTGACGATCGGCGGCGCCGAGTTTGTTCCGTACGGTCTTGATATCGTCCATGACGAAGTCGAGGAGTTGCTTCTTCTTTTGAAGTCGAAGTTCTTGTTGTTGGTTGTTCTGAGTCGAGTTAGTTGAGCCGAACAGCAAATTGAAGAGTTCAAGCGGACGATCGTAAAGCTTGACCGGAGAATTTGGCCCTTTCCAGTAGAGAGTTTCGGAGTAGATCGGCGCATGTTGGGGCGCGACTCCCTCAAGACCTTTTGTTTGAACATTGACGCCAAGTGAAGGGAACTTCGCGTTCGAAAAGACTTCGCTCGCGATCACTTGATCCACGGTCATGGCCATACCGACGTTTTGACTTCCATTAACGGTCGGTGCCTGCGCCGACATCAGCGTCACTTGCGAAGCTCCATGGTCATCGGCATCGTAGCCTGATTTATTGCCGTGAATCGAGTACGCGTTCGAGCGGAGCCCGTGAAGCAAAGTGAAGTCGGCCTTCACGTCGGCCAAAATGTTCAAACCTGCTTGGTAGGGATTCGTATCGTTTGCGCCGTTCGGGAGCGGAAGACCATTCGGCCAGTAGATGAATGCAACTCGCATCGGAGCCGTGGCCGCAAGCGCGACCGAAGGGATCATGGCTTCGAACATCGGAAGAGCGATCGTTGTTCCAAGGCCCCGGAGAAAGGTGCGTCGGTTCATTTCCCACTTTTTCATTTTAATCTCCGATCTCACGTTGGAAGAAGTCGCTGACTACGAACTCGGTGATCAGGTCTGCGAAAGATCCGCCGGACTTTTGAACGCGAACCACGAGATTCTCGGCGTGGCATTTATCTTCGTATGAAGGCACACGCCCGATTGCGTAGCCGGCAACTGTCTCGGCGAGGCACGATTCAAATTGATCTTTCTGCGCGATCGCGGTGACGAGCTCTGAAGGATTCGTGAAGGGAATGCCTTCGAAAACTTCGCTTGAATCGACGTCGAGAGTTGGCGAGTACTTCGTGCGCCACTTTCCGAAGTTGTCGAAGTTCTCAAGCCCAATGCCCGGCGGATCGATGGAAGAGTGGCAAGACATGCAAGCTCCATTTGTCCGGTGTCTCGCCATCTTTTGCTTTGCCGTCATTTCGGCACCCGTCGGCGGATCTTCGGGAAAGCCAGGAATGTCCGGTGGAGGCGGCGCCGGCGGTTGGCAGGAGAGCTTTTTCAAAACGAAGACACCGCGACGAACGGGAGCGGTCGCACTCGCATTGCGACCGGTGACGGTGAGTACGGCCCCTTGCGTAAGGATCCCCCGACGTTGTTGAGGAGGGAGGGTCACGCGAGTGAGTAGGGCGCTATTCACGCCCGAGATCCCGTAGTACTGAGCTAAACGTTGATCGACGAAACTGTAATCAGCCGTGAGTATTTCATTGAGCGGACGGTTTTGACCAATGATGTGCGCGAGGAAAGCGCGAGTCTCATTCGCCATTGATGTGAGAAGCTCCGGCTTGTACTCAGGGAACAAAGACACATCGCGAGTGTGCGAAGGTAGATTCTCCAATTTCAGCCACTGGTTGAAAAAGCCATCGAAGAAATTGTTAAAGCGCGTATCGGCCATCATCCGGGCCACTTCCGTTTTGATGCCGTCTCTCGTTTTGAGTGAACCCGCCTTCGCTGCCGCCATCAAAGCATCGTCGGGAACCGACGACCAAAGAAAAAACGAAAGGCGTTCAGCAACTTGGTAGGAGTTCAAATCGTTCAAAACGCCAACGGCTTGACCAGCATTTGCGTTCAGATAGAGAAATTCCGGCGACAGCAGAATCGCTTGAGTCGCAAGCTTCAACTTGGCTCGAGGCGTCGGCTCAGCGTTTGCGAGCACGGTGAATCGGTTGACCACCGCCGAGTTCGTCTCTTTGCGGAAGGCACGTGCGAGAAGCTTTTGAAGACTTGAGTCGAAACATTGTTGAGCGGTCACGCCGTTTTGAGTCGTATCTAGCGAGCAAGCGACAAACGCCGGATTCTTCCCTGCGGCAAACACGGCGTCGGTGGCTCGCTCGATGATAGCGAAATACTTATCCGCATCGAGATCGAGAATATGGAGTCCAGATCCGTCCGTATCGAAGTCGCGGAGATTCTTGCTATCGGGAGGAAGCTCCGTCTTCTCGATCGCGACGTTTCCGAGAAGGCTCTTCACGCTGTTGATGTACTCGCGTGCATTCATGCGGCGAGCGCCGCCGGAAACTAAATTCGTGGTTACGCAGGCTTTCTCTCCTGGCATCGTGGGCGTCGTGCGCGGAGGAGGCTGAGTCGAAGATCCAAATTGCGACTTCTCAACATCTTTCGCCGTGAAACTAGCACCGCAACCGCCGAGGAGGAGGCCAGTTGCGAGGAGGGCCGAGACAACTTTGAACGACCGCGATTTCATTTAAGCCTCCCGATCAGATTCCAGAGGAAAACGCTCGACTCACCTACAAAGTTAAAGGAGAACGAACAGGAGACCCACCCAGAGAAATGACGTGATTCTGTCTTCTTCTGGAGCGACTTCGCTCCGCGGTCTGTCTCGAAACGAGAAAGAACCTGATCCAATGTCACCAGCGCCGTTGAACTCTAATCGTCGATTCCAAATCATTCTCTTCCTAGGCATCATGAACGCGCTGACGCCGTTCACGATCGACCTCTACCTGCCAGCTTTCGCCGATATCGCGAAAGATTTGAATACAACGGTGGCTCGAGTTTCGCTCTCGGTGGCGACTTACTTCGTTGGTTTTGCGCTTGGACAGATACTTTATGGACCCCTTTTAGATCGATTCGGGCGGAAACCTCCGATTTACCTCGGGCTTGTACTTTACATCGTGGCAAGCCTCGGCTGTTTAACGGCTAAGTCCGTTGAAGCCCTCTGGACGTTCCGTTTTCTTTCGGCGCTTGGTGGTTCAGCTTCATCAGTTGGTGCGGTCACGATGGTGCGTGATTACTTTGCACCTAAAGACGGAGCGAAAGTCTTTTCGATGTTAATGCTCGTTCTCAGCGTTTCGCCGCTCTTTGCGCCTAGTATCGGCGGTTGGATCGCGGCAGAGCTCGGCTGGCGCGCGATCTTTGGCGTGTTGACCTGCATGGCGATCGCGAACATAGCTCTCGTTGCGTTTGGTTTGCCGCTTGCTTATCACGCGGATCGAAGCGTCAGTCTTCGGCCGGCGAAGATGGCTCAAGTCTTCTCCGAGATCTTGAAGATTCGTCAGTTTCGTGTAAACGCAATCAGCGGAGCGCTCGCTTTTTCAGGTCTTTTTCTTTACGTCACCGGATCGCCCGCCATCTTTATTGAAAGTTTCGGCGTTTCCAAGGGCACCTTCGGTTTGATCTTCGCAATCGTTGCGGGAGCCATGATCGGTGGTGGTCAGCTCAATAACTTTCTTCTCAAGCGAGTCGAGAGTGAGGTGATCTTCCGTCGTGCGATCACGACGCAAATGATCTTGAGCGCGGTTTTCTTGGTGCTCGTCGCGTTGACAGATTTAGGATTGGTGGCGACTGTTACGTTCTTCTTTTTTGTTCTCGGAAGTGTTGGCGTCGGATACCCGAATGCCGCGGCCTTGGCGCTTCGACCGATTGAGCGCAACATCGGAAGTGCCTCATCGCTTCTTGGCTTCCTACAGATGGGGCTTGGAGCTTTGCTCGCTTCGCTTGTTGGTTTGATGGAAGTCAAAGGCACATTGCCGACGGTTCTCGTTCTGGCTTTCTCATCTGCTTTAGCTGGGACGCTTTTGTTTTTCGGTAACCGCGTTCGCGACTGATGAAGTGAAAGGATCAAGCGTGAGCTACGAGATGTTGGTTGGATTAAACGTGTCGAATGATGCCATCTATGATCAATATCGAGCGGCGATGAAGCCTTTACTCAATCGTTATCACGGCGGGTTCCGTCATGATTTCCGGATCAAAGAAGTTTTGAAGACGGAGGCTACTCATAACATCAACCGTGTGTTCACGATCTATTTTCCGGATGAAACAGCGATGACCGCCTTCTTTTCGGATGGTGAGTACAAAGCGATTAAAAAGCAGTACTTCGAAGCTTCGGTCCTCAATACTTCGATTTTGGCGGCTTACCAGCGTCCGAATTGATTCTTTCTGGAAGCAAAGTAAAGACGCAGTTACTTCGTAGCTGCGGCTCGGATCGTTGCGATCTTCTTTTTCAAGAATGTTCTTTCGACTTCATTGCCGACTGATTTGAGTGAAGTGAGCAGCATCTCCTCGGCCTTGTCCTTGTCTCCTGCCGAAATAAGAATTTCCGCGAGAATTGCTGGTGTTAGATAGTACTCTTTCATCGTTTTCATCAGGTCGAACTTTTGCGCAAGAGCTTGAGCTGTTTTGTGACCTTCGCTGAATAACGTCGCCGCAACGTAGTTTGTACGTACGACGAGCGTGGGATGAAGAGCTTCTAACCACTCATAGTACTGACGGATTTGTTTCCAGTCAGTCGCCTCCCATGAAGGTGCCATAGCGTGCGCCGCCGCAATCCCGGCCTCAAGGTGAAAACGAGTTAACGCTTCGGAATTCATGGCTTCACGAAGGAAGACCATGCCTTTAATAATGTCCTGCTTTCTCCAAACTGCTCGGTCTTGTTCTCGAAGGGTGAGGAGTTCGCCATAGTTACCGACGCGAGATTCAATGCGTGAAACATGAAAGTAGAAAAGCGCGAGAAGCGCACTGAGCTGAGCGCTTGCGCCGATCTCCATCCTCGCGAGCTGCTCGGTTAGATAGATCGCTTCACTACAGAGTTCTCGACGTAAAAGCGCATCGCCACTCGTTGCGCCGTAGCCTTCGTTGAAGAGGCCGTACAGTCCGTTCATGACTGTCTCAAGATGCTCGGGGAGCCGGTTCGAGTCCGGAAGTTCAAATGGAATCTCTGAGTCACGAATCAGTCGCTTGGCCCGAACAAGCCGCTGCGCAACCGCGTTTTCGTCGACGAGAAAAAGCCGCGCGATCTCCGCTACGCTGAAGCCGCAACCGATCTTCAGCATGAGGGCAAGTTGTGATTCTTGGGTCAGCGCAGGATGGCAGCAAAGAAAGAGCAGTTTTAGATCGTCGTCAATTTCGCTTGCGCTGCTATGGCTACTTACAAGCTCATCCGGCGTCCCGAGGGAGTGGCGGTTTGTTTTCCTGACTTCGTTTAATGCGTAGTTGTGAGCCACTCGAATCAGCCAGCTGAGTGGTTCATCGGGTCGGCCATTGGTGGGCCACGTATCAACTGCGCGTAAGAAGCTTTCTTGTGCTGAGGCTTCCGCTAAGTCGAGCTGATTTGGTCCAAGAACCCGCAAAACGGCGGCGACGATCTTCGAGTAGGATCGTCGAAATAAGGAATCCAAGTCTAAGAATGAGTCATTGCCCACGAGTGCACCCTCAATTCAAAATGTTAGAGCACGACTGCAGTGAGCCCAACTTTTTTTCTCAGAGATGTCGATTCTGGTGAGGCTCAAGTGTCCTTGGTCTAAAAGGAGGCTCTTTTGAAACAATTTATGATTTTGATTCGCGAGGAATCCACGGACTTCAGTAAGTTCTCGCCCAAAGATTTTGCGGAGTTCATGCAACAATATGAAGCTTGGTCGCGCAAGATGGCAGAGTCAGGCCAAAACGCCGGCGGCGCTAAGCTCAACCGTGATCTTGGTAGAACCTTGCGAAAGAAGGGGAGCCAGATCGTCGTCGATGGACCGTATGCCGAAGCGAAAGACGCGGTGGGCGGGTTCTACATCATCAACGCGAATGACATGGAAGAAGCTATTGAGATTGCAAAAGGATGTCCGTCGCTATCTCACGGGGGAGCCGTTGAAGTTCGACTTGTTGATGTCTACCGGAAATAAATAAAAAGGGCCCGGATCGCGGGCCCTTTCTCTAACACTTTACTGCTAGGACTTAATCCGTTTTGATTAAGCTTTCCCTTTTTTCTCTTTACGTTCTGCTCGCTCTTCTTTTTTCTCTGCCTTACGCTCCGCCCTCTCTTCTTTCTTCTCCTGACGACGCGCTTCGCGATCCGCTTTGCGCTCGGCTTTCATTTGTTCGCGAGCTTCTTTTTTATCCTCGTTCTTACGGTGCATGGAAGCAACGGATTGTCCGATCTCGCGGGGAGCAACGCCGAGCTCTTTCGCGATCTTTCCCCAACCCATTTTTTGTTCCAGACGCATCTTCGCGATCTCATCCGTTGTCTTTCCGGATTTTTCAGCGAGCGCTGCGGTCATCGTGATTTGCGTATTGTTCATGCCTTGATCACGTAAAGCTTTAATCTGTTCGTCCGTGAGCTTGTACTTTTCCTTCAGCGCTTCTTCGAAGCCGGGTTTCTTTGCTTCCTGCTCAGCCGTTTGCTCTTGTTGAGATAAGTCATGTCCAGCATCCTGTGCGTTAGAGAGCGACGGCAGTGCCGCAAGCGCGAGAGCGCAAATCAAAGTTGAAACGCGCTTCAATAGAATGGTTTGTCTTACGGGCTTCTTCATACGGACCTCCTGAAAAGGTTCAATTTAAATTCCAAATTAAGCGTGCCATTATGTCGACGGCCGAAAAGTCTTGGTAACCACTCTTAGAAGTTTGGTTCGTCGACGAAAGGCTCGCACCCCACTTAAACGACTCAGTCTCCTTTCGAATCGCTTCTGTGGAGAAGTTAAACGAGCTATAGGATTCGTTTTCGGTGCGCGTTCCACTGATCATGCGACCACGCCGTTCAGTTACGAGAGTTGTTGTCGAAACGCTGCGGCTCATGAAAAAGCTTTGGCCGATTGAAAGCTCAGTAGTCCAGTTCCAACGGGCAGGTAAGGCGTAGTCAGCTGACCCACCGATATCAAGGTAGGTTCGACTGTAATCGGGCAAAGTCGAAAGCAGCAGACCGAGTTCCGTAAAACCAGTCATTGTCAGCTTGCCGTTAAATTCGTGATCAATCGCGGCTGAACCGTAAAAAACGAAATCAGTTCTTCCGCTGAATGAGGGGAAGAAGCGAAGTCTTGATCCGCCGCCAAACTCTAGGAGCGTTGCTTGCGCCAAGGACTTCTCGCGGACCGCCGCGAAGTCCATTCCGTAGCTGGTGAATGATTCGTCCGTGGTTCCGGGGCTTCCGGAGGTATAGATGTTGGTCATGAGCGCACCGCTAAACTTCCAAGCTGACCCGTCTGGCGCGAAGGCATCAGAGACACGAATTGAAAGAGCGTCATTCTGACTTTGCGAGAAGAAGTCGACATAACTCGCTCGAAACCCGAGCGTATGCGCGGATACTCTCCAGCGGTTATTCGACGCGACTTTTAAGTAACCATCTCCCACGGGAGACTCCTTCGTCAGATTCGCGTTGCTCGTCGCGCCTAGATCTGCGGAGTTTCTAGATGACCACTCCGCGTGAGCGGCGTGGGTCGTCAGGATGAAGCCTATGAAAGCAAGTGTCGGGATGCGCATAGTGAACTTTCGTTTTCTCTTTCCTCTTCATCGACATCGAAAGGAGAGAGCCGAAGGTTCAAGGGCCTGTGTTTCAAACAAAGATGGTCGGGAATGGGATTCTGAGAAAAACTTCGACAGCTCTTGCCGAAACTTCCCGCTACTTTGGAGTAGAGCGAGTCTCAAAGAGCGAGACCCGCGAGATCTGTCGAAGTTGTTAGAACGAGGAGGAGTAATTAACGTGCGTACTGATAACCACCGAAGTGGTTAACCGGTGACCACTCGGGAACGGCAGGCGGAACTTCAGGAGCTAACGATCTGTAATCGCCTTCGCCGTGAACGATACGTCCGTTGACCGAAGTGAGAAGAGAGCGAATCTCTTTAATTCTCTCTTCGGGCACCGTGAAGTAGTCATCCGTGAGAACGGCGAAATCCGCAATCTCACCTGCTCTGATATCACCTTTGAAAGCTTCTTCCTTCGTGAACCAAGCGGCTCCTTTCGTCATCGTGTACAAAGCTTTCTCACGGCTAAGTCGGTTCTCGGGTGAGAGATGCGCAACTCCCCCGAGTGTCTTACCGGTCACGGCCCAGTGAAGCGCGATCCAAGGATTGTAAGAGGCTACGCGAGTCGCGTCGGTTCCGAGGCCAAGCGGAATGTTTTGCTTCAGGATCTCGCTTACGGGAGGAGCATGGGCCGCTGCTTTCTTTCCGTAACGAGCAATGAATTCTTCACCTTGGTAAGCCATGCGGGCTTGAACCGCTACGCCTCCACCGAGAGCTGCGATACGCTCTAAATTCTTTGCTGAAACTGTTTCGGCGTGGTCGATGATGAAGCGCTCAGGTAATTTTCCACCTTCACGTTTAATCTCTTCGATGACGTTGAGCACACGCGCGATCGACTCATCGTATGTAGCGTGTATGCGGAACATCCATTGTGACTTGAAGAGAAGTTGAAGGATCGGTTTGAGCTCCTTTTCCATCGTCGCCGGAAGTTCAGGACGCGGTTCAAGAAAGTTCTCGAAATCCGCAGCCGCCCAAGTGAGGTTCTCGCCGCCGCCGATCAGGTGATACGGAATGGCGTGCGAGAGTTCGTGGCGCGTGGCCGGTGAAACCATCTTGATCCACCGCTCGAAATCGCCAAGTTCTTTGCCTGGTGTCGGAGCAAAGAGAAAGAAGGGAAGCTTCACCGCAAGCTCGCCTTTGTCATTGAGCTCTTTTGCGATGACGTGATCTTCAGGAAAGAAGAACCCACCGCCTCCGGCATCTAGAACACTTGTGAGCCCGAGGCGACTCATCTCGCGGAAGAAGAGGATCGTCGAGTTTCTTTCTTGCTCGCGGTTTGCAAGCTTTGGTGTTGAGACGAGAGTCTTATACAGTATGAACGCGTTTGGTTTTGCAATGAGAACTCCTGTCGGTTTTCCTTGTTTGTCGAGCTGCACCTCACCACCGGGGAATTTTGTTGCCTTGCTGTAGCCAAGAGCTTCAACGCCTTTGCGATTCAAGTAACCAAGAGAGTAGAGATACATCACAAAGACAGGACGATTCGGTGACGCCTCGTTGAGCTCGGCAATCGTCGGCAAACGCTTTTCGACAAACTGGTGAGGCGACCAGCCGCCAACGACTCGGACCCACTGGCCCTCGGGTGTTCTTGCGGCTTGCTCTTTAATCATCTGCAGGCCTTCTTTGAGGGACTTTACTCCATCCCACCGAAGCTCGAGATTGTAGTTAAGCCCTGCGCGGATCGGATGCGCATGAGTATCTACGAGACCCGGAATGATTGTTTTCCCGCTCGCATCGATGACTCTTGTGTTCTCACCTTTCATTGCCATGATTTCGCTGGTCGTGCCGACTTTCAGAAACTTCCCGTCTTTGACGGCAAAGGCTTCTCTGAAACCTTCGGCTTGCGTGAAGACTTTGGCGTTGATCACGATCAAATCCGCAGGTGCAGGCGACTCGACTTTATTAGCGCTCGAACACGCCGCGAGGATGAGACAAGTGAGGGTCGTGAGCTTTGCTCGGAGGCCTGTAACCTTATTAGTAGACAAATTTCGGAAGAGGGAGGTGCTATGCATGATGATCTCCTGAAACACAAAAACTGGGCTCTCATCAGAGCCCAGTGAGTTGATTACTTCTTGCCGCCTTCTTGCGCCTTGAACATTTCTTTCGCGTAGATGATTCCTACGCCGTAACCACCGCCGTGATCTTTTGCGATTTTTGTGACGGCATCGTAAGTACCGCCGCGAGCCCAGTCACGTTGAAGTTCCAGGAGATACTGCATCCATGTGATCGGGCGCGCCCCCGCTTGAACCATGCGTTGAACTGCAGCATCGTGTGCCACGTTGCTGACACCTCCGCTCGCATCGAGAACGAAGTACACTTCATAGCCTTCATCGATGGCCGAGAGAACGGGACCGACTCCGCAAACTTCGGTCCAGAGAGCGGCGAAGACGAGCTTCTTCTTGCCGATTTTCTTAACCTCATTTGTGACTCGATCGTCTTCCCATGTGTTCATCGTCGTGCGGTCGATTGGCTTTTGCTCGGGAAACACCGCTTGGATTTCGGGGAAGATCGGACCTGAGAACGATTTCTCCGCAACTGTAGTTAGGATCGTAGGAACGTTGAAGACTTTGGCGGCCTTCGCGAGCCCGGTCACGTTGTTGCGAAGTTCTTGGATATCAATGGAGCGGGTGGCAAACGCCATCTGAGGTTGATGGTCGATGAGAATCACCGTGTGGTTCGTGGGTGTCAAAAGACCCTTTCCGGGTTTGCCGGCGAAGGCGAAGCTAGCTGTCAATGTGAGGACGAGAGCCGTGAGGACCTGTTGGAATTTCATTTTCAAATCTCCTGCGTTCTTGATGGTGTGGCCGGTTGTTAACCGTACTGCGTATGAACCCAATATCGGGGGAAGAGTTGACAAAGAAAATTATTAAGATTTCATACTCTTTATAGTTTCAATTTATATAGTTTGTGGGGGACCGGTGACCTTCGACCAGTTGGAAATGCTTGAGATGATCGTTCAAAAAGGGAGCTTTAAGGCAGCCTCTGAGGCGCTTTATAAATCGCAACCTAGCTTGAGTGTGGCCATCAAAAAACTCGAGGAAGAGTTCGGCATCCTTCTCTTTAATCGCGATGAATATCGACCAAAGCTGACAGATGAAGGACGCGTGTTTTTCACGCGCGCCAAGCAAACGCTCGCTTCCTTTCGGTTACTCGATACCACCGCCAAGGAACTTGGAAAGAAGGTAGCCGAACCGACACTCACGATCGTGATCGATCCGCTCGCGCGTTATGAAGCTATCGAAGGGATCTTCGAAGAGTGTCTGGGTCAACCCGTGCCGACTGAACTTACGCTCCGATCCGAGATCTTGGGAGTCGGAATGGACGCCGTGCTTTCTGGCGAAGCTGATTTCGCGATCGCGCCGAAGCTTGAAGACCACGACGAAATCGAGAGTCGTCTTTTTGACCGGGTCACGATGATTCCGGTGGTTGCTAAAAAGTCAGTTGAGCTTTCTGATTTGGGAGACATTGAATACTTTCGCCGTCGTCCTCAAGTCTTTGTTCTGCAGAACCGCGGGAGAGAAGCTGAAGGCCGGCGAGCGATTCAGCCGACCGTTTCGGAAGGGCAAATGTGTTTTGTCACTGATCACGCAATGAAGACGAAGCTGATTAAGGAAGGATTCGGATGGGGGCGCTTAGCGCTTCACGAAATCGCTGATGATCTCAAGCGTGGACGGCTCCTGAAAGTAAAAGCCTCGATCGCTCAACCGGTGACATTTGATCTGCACTTCATGCGATGTCGACGCAAGCCTCTTGGTCCCGTCGCTCGAAGCGTTTGGGAACGGCTCCAAACAAACGCGATCAGGAAATAGATGAGTTTCATTTAAACCTTCCGCACAATCGATTGCCAGCGATTGAAAATTCGCGCAGCCTTCGGAGTAGACCAAAACGAAGGAGGCCTCATGGCAACGAGCGTCTATGATTTCTCAGTGAACCGGATCAACGGCAAACCTGCGACGATCGGCGAATATCGCGGCAAAGTTTTGTTGTTCGTGAACGTGGCCTCCAAGTGTGGACTTACACCTCAGTACGAGGCACTCGAGAAGGTCTACGAGAAGTATCACGACAAGGGTCTCGAAGTTCTTGGCTTCCCTGCGAATGACTTTTTAAGTCAAGAGCCAGGAACTAACGACGAAATTCAACAATTCTGTCAGGCTAGTTTTGGAGTGAAGTTCCCGTTGTTTGAAAAGATCTCGGTAAAAGGTGAAGGCAAAAACTCGCTCTACAAATATCTCACTGAGCAGATGCCGAAGGCGCAGTTGAAGGCAGGCTCGAACTTCGAGGATCGTTTGAAGTCACATGGGCAAGTCCGTACGAATCCGAGTGAGGTACTCTGGAACTTCGAAAAATTTCTCGCTGACCGCAACGGAAAGATCATCGCGCGCTTTGCACCGGACATCACTCCGGATGACCCTATGATAACGAGCGCGATCGAAGCCGCGCTTAAGTAACCGAATTCTAAATTCAAAGAACAAAAAGACCCGAGCGTGGGAACGTTCGGGTCTTTTTTTGAATCGCCGTTATCGAGTTGCGATGTAGTCTTCGAGCTTGTCGAAAGAACCTGTCCAGCCTTGCATCATGCCGGCGCGTGCTTTTAGGAAAGTTTCTAATTCTTCCCGTGTGGTAGTGCCGTGGGGTTCCCATTCGATCATTACGCGCGTTTCATTGCCCTCCTCTGACGAAAGAGTCACGGTGGTGAGCATTGATGGCGGCCACGTCGGGGCGTGAGGATGTCTTGAGAGATTGCCATTTTCATCGCGGAAATCTTGCGTGTAGACGACTCGGTGGGGCTTGCTTAACTCAATGTATTGGGCTGAGCCCCACATCTTGACACCTGCATCGTTCGTCATGAAATAAGAGGACGTTCCGCCTGGTCGAATATCGGCTTTGATAAATTCCATTCGCATGCCGGTAGGCGGAAGCCACTTTGCAATGTGCTCAGGCTCGGTCCACATCTTGTACATCGTTTCCACGGGTACATCAAAGGAGCGATTGATGACAAAGCGCTCCTGCCCGGAGCCTTCTTTGGCAAGGTACTCGGCAAGGCGATCCCAAGTAGAGTTCCCGTTAGCTTGTTTGACGAACTTCTTTGCCGCTTCGGCAGCTTCGGCCGTTGCGAGAGCCATCGTCATTTCCATGGTGGTTTTACCTTTGACCTCTTTAAAGGTAACCGTCACGCGAAACAAGGGCGGCCGATCATCATTGCCGCCATGGTCATAAACGAGGCGCGAATATTTTTCGACTTCGTAATACAGAGTTTTGTTTTCATAGTTCACTCCATCAGGGCCGTGCATCGTGTAGGCCCAGAATCCGCCGGGTCGCAAATCTTTGCCGTGGGTTGTAATCGTAAAGCCTCGTGGGCCCCACCACTTTGCAACTTGTTCCACATCGGTCCACGCATCCCAAACCATTTTGACGGGCGCATCGTACACGCGGATAATCTTCAATTCGTTCGGTTTACCTTTTGCCATTTTTCTTACCCTTCTCTGTGGAAGATTTTTTCGAAGTCGATTTCTTAGTCTTAGTTTTTGTTGGTGACTTTGTTTTTGAAGAACTTGCCTTCAGGGTTTCGAGGTATTCACCCAGGCGATCAAAGCTCTCCTCCCAAAAAACCCGGTACTGTTCCATCCAGTTGACCGCGTCTTTCAACGGAGTGCCGTTCAACTTACAAGGACGCCACTGCGCCGAGCGTGTTTTCGTAACGAGACCTGCCTTCTCAAGTACTTTGAGATGCTTCGTAACGGCAGGCAGCGACATGTCGTTCAGAAATGGTTGAGCAAGGTCGGAAACGCTAGTCTCGCCTTGAGAAAGGCGCGCAAGCATCGCCCTTCGCGTCGGGTCCGCAAGCGCTGCGAACGTCTGGCTCAATTGATCATGCGTTGGCCTCATCATTTCCCGCCCACTTTGTTAACCATTGAGTTAATTAACCAATGAGTTAAGTATCGACGGGCTACGGGCTTAAGTCAATTAAATGTAAACTAGCCGGGTTAACCATGCGTAAAAACGGCGGAATTTAAGATGAGACGGCCGGGTATTTAGTTTAGTTGACTGATTCTTCTCATCGGCGGGCAGCAAATCGAACGGGTTTCCACCAAGCTCGGCAGCGGAGGCCCAAAATGAATCTGGAACCAAGGAAGAATCCGGAAGCGAAGTCTCTCACGGAAGAGGAACTCAAAAAGCGTTTTGTAAGACGCTTCATCGATCCGATCTATGACGAACATCGTAGTGCAATCGAAGCTCTCGCTGATCTTGCGTGGAAAGCGCACGAAGATAATCATAAAGCGCCGCGAACATCGAAAGCCGGTGAAGGATTCGCTGATCCCACCTACGACTTAAGCGATGAGTGGCGTGATGCAAGTCATGCCATTAAACAAGCGCAGGCTCTGCAAAAAGATGCTCAACAACCTAGTAACGTGCTTCTGATCTCCGCCGCCGACCGCAATGACCAGTCATGCCCCGGAGAAATTTCAAAGACTCGCCGGCTCGTGTCGCTCGCAAAAGAAGCGATTGAGGGAGAGGGCATTGAAACAACGGTTCTCGATCTCAGTGAGATTACTTCCGAATACGGTAAGCACATCTTTCCGTGCAAGGCGTGCGTCTCGACTTCGATGCCATTGTGTCATTGGCCGTGTTCTTGTTACCCCAACTACGCCGTCGATCAAGTGCACGATTGGATGAACGAGATTTATCCCATGTGGGCGAGAGCTCACGGAGTGATGATCATTACGCCAGTGTATTGGTATCAGGCGCCGAGTGCGTTGAAGCTCATGATCGATCGACTCGTTTGCGCTGATGGCGGCAATCCTGATCCGACAACGACACAAGGAAAGAAGGCAAAACTCGCAAAAGAGATCGAGATGAAAGGGTGGGATTATCCCAAGCATCTCCAGGGGCGACTGTTCTCCGTCATCGTACATGGTGATGCAGAAGGGGCAAACCAGCTTCGCTCAAACTTACAGAATTGGCTTACGGATCTTCATCTCCTCCCGGCCTCCATCTCGTCGTCCTTCGATCGTTACATTGGTTACTACGAACCTTACGCCACCAGCCACCACGCACTCGATCGTGACGAGGCTCTCCAGCAGGAAGTACGCAACGCTGCCGGCGAACTGGCGCAGTCCGTGAAAGCTGCGCGCGCCGGACAATTCAAAAGCCTTATCCCTCGTTACCCCGAGCCGAGAGCAAAATAGGCCCGAACGAATTGAAGGTCTTGATCGGTTCCGAAAGAACACGATCGCTTAAAGCTCATTTGCGTCGGGGTCCTGAAACTAATTCAGAGATCCCGCCAACCAAACGCGGTATTCGTGATTTCGTCGTGGTCTCCGGATTGCTCGAGTCAGCCCCTTGTAGCCAGGTCAGAAAACGGAACCATGAAATGAGGGGATCTCTATGTCGTTTGGGGTGCGAATCAGCGCTTGTGTTTTAAGCCTTCTCGGTTTAGCGGCGTGTTCTAGCGAAAGCTCGACGGAAGTCAAAAAACAATCGTTTGTCTACGGCGATAAGCCGGCGGATGAGTACTTTGCGCAATTCAACATCAAGATGGAAAACTGTGAAAAGTCGAATCAGTCCAAGATGCTGCGGAAAGCCGCGACCGACGGCATGTCGACAAGACCTGGCATGGATCTCGGCAACGGACATCGCTGGTCTGCTGATCTGTTCATGACCTCGGGCAAATACAAAATGAATCTTCAAATCTCCAAGCCTTCACCTGACATGCCGAATGCGGTTTCGGTTGAGATGAACGGTACATTCGTAGGGCTTACGCGTCTGCAAGAAGGTGAGCTTCAGCTTCTCGGAACAAACGGAGAGGTCGTTGGTACGCTCAGTTACGGTGGCTCATTTAACAAAGCGGAAATGATGATCCTCGTTCCTAGTCAAGCGATGATCGCGGAGTTTTCCTCGGAGATCAGAACTTTACTGGCGCCTGCAGCGGGAACAAAAGTTTACGTTCGCCAAGTGAGAGAATCTCTGACCGAGCAAGAGGGCCTACGTGGTTGTTCGCAAGGGCCTGAATCCTTAGTCTTCTAAGTCTCGCCTCTCCGAAGGGCCTGAGGGAATCTAGACTCAGGCCTTCTTGCGTTAAGATCGTACAAATGAAAAACTGACGCTAAACAAAGTTGATGGAGAATCAAATGTTTAGCGGTTTGAACTTTAGGCTTCACCGAAATGCGGTGCGAGTCACTTCGGCCGTCGCACTCGCGACTTTCTTCCTGACCTTTCAGGCCAAAGCGTCTCCGACTACAAGTACGATTGGCGTCAGCGACAATAAGATTCTCATCGGTAGCTCGGTCAATCTCACTGGACCTTCGAGTGAGCGTCCAAAAGAGATCATGCGTGGAAGCAATGTCGTCTTCAAAAAAGTAAATGCGGCTGGCGGCATCCACGGTCGAAAAATCGAAATGATTGTTTACGACGATCAATACGACCCTTTGCGGTCTCTCGAAAACGCGAAGCAACTTGTAAATAAAGATAAGGCTTTTGCGCTGTTTGGATTCTTCGGCGCTCCGAACAGCAAAGCCGTTCAACCCTGGGTGGCGGCAAACGGTATTCCGTTCATCGCGCCGGGAAGCGGCCTTGAGAGTTTGCGCAATCCCGTCGTGAAGAACATTTTCAACGTGCGTCTCAGCTATGCTCAGGAAGTCGAACCCGTGGTCGAAGAGCTCGTGAAAAATCGAGGTGTTAAAGATATCAGCGTGCTTTATCAAGAAGATGCCCTCGGCCAAGAAGTTCTTCAAGGTGTGCAGCGGGTCCTCGGTCGCTACAAACTCTCAATCAAGTCTTCCGCCGGTTGGACACGTTCGACCAACTTACCGATCGATGCCGCTTACGAAACGATTAAAAAAGGAAAGCCCCAAGCCGTCATCATGGGCTTGGTCTTCAAGCCCGCCGCGGAATTCGTGAAAAAAGCCAAAGCGGACAAAATGGAATGGGCTTTTGGCGGACCGACCTCACTTGCGACCGCGGGTTTCTTACAGGAAGCTGGTGCCGCGGCTGAAGGGACTTTGGTCTCAAATGCTTTTCCGCCGGTTGAGACGAAGTTCGAAATCATTCGTCAAATGCAGGCCGATGCTGCAGCCGTTGGTGAAAAGGAAACCGTCAACGTCGAGGGCTACCTAAGCGCCCTCGCGATGGTTGAAGCCTTAAAGAGAGCCGGGAAAAATCTCACTCGGGAATCGTTCATCGCAGGGTTTGAGTCCATGGGTGAGACAAGCCTCGCTGGGATGCGCATGTCCTTTAGCTCGACGGATCACCAAGGCTTAAAACGAGCTTACTTAAGTGTGGTGAAAGACGGGAAGTTCGTCCTTCTCAGCGAGTAACCTCGTGATTTGAATCGCGATTCGAGTCGCGCGCGAAATATTACCCGGATGATATTGATTTTCTATTTTACCCGGGTAATAATGGATCTGTCGCTTGCCGGTTCTTGAAACCTCAAAAGGCGGATCCAAATGAAAGAATCCACTCGCACCCCCTTGCCCTTTACGGGTTACCAAAAGTTCGTCATCGCGGTTCTTGCGTTCCTGCAGTTCACGATCATCCTCGACTTTATGATCGTATCGCCGCTCGGGCCGATGATGATGCCGGCTTTGAACATGACGGCGGCACAATTTGGAATCGTCGTTTCCGCTTACGCGTTCAGTGCAGGTATTGCGGGAATTCTCGCGGCCGGATTTGCGGATCGATACGATCGCAAAAAGCTTCTCATGTTCTTTTACATTGGGTTTGTGCTCGGTACGCTTTTCTGCGGTCTTGCAAACACATACGAGATGCTCGTAGCCGCAAGGATCGTGACTGGGCTCTTCGGAGGCGTGATCGGCGCCATCGTGTTTGCCATCGTAACGGATTTGTTTCCCCTCGAACAGCGCGGTCGCGTGATGGGTTTTATGCAGACAGCCTTTGCCGCGAGCCAAATTCTTGGCTTGCCGGCGGGGTTGTTCATAACGAACTTAATGGGTTGGCACGCGCCATTCATAATGATCGTCATTGTTAGCGTCATCGTTGGGGTCGTCATTTTCACGCGCCTGAGGCCGGTCGATGAGCACTTGAAAATAAAGGCCGAGAAAAGTCCGTTCCGACATCTGCTCGCAACCGTTTCGATTCCACGGCACGTTTTAGCCTTCTCGGCGACAGCACTTTTATCGATCGGTGGCTTCATGTTGATGCCGTTCGGGAATGTGTTCACTGTGCATAACTTGGGGATCAATGTGGATAAGCTTCCGCTCATCTACCTGATCACCGGCCTTGCTTCGATCGCCATTGGTCCTTTAGTAGGGCGAGCTTGCGATAAGTTTGGAAGTTTCCGAACCTTTACCGTGGGGACCCTTGTCAGTATCGTCACCGTGTTTACGTATACGCATATGGGTGTGACACCGCTTCTGGGTGTCATCTTGATCAACGTTGTGATGTTCGTGGGCGTATTCTCGCGCATGATTCCCTCACAGACACTCATGTCGGCGATTCCAACGCCCGCAAATCGTGGGGCCTTCATGTCGGTGAGCTCTTCGCTTCAGCAAATCGCGGGCGGCTTTGCATCGGTTCTTGCGGGATTGATCGTTATCGTGGGTCCAGGCGGGGAGTTGCATCGATTTGAAATTGTTGGCTACGTGGTGTTGGGGACGGCTTTCGTTACGCTTTTCATGATGTGGAGAATTCACCGATCGATTCCGGAAGCACCTCGCGCAACGCAAGCGGACGGCAGCACGAGCCACTGATTCAGGAGTTTAGCTATGAATTATAACCCCGATAGCAAGTGCACGGCGTTTGCCGGAACAAAGAAGATTGCAAGCGGCACGATGATCGATGTGGCTCTCAAGATCAAAGATCATCTCGCGAAAGATGCAAAGGCTTCGATTCTCGTTTTCGACGATCGCACGAGTCAGCAAGTGGAGTTGGACCTTCGCGGAACGAAAGACGCAGTCGTTAAAAGGCTCGAAGCACTTCGATCTCCCGACGCTGAAGCTGAGATTGAAAAGAAGACGGGACCAGGTCGGCCCAAGCTCGGCGTGGTTGCCAAAGAAGTCACGTTACTTCCAGATCATTGGGATTGGCTTTCACGTCAGCCGGGTGGCGCGTCCGTCACCCTCCGGCGGCTCGTCGATGCTGCGAAAAAGAAAAATGCGGCTAAGGATGAACTTCGCCAAGCTCAAGATGCAGCTTACAAGTTCATGACGGTCATGGGTGGAGACTTGCCTAATTACGAAGAGGCTCTTCGTGCGCTTTATGCAAACGATGCGAAGAAGTTTGGAAAGCTCCTGCAAGATTGGCCGAAAGATATTCGCGAGCATGCGTCGAAGTTAGCTCAGCTCTGAATCAGCTCTTTGGGCGTCACCCTGATGTGCGTCTTGACGGCCTCCCTGTGATCTCTAAACTCGAGTCGCAAGGAGGTTTTCACGATGAGACCTTATGTCATTTGTCATTCCATGAGCTCCGTCGACGGCCGCATCCTCGGCGATCGTTGGGGCTTTAAGAATCCTGCTCAGTACTTTGAAAAACCCGCTTCAAAAATCAAAGTCGATGCTTGGATCGTCGGGCGCACCACGATGCAAGAATTCTGTAGCCCACGAAAACATAAACTTCAGACGCGGGTGTCGAAGCTTCCGCGTACGGACTTCGTTGGTGAGCACAAGACCAAGACTTACGCGGTCGGAATTGACCCGAGCGGAAAGTGCTTCTGGGATAAGAACATGGTGGACACAGAACATGCGATTGAAGTTCTGACCGAGAAAGTTTCGGATGCCTACCTTCATCACTTACGTGAGAAGCAAGTGTCTTACATTTTCGCCGGCAGGAAAGAGATCGATCTCGAGTTAGCGCTTACGAAATTGCGCAAACTCTTCGGGATCAAGAAAGCACGCATCGACGGTGGAGGCCACGTCAACGGCTCCTTCCTAAAAGCGGGGCTCATCGATGAGTTCAGTCACATCGTGATGCCGGTTGCTGACGGAACGATGGATGGTCCGACGGTCTTCGAAACGGATGGAGCCAAAGGCAAAATGATTCCGAAGAAACTTCAGCTGAAGTCGGTGAAGCGATTAGATGGCGGCGTTCTCTGGGTTCGCTACTCCGTAAAGCATTGATCGGGGAGATGGGATGCAAGCAGATCGACGGGACTTCCTAAAGTCGTTAATCTTGGCTTCTCTTGCAACCGGGCTTCCTTTGCAAAGGGCTTCGGCGCAAAAGAAGCCGAGCGAAAAAGAGTTAGCTAAGACCTCTTCTCTGCTGGCTAAAAAAATTCCGTCGACTGGTCTCGAACTTCCGGTCATTGGACTCGGAACGTGGATCACCTTTAATGTTGGTAACAATAAAGGCCTTCGCGATCAACGCACCGAGGTTCTTCGTGAGTTTTTATCGCTCGGTGGTCGCATTGTCGATTCATCTCCGATGTACGGTTCGTCCGAGGAGGTCATCGGGTACGCCCTTTCGAAGCTGGATCATCCAAAGAGCCTTTTCTCAGCGACGAAAGTTTGGACTTCATCGGCGAAAGAAGGTTTGGAACAAATTGCGGATTCCCAACGGCTTTGGGGAATCAAAAAGTTTGATCTCTTTCAAGTTCACAATCTTGATGCTTGGGAGGACCACCTCAAAACACTCTTCAAGATGAAGGAAAAAGGCGAACTCGCCTATGTAGGTGTAACGACATCTCACGGCCGACGCCACGATGAGCTTGAGAAGATTATGAAGTCTCAACCGATTGATTTCGTTCAGCTCACCTACAACATTGAAGATCGAGAGGTCGAGCAGAAGATTCTTCCACTCGCCATTGAGAAGAAGATCGCGGTTATTGCAAATCGCCCCTATCAAGGCGGGACGCTGATACGCCGCCTAAAAGGGAAGCCCTTGCCCGCGGTAGCCGAAGCTTTCGATTGCAAAACCTGGGCTGAATTTCTTCTCAAATTTATTGTCTCGCACCCGGCGATCACCTGCGCGATCCCGGCAACTTCAAAGACCGAACACCTCCGGGAGAACATGGCAGCAGGACGCGGAAAACTTCCCGACAAAACCACACGCGATGCAATGGCGAGAGCCTACGGTGCACTTTAGTTGCGATGCTTGATTTTCTTCTTAGCTACCGGATTTCAGACTTTCTACTCTTCTCTCGTGAGATTTATCAGAGTGTAGTCGCCGACTACAACAAGGCGATCTGGCCGATTCAGATCGCTTGTCTCCTCTTTTCCGCTGTTCTCACGTTCATCTCTTTAAAGCCAACTGCCGCTCGAATGAGGATTTCGTCCCTCGCGCTTTGCTTTGTCTGGGCGGGAATCGGCTGGAGCTTTCATCTCAATCATTTTTTGTCGATCAATTGGGCGGCAAAATACTTTGCATGCATTTTCTTTTTCCAAGCGATGCTTTTCTTTATCGAAGCGCTTTTTGGCGGCGTTCATCCTCGTCGCAAAAAGCATCCAGCTTGGATTCTGGGCTTCAGCCTCTTTGTTTTTTCAGCCTTCGTCCCAATCGGATTGTTGAGCCATGTGCCGCTGACAGAAATCACTCTTTTTGGATGGGGGGCCGAGATGACGGCAGTCGGAACGCTAGGATTGCTTTTGATGAGGCAAGGACTTCGATGGATGCAAACACTGCTTCTCATCATTTCGCTCGTCTACGTCATTCTCTCGTTCTTGATGCGTATGGGGCTGTCTTGAGCTCCTGACGCGATCAAGAATCTCCATGGAATTGAAACTCGTTGCAGCTTTGATTCACAAAGTGTGACACACTCTCGGCCACTATGGATGACATACTCGCCGCCCGATCTACGATGGCGTTTTCGTTGGGTTTCCATATCATCTTTGCGTGCATTGGCATGACGATGCCGTTTTTGATGTCGATCGCTCATTACCGCTATCTCAAAACGAATGATCCCGATCATCTGCGATTGACGAAGATGTGGATGAAAGGCGTCGCCATCCTTTTTGCCGTGGGTGCGGTGTCGGGAACAGTCTTGTCATTTGAGCTCGGGCTTCTGTGGCCGGGTTTCATGAAGTACGCAGGACCAATCATCGGCATGCCTTTCTCATGGGAGGGCACGGCCTTCTTCATCGAAGCCATTGCGATTGGACTCTTCCTTTACGGATGGAAGAAGATGAACCGGTGGGTTCATTGGGCAACGGGATTAGTGATCGGGATCTCGGGATTCGCCTCCGGGATTTTCGTCGTCGCGGCTAACAGTTGGATGAACGCGCCCCAAGGATTTGACTGGGTCAACGGTGAGGCCACGAATATTGATCCCGTTCGCGCTATGTTCAATCCCGCTTGGCTGCATCAGAGTGCGCATATGCAAGTTGCAGCACTCCAAGCCGTGGGACTCGCGGTTGCAGGGATTCACGCCTACCTTCTTTTGAAAGGTCGCGCCCCGAAATTAAATCTCTCTGCCTTTAAAATTGCGATGGTCGTCGGTGCGAGCGCCTCTCTTCTTCAACCTCTCGTGGGCCACTTCGCGGCGCAGAGAGTTGCCGTTCTCCAGCCCGCAAAGCTTGCCGCTATGGAAGGTCACTTCCACACTTCACGCCAAGCACCTCTTTACATCGGCGGGTATCCTGATGTCGAAGCGAAGGAAATGAAATGGGGCTTAGCGATTCCCGGCGCGTTGAGTTTTCTTGCGTTCGACTCTTTCGATGCGGAAGTCAAAGGACTTGATCAGTTTCCTCGCGATGAGTGGCCGAACGTTCCGATCGTTCACATTGCTTTCCAAATTATGGTCGGCATTGGAAGCCTTCTCGCACTGCTCGGACTCGCCTATTTCTTTTTCTGGTGGCGTGGCCATTTTCCACGGCGCTACTTGCAAGTTCTTGTGCTTACGATTCCTTTAGGTTTCATCGCGGTTGAAGCTGGATGGATCGTGACCGAAGTAGGGCGCCAGCCTTGGATCATCTACGGGTTTCTGAAAACCAAAGATGCGGTCACGCCAGTCCCCGGAATGCGTTATCACTTTTTCCTCTTCTTAGCGCTTTACCTACTGTTGGGATTCGTCACGGCGTGGCTCTTAAAACGCCAGATTGATGCCGCTCAAAGCGAAGGTCAGCAAGTCGAAGGGTCGGGCACATGAGTGAAGTTTGGCTCGTTAACCTTCTCATTCTATTTACGGGTGCATCACTTCTTCTCTACGTTGTTCTCGGGGGAGCCGATTACGGGGCGGGCATTCTCGAGCTTCTTCCTTCGGGAGAATATCGAGAGCGGCAGAAAAAATTGATCAACGTCGCGATGGGTCCTGTCTGGGAAGCCAACCACATGTGGCTGATCATTCTCGTCGTGATCTTGTTCATGGGATTTCCCCTCGCGTTTCAAGTTTTGATGACTTCGCTTCATCTGCCAGTCGTTGCACTTCTTGTGGGAATCGTCGTGCGGGGAGCTGTCTTCACGTTTCGTCATTACGATGCGGTAAAAGACGATCGATCGCAGAGAATCTACACCGCACTCTTTTGTTTCTCGAGTTTGTGGACGAGCATTTGGCTTGGCGTAATCGCGGCAAGTTTGTTTCGTGGTCAGATGGTTATCGATAGTCGCGATTTTCATGAAGCTTACGTTGCACCTTGGTGGGGCCTCTTCCCTTTCACGATGGGTCTTTTCGTGTCTGCTACGTTTGCTTACTTGGCTAGCCTCTATCTCGTGGGAGAGTCGACGGATAAGGAGCTCATGCGCTTTTTTTCGAGACGGGCCTTCATTTTCAACTGCCTTGTCGTCGTTTTAGGTGCTGCAGTTTTCTTTACGTCTTGGCTGGACGGCGTAGGGCTCGTTGAAGATTTTGTGGCGAGTCCGCTATCGCTTGCCTGCTTGGCTGGCGCGACAACTCTCTTCTTGGCTCTTTGGCTGGCTTCGAGTCGCCATCACGTTTATCTCGCGCGAATTCTTGCGGCTGGGCAAGTGACACTGATTCTGTTGGGATGGTACTTCGTGCACGCGCCTCGAATTTTCGTGGCGAAAGGAGCTGAGATCACCTTTTACCAAGCAGCTGCACCCAAAGCGACGCTTCTTCAGCTCGCAATCGCTCTCTTGGTCGGAAGCATCTTTATCTTTCCCAGCCTCTTCTACCTTTTGAAGGTTTTCAAAAGTCATCCGGGGGCTGAAGACCTTGAGCCGCAATCGGAAGAGCAGCTCTAGCGCTTCTTCTTCGGTAAGTACGGTCGAATCACAACAAAAACGGCGTATCCAGATTTCGCTAGCTGAGAGACAATAGGCAGCCGAATCAATCGATTTGCAAAGTGATATCTCGGAATGCGGCTCCAGATATGCGCAAACGCATCGACACCTTCTTCAACCTTTCCATTCGGAGTCATCACGTGAAGGTGTAGGTTCACCGCCTCGCGAGTCAGGCCGTAAGAAGCAGGATCAAAATCAGGGTGAGAGATGTCGACAATCTCAAAGAGAGTTGGCGCCATTCGTTTGTAGTGCGAAACTTCGAGATCGCAGACGATGCAGTTTCCATCGACGAAGATTTTTGTCCTGGCTTGGTCCCGACTTGGCATCGCTGCCTCCTACCCCTCGGATGTATCAAGAATCACCTCGTCTGGCGAAATCAATTTGTTGAGTTTACGAATCACAAGACGCGCGACGTAGGACCAGCCAGCCACCCTCAAGTTTGCGAATTCACTTTTTCTGTTTAGACTGAGTTCAAGACAAAACGAACGAGGTAGCGCCTAGCTTAGCCTCGGAACAAGGTTAGGAACCCAGCAAATGAAAAACAAGATCCGCATCGCAGCTCGTCTGCTTCTTGGATTCGTCTTCTTCGCCAGCGGCTTGGTCGGTCTCCTCAACTTAGTTCCGACGCCACCGGATCTTCCCGAGAAGCTTCAGGCGTTCAATGCTGGCATGATGGCGGCGGGATACTTCTTTCCGCTGGTAAAAGCGACCGAAGCGGTTTGCGGCCTGATGCTTCTTTCAGGTTACTTCGTGCCTTTGGCCCTCGTTGTGCTCGCCCCGGTGATGCTCAACATCTTTCTCGTACACGCTTTTCTTGCACCGAGCGGAGTACCGCTCGCGCTCATCATGGGTGGGCTCATGATCTACCTCTCTTTCTTTGCTGAGCCTTATGCTTCGACAATCAAATCGCTCTTTCGAAAGTAAACAACATGAAGCTTTTTCGCGCGACTCTCATCCTCGCTGTTGTCGTCATCGCGATCTTTGCCATTCTGTATGCGGTGGGCTGGGTCGACCAAAGCCAAGCGTTTGACTACGGAGGTCGAGCGCTAGCCGTGGTGGTGATTCTCGGTTTCGCTCTGAGTGGTATTTCGTTGCTGGCGGGTCGGGGAAAAACGTCTTCATCTGAGACGAAACCTCAAGGTCCTAAGTTCGACTGAACTCGATCTGTTTAATTCAAATCCGCGAAATGCCGAGAAGAAAGCATAGAGGAGACACCTATGCTTTCTGTTTTCACCATGACTTTCGTTCTTTTTATCTTGGCCGGATTGATCGTCATGGGCATCGGGATCTACAACGGCCTCGTCCGTTTGAAGAATCAGGTGCAACGCGCTTGGGCGAACATCGACGTCATCCTCAAACAACGTTTTGACGAGATTCCGCAGCTCATTCAAGTCATCGAACAGTACGCGAACTACGAAGCGGGCTTGATCCAAAAGATCGCGGAAGCAAGATCCCACTACGGACAATCAAAAACGGTCGACGAAAAGATTCAGGCTTCGAACGAGATGAGCATGGCACTCAAAGGGATCTTCGCGATCGGCGAGGCGTACCCTGAGTTGAAGGCTAACCAGCAATTCCTCCAGCTCCAGTCGCGTGTCTCTCAACTCGAGGGCATGATTGCGGATCGTCGCGAGTCCTACAACGAAGCCGTTACGAACTTCAACACACGTATTGAGCAGTTTCCTGACGTCTTTGCTGCACGCATTCTCAATTATCAGGCGCAATCTCTTTACCAAGTCAGCGAAGCGGAGAAAGTGGCGCCGAGCCTGAAGATGAATTTACCTAAGTTCGGCCAAGGTGCTTAATGCCGCCCGCTGAGGTCGTAATATTCCTGACCTGCGCGGGAATATACGGATGTTATGAGGGTTACCGCCGAGGCAAGCGGGCTCGTCTTGTTGAAGATACACCTCGCTCAAAAATCGCGACCGCGGCTCAGGGTTATTCCGAATTTGAAGGTTTCGCTTGGCCCAAGGCTGATACCTTCAGAACGTTGCGGGACCAAGAAGCCATCTACTATGAGTTCGCTCTTCAGAAAGAAGTCGAAACCGGTTCCGGTAAGAACAAGCGAAAGACCTGGCGAACCGAATTCAGCTACAACCACATTCATCCTTTCTACGTCGTCGATGTGAGCGGTTTGGCGATGGTTCATCCAATCATGGGTGAATTTGAGATCGGGAGTAGTGAGGCACGCCTCTACACTTCTCTGAGTGACAAGGAGAAAAAAAGCGTTGAGCTTCTCGTCGGCGACAAAGTAAAAGGCTATAGCAATCCTCTCAAAATCTTGGGCATCACATTCGGCGGTAAGTTTCGTGTCGTCGAAAAATCTCTCCTAGTTGGATCCCCGCTCTATGTAGCGGGATCGTTCTCCACCGCAGCAAGTGATGACCTCATCGTGATCGATGCGGGTTTGCAGAGCTTTCGGAGCAAAGTGTTCAACACAGGAGCCGGGGGGCTTAAAGACGTCACCCGTATCCTCGATAAGAACAACGACGGAAAAGTATCGAAAGAGGAAGAGCAAGCTGGCTACACCGAAGCTGCGATGCTCTCTCGAAAAAATCCAGGTACGAACGAAGAGTCTCTTCAAGTCTGCGGTCAGGTGACTTCTACGATTGAACACAAACTCTTCATAGCAAACCAGCACGAGCGTCATCTCGTCGGCGATTTGAAATTTAAGAGCAAAGCCTTTCTGGGAGTGGGCTTGGTCTCCCTGTCGATGGGAGCCACGCTCATTTTCGGTCCTGGTGCGGGCTGCTCGCCTTCGAATACGATCGGAGCACTTGAGGACGTGCGGTATATCTTTACGAATGCGAAGAAGAAGCAAGACTTCGGAAGTCAGGCTTATATTGAGCGTCTACATGATACGTGCGTTCGCGGGAGCAAAGACGATTGCGGCACGCTTTTCGATAGGGCCGATGACTATCAGCTCTCGGAAGAAAACAAGCGATACTACCGTTATCGATATTGCGAATTAGGTGGCTATTGCGACAAGAATGAGCGGACCCCTAGCTCGAAATAGTTTAGAGCGAATTTCTCCTTCATCCTTTTAGAAGATAACGCTTGCGACTCAACGATTCCGTTTGAAGAATGGAGCGGTTATCCCACGCTTGATAGCGGAAGGAGTCGCCGTGAAAGCCACATCTGATGAACTCGTTACTCGCATCATAAATGATGAAAAGTACAAAACTCTGGTGCGGACACGTTCGCGCTTTGCGTGGACGTTAACGGCATTGATGGTCTTTGCCTATGTCAGCTTCCTCTTCCTCGTCGCTTTCAAGAAAGAAGTGCTTGCGCAACCCATCGGCAGCGGCGTCACCACCTGGAGTATCCCCGTCGGCATTGGCTTGATCGTGTTCACGGTCCTAATCACCGGATTCTACGTTCGCCGTGCTAACTCGGAGTTCGACGCAATGACCGCTGAGATCGTAAAGGAGCATCAGAAATGAAAAACTCCGTAGCAATCCTCTTTTTATTGGGCTCGCGGGCGATGGCGGCAGGTGATCTCGGGCAACTCGAGAAACAAGCCACCAATTGGACCGCCATCATCATGTTCGGTGTTTTTGTTGCGGCTACTTTGTGGATTACGAAGTGGGCCGCGGCGCGCACGCGCTCGGCTGCAGATTTTTATACGGCGGGTGGGGGCATCACTGGATTTCAAAACGGTCTCGCGATCGCTGGCGATTTTATGTCGGCCGCTTCGTTTCTCGGAATTTCCGCAGCCGTTATGGCGAGTGGTTTTGACGGACTCATCTACTCGATTGGATTTCTCGTCGGTTGGCCGTTTCTGACGTTCCTCATGGCCGAACGATTGCGGAACCTAGGAAAGTTCACTTTTGCAGACGTTGCTTCTTACCGTTTCAAGCAGGCGCCTATTCGGGGGTTCGCGGCTGGTGGAACTTTAGTTGTCGTCTTGTTTTACCTCATTGCGCAGATGGTGGGGGCCGGTCAGCTGATCAAACTCCTCTTCGGTCTTGAGTATTGGGTAGCCGTCGTGATCGTCGGCATCTTGATGATGATCTATGTTCTTTTCGGTGGAATGACGGCGACGACGTTGGTGCAGATCATCAAAGCATGTCTGCTGCTCTCGGGCGCAACATTTATGGCCTTCATGGTTTTACTCAAATACGGATTCTCTCTTGAAGCTCTCTTTGCCGATTCAGTGAGGGTGAAGAGCGAGGGCGGAGCCAACGGCCAGTCGATCATGGCTCCAGGGAATTTCGTCAAAGATCCGATATCGACTTTCTCGTTTGGTCTCGCGCTCATGTTCGGAACTGCGGGCTTACCGCACATACTTATGCGATTCTTCACCGTGCCTGACGCGAAGGAAGCTCGCAAATCCGTTTTCTGGGCTACGACATGGATTGGTTACTTCTACATCCTCACGTTCATCATCGGTTTTGGTGCGATCGTTTTGGTTTCGAACAACCCGCAGTTTGTTGACGCCAAGGGAGTCTTGATCGGCGGGAGCAATATGGCAGCCGTTCACCTCGCTAATGCCGTTGGTGGAAACGTCTTCTTAGGTTTCATTTCGTCGGTTGCATTCGCGACGATTCTGGCTGTCGTTGCTGGACTTACATTGTCGGGGGCCTCTGCAGTCTCGCACGATCTTTACGCGACGGTGATTCGCAAAGGTCATGCAGATTCTAAAGCGGAGTTGCGGGTCTCTCGCGCGACGACGATCGTCCTGGGGATCATTGCGGTTTTGCTGGGGATCGTTTTCGAAAAGCAGAACATCGCTTTCATGGTGTCGCTCGCGTTCGCCGTTGCGGCTTCGGCGAACTTTCCCGTTCTGTTCCTATCCGTTCTCTGGAAAAACTGCACAACACGAGGCATGTTTGTTGGCGGTTGGGCCGGTCTGATCGCAGCGACGGGGCTCACGATTCTCTCGCCGACGGTTTGGGAGGCTACGTTTGGTAATCCAGCGGGGAGTGCGCCGTTCCCGTATACATCACCTGCGCTGTTTTCTATGCCGCTTGCGTTTTTCATGATCTGGCTCGTTTCGATTACGGATCGAAGTGAGCAAGCCGCAAGTGACCGCGCTGGATATCTCGCGCAATCCGTTCGCTCAGAAACTGGGATCGGCGCTGCAGGCGCTTCGGGTCACTAAAGGAGAAGACTCTCGTGGAAGTGATTCTGAAGAAAGCGCCAGCGGCTCATCAGAAATTTCTCGAGAATCTTGAGGCCGTTACAAAGCGCGATCCGCGTCTTCTTGGGGTCGCGATCTCAGGTTCAATCGCAACAGGTCAAGCTGATGAGCAGTCGGATCTGGATCTGCAGATCGTTGTCGAAGAGAAATACTTCGACGAAATCATGCGCGAACGATTTGCTTTTACCGCGCAGTTCGGATCGATCGCGAGCCAATTTACGGGTGAGCACGTAGGTGAGCCTCGGCTCGTGATCGTGCTCTTTGAAGAAGCCTTACTTCACGTCGACTTCAAATTCATCACCTTACCGGCGTTCGCCGATCAGCGAGTGGAGGATCCGCTTGTGTTGTGGGAGCGCGAAAGCCTTCTCACCGAACAAGTTCGAGCAAATCCTCGCGAGTATCCGGATCCGCAAGTTCAGTGGATTGAAGATCGCTTTTGGGTTTGGATCCACTACGCGGCGACGAAGATCAAACGGGAGAGACTCTCGAAGCTCTTGATGCTTTATCTTGGATTCGTTCGATGAGCTTGGCGCCCATGGTTCGGGCAGCCGAAGGAAAGAAGAACCGAGCGTATCGATTCTTGGAGCGCGATCTTCCACATCGCGCCGAACAACTTCTAAAAACACACGCGTCTTCGACCTCGACGAAAGATCTCAAAAGGGCGCTTGAGAAAACCGTCGAGACTTACCGCGAACTCCGTGAAGAGTATTCCGGAACTCTCACGCGAAAAGAAAACGCCGAAGTGCTGGTTCGGCGTTACGTTGCGGCTCTTTGAGAGCTGCGGGGGGCTTAGCCAACGGCCTGAAGAATCTTTTTCATGTCGATCTTCTTCATCGGGAAGACGACTTGCATGATTTTATCGACGTTCTTCTCGTCCGCCATCAGAGCACCCATGAAACTAGGTACGATCTGCCAAGATACGCCGTATTTATCTTTAAGCCATCCGCACTGGGATTCGGATCCGCCCGCCAGCAGCTTTGACCAATAGTAGTCGATCTCATCTTGAGTATCGCAGAACACGACAATAGACGTGGCTTCGTTGAACTTCCAGCTATGGGTGCCGGGGCCTTCCATCAACTTAAAGTCTTGGCCATTGAGCGTGAATGCTCCGTGCATGACGGTTTTTGTTTTCTCATCGTGACTGATGGCCTGGATCTTTGAGTTCGGAAAGATCGACATGTAGTGTTTGATGGCCTCTTCACCGCGACCGAAAAGCTCATCGACAAACAAGAAGGATGAAGCAATCTTCTCACCGGTCGAATTTGGCGTGAGGATCAATTGCCACTCGACGCCGAATCGATCGCTCGTCCAGCCGTAGCGATCGGCCCACGGATATTTGTCTAATCTCATCCGAACCGTGCCGCCTTCGGAAAGTGATTTCCAAAGCGAGTTGATTTCGGCTTCATCGGTGCAGGTGACAAAGAACGAGAGACCGGGTGTAGCCTTGAAAATCGGGCCGCCGTTGAGAGCCATAACGATTGCGTTAGCGATATTGAATTCCACCGCCATCGTCGTACCAGGCGTACGGCCGATGACTGGCGCCGTCTGACTTCCGTATTTTCCGGAACGAGTGATGCGTGAACTAGGGAACAAATTCGTATAAAACTTCGCTGCGTCGTCGCCTTGCTGGTCAAACCAAAGACAAGTCCCAAGTTGCGCCATCATTCTCTCCTTCTCGATAGTCTCGCGGTTGGTCTTAAATACCAATCGGTATGTACTACATACCATATGGTATGTAGTGGCTCATCGGGTGTAAAGAAGAATAGCTTTAGAGTCTCAAAATGCGAAGGGCCCACGAGCCAACTGGTTTTGCTGGTCTCTAATTCAGTCTTTGGGCCCAAGCGCTGCGTGCTTCTGTTTAGGTAAGAGTTAGGGGTAAGTGCAATCTGCCTGACGGGTTTTTGCTAACACGCTGGTGTCTTTCTGCTTCGCTGCGGAAGCCACGGCTTGATCATAAGCTGCCTGGCTGAGCGTAGGCGTTTTCGAGAGGATATAAAGAGTCGTGTTGCCTGGATCGCTCACCACGGCCCAAGAGTAGTCCTCGGCAAGGCCGATGATCCAGTAGTCACCTTTCCACGGAAATCCGAAATCAACTTTGAACTTCGCGTTGGAAGACGGATCTACATTTTCAGCCGTGCCGCGAATATCGCGCAACTTACCTTGCGGAGTTTTCTTGTTGCAGGAGTTGTAGACGTCAAGTTGTCCGTCTGCGCGCGCTGTGAGGACCTGTCGTGTGCACACGCAGCCTTTTTGGAAGAACGTGGGTTTACTAGCGATCTCGTACCAGGCACCTGCATAGCGCGCGAGATCGACTCGCTCCACGGGCTGCAGTTCATCGGCTGAAGCTGGTGTCGATACGGCGAGCGTTAAAGCTAGGACAGCAAATGTTAGTTTAATCATAGGTGACCCTTTCTCTTGTTTGGTGTGAGCAATCCACGATCGTTTCGCGCATCATCTTACTCTTCGCTCCTCTTCCGAGGGATGCAGTTTCGTTCATGACTCGCGCTAGTGGTCCTATTGGTCACACCAATTTAAACCTGCCAGCCCGGTACCCAGGCGGTCGTTCGACCGCCAATTTCCTCATGGATGATCTTTTGCCCACGATGGGTTTTTGCTTTCTCGTTCTTTCCCCACCGCTCATGGAAGAGCCACCCCTTGGGGAAGCGTTCGTAGTCCGCATCAACATCCACGGCTTTATTCACAACAGCGAGAATCTTGCGCCGAAGTTCCGCAACTTGTTTCTCGTTTAACGACGAGGAGAGATGATGTGGTGAAAGACGCGCGTGAAAGAGGATTTCGTCCGCGAGCCAATTGCCGATTCCGGCGAACAAAGCTTGATCAAGCAAGACGGCTTTGATTGCTTTCTTCCGACGGCTTAACTTCTCACCGAGTACCTTCGCTGAAGGGAAATCAAGTAAAGGATCAAAACCGAGCTGCGCGATGCGAGGATGTGTCCATGGGTCATCGCTGAGCCAAACGCGTCCGAATCTTCGTGGATCGAGAAACGCAAACTCGTATCCCTTCTCGAATTCCATCAAGAGATGACAAAAGGTGAGTCGATCCTTGAGGTCTCGATCGCGTTCACTCCACATCTTCGCGCCACCCCAAATGCGTTCGTGCCCGAGTTTCTTCGCCTTGGGATCAAGGATAGCGATGTTGCCGCTCATCCCGAGATGGAAGATCGGCCACGGCTTGCGATCAAGCTCCAGCCAAAAGTATTTTCCTTTTCGGTGCGCATCAAGAATCGTGGCGCCTTCAAGCGCTTCGCGAAACTCCGAGACCGCCGCGAAAGCGAAGAGGTATCGGTCGGATTCATCCGCGATGACCTCTTTGATTTTGCGTTTTTTTAAACGCTTTACGATTTGCCTGCGGACGGTTTCAACTTCGGCTAGTTCCGGCATGCATTTGGTTTAACTTGCTTCGATCTATGCAGGCAACATCGCGTGAGCAAGAGTTCAGCTTCAGATGTTTAGTTCTCTTGATGGTACTGCTTCATGAGAGTTGCGTACTCAGAGGGTGAGAGACATCTCTTCAAGATAGTTCGGACATCACTCTCTTCAAGCCAAACGAGTTTTTGTGAAGTTCTACTGAAAGAGTCTTCTGAACCCTGCGCGAGCATCAGCTTCTCCCATTGCGAGAGGTAGTAGCTTTTCACTTTTCCGCACTCGCCTCGATGAAAGTAGATCCAAGAGAGGATCGTTCGAAGGTCTTTTTCCTCACCTGCGAATTCCCCAAGGGAATTTTCCGTCTCGTCCTTCTTTCGGATCTTTTCGAACGTATTTTCGATTCTAGGGAGGAAAGCATCGATCTGGCTTTTGAGAGGGAGCGGAAGCGAGCGAACTCCAAACGATATAATCTTGCTTTGTAGGTTCGAGATTAACCCCGAATTCCCTGAAAACAGACTCTTTGGATTGTCGATTTCAACCGCGACTTGTCGGCGGACTTCGAACACCTTCTGTAGCTCTAGCAAGAGCAACGTGTATTCCTCGTGGAGATTCTCTGAATTTGCCGCGGCTTTAAAATCTCGGATCGCTTCTTCAATGGGCACGTCCTTCGTCTTGGGTGGAAGCGGAGGTGTAGCGTGCGCAGGCAAAAAGAGGTGAGACGTGGCGAGCGCGAGGATAAACAGAAACGCATGATACATGTGTGAAGCCTCCAGAAATCATCTATCATAAGGTTACCCCCAAAATCCTCGGAGCAGGTTGTGCTATTTGAGAGCTGGACGATCGGAATTTTTCTCTTCGTCGTCGGTACTTACAAAGTGGTTCGTGCTTATCTCAGTTTCCGCCGCGCTCGCCTCGTGGGGGATACCGAGCGGTCCACGACATCGGCCGCTGCCGTGGGCGGGGTCGAACTCGAGGGGTTCGCGTGGCCGCTTGTAAAACCATTCGAAACTCTCCGCGGCGGTCCGGCCATCTTCCGAATTCTTCGAGTCGAAGAATCTACCGAGACGAAAAATGGAGGAACGACCTGGGTAGAAAAGGTGAAAGATGAGCAGTGGTTACCTTTTTTCGTCGTCGACAAAGGCGGCGCCGCCTACGTTATGGCGCACTCCGTATTCTTAAGGTCGCAGCCGAAGAATCAAAAAACTCTCATGTGGGAGGAACTTGATTCCCAACAGCGCGAATTGATTCGAAATGAAGTGATAAAAGATAAGCTGCCGGCCCTCGAACAAAATCCGAAGAAGTTCAGGGTCGTCGAGCACTCGTTCTTAGTTGGCCATCCCGTTTACGTTCGGGGCCTTTTCAAAGGTGAAACGCCAGCACTCATCAGCGATGCGGCTCTCTGCAGTTTCCACTACGAACTTTTTGGAAGCTCCGTGGAAGGCTCAGCACTCAGATTTTCGCAAACCTCCGATCTCGCCCGCTACACGACAGCACTCGCGGAAGAATTTTACCGAGGAACTAAAAAACTGGCTTCAGATCACCAGATTTATAGGTACGGGGTCGTCGAGATCAGCTCGCTTACGGAGCATTTCGTTTCCGACGTTAAGGAAGACGAACTCATCGCGAAGGTGAGAAAAGGCGTCGTAAAAAATTTCTTGGTCGGCGCTGCCTGCTTGGCGCTCGTTACGACGAACATTTTTCTTTGGGTGATGAAGACTTATAAGTCGCGCGAGGTGGCTAATGTCATTGAGGTCGCCGTTCCGCCCGCGCAAAAAGAATCGAATTCACAGGCCTCTAAAGGGAAGGACTCGCAGACTAAAATTGTAGTGAGCTTGAACCACGCGCTCGCTGTACTTGAAATGCCGAAGTCAGAGCTTCTATTTGCATCTTTTGAAGCTGGATATAATGCAAAGTTTGCGGGGCCGCCGCATGTCTGGGCGGACCGATTCCTGCTCTTTGTTCGCGACGACGGGTGGGGTGACGGCGATAAATTTGTCTCTGCGGATCTTTGGGATCTTGAGGAGAAGCGAATTGTCAGTCGTTGGTTTCAACCAGGACTTCTAAGCGTAACGCCTGTTGGACTTTCCGCAGAGAAATTTGCAGGCCTAGTTGGCGAGACGCCACCGCGTTTTGTGATTTGGGATCGTAAGGCTCAAAAAGTTGATTATCAAAAGGTCCTCTCGACAGCTGACCCTGATAGTTTGCAGTCCTCTCCCGGAGGCCAGCTGATTGCATTCACGGCCACGACAGAAGGAAATCCAACACCCTCTTGGTACGTTTGGGATGAAGGTCTCCAAAAGCTTCAAATAGAACACAGCGCCTATGGCTATCCGAAGAATGCGCGGTTCTTTAAACCCGAGATTGCGAAATCTCCTTCGGACCTCGGTCTGCGGTCGGCGGTTTTTAGTCAAGATGGTCGATACGCTGTTGGACTCATGAATGATGTCAACGATCTCATCCATGCAGATCTTGTTTCCGGAAAGCTGACGAAGTTCTGTTCTTACTTCTGCGTAAAAGAAGGGGATTTACGATCAGCTGGTCTTTCCTTAGACGGTCGATGGTTCTACCTCCCTGAGACGAAGCGGATTTGGGATACATCAAGCGGACAAGTCTCGGAGTTTAAAATGAGTGATCCATCGCTTCGTGAACATGACGTGAACTCATTTTGGAATAAGAAGGATGTCGCGATTGACCCGGAGCTTTGCCTCACGATTTCGGCGAAGTGCTGGAGCGAGGCAACTAAAGCTCTCCTGAACGGAAACACAAACTACGGCTACGCCCTCATGCGAGGAGTCTGCCGAGCCGGCAAACGTGAAGCCTGTGCACTTTCAAATACACCAAATCCTCGTGAAGGGGACGACCGGCCTTCGCATTCGACGAGATATAAGCGCGAGGACTTTCACACGCTTCGCGATTACATTGAATTCTTAAGATCGCCTCATTCGAGTCACCCACCGGTTAAATCTAAGAAAGCGGACTGACTACTCAGACTTGAACCTTCTTCCATCCTCCGCGGCGGAAGAAGTACCAAGCCATGAGAGCAAGTATCGCTTCCGAAACAGGAACCGCGATGATGGCGCTCGCATCGAATCCTTTGACGAGTGCGTAGGCGAGCGGCATCTGCAGAATCCAAAAGCAAACGAAGTTGATCCACGTGGGAGTCTTCGTGTCGCCCGCGCCGTTAAGTGCCTGAGTCATAACCATCGCGAGCCCGTAGAATACGTAGCCTGAAGCGATGATCTGCAGTGCGCGGACTCCATGAGCGATGACTTCGGGATCTTGCGTGAAAATTCTCACGATCGGAGCCGAGAAGAGGAAGAAGAACACCGTCACGATCGCCATGAGGACCGCGCTGTATTTTGCGGTGATGTAGACGGCTTCTTCCGCACGATCGAACTTCTTTGCGCCGAGGTTTTGTCCAACAAGAGTAGCGGCGGCGTTGCTCAAGCCCCAGGCGGGCAGAATGAAGAAGACGAAGTTTCGGAACGCGATTTGGTAGCCAGCGGAAGCCGCCGTTCCGCCACTCTCCGCCACGAGTTTGGTGATGAAGATCCAGCTTCCGCTGCCGATTAAGAATTGAAACGACGCTGGCCACGCAATTTGCGCGACCGTTTTGATGACCGGAAGATCGAGTGCAAAATGCGAGGCGCGGAATTCCAGCACACCGTCGCCTTTGAAAAGATGGCGACATTGATACGCGACACCCGTTGCTCTTCCCAGCACGGTTGCAATCGCAGCGCCGGTGAGTCCGAAAAAGTGGATGAAGATCGGGCAGAAAATGATGTTCGCGATGCTAGCAAGCCACAGGCTCTTCATCGCGATCGCAGCATCACCGGCTCCGCGGAAAATTCCGTTGATTAAGAAGAGAAGGAGAATAACAAGGTTCCCGCCAATCATGATCTGCGCGAATTTTGTTCCTTCTTCAATGACACCTGCGCTGGCGCCCATCAAACGAAGAATGTCTCCGGCGAAGATGACGCCGACGATGCTTAGAATGATGGAAGCAATGGCGGCAAGGACTAGCGCCTGAGCTCCCGCGTGTGCTGCTGCTTCGGGATTCTTCTCGCCGATTCTGCGCGCAACAATCGCCGTAGCGCCCGTTGAGATGCCGATGCCGAGCGAGTAGATGATGGTCACGACGGATTCCGTAAGACCCACGGTCACGATGGCGTTTTGGCCAAGGCGACTGACAAAAAACATATCGACCACGGCGAAGACGCTCTCAAGGCCAAGCTCGAGGATCATGGGGATGGAGAGGAGGATTACGGCTTCCGAAAGGTTTCCCTCCGTATAGTCGTGTTCTTCTCCTTTGAGGGCGCGGCGGAGGACAGCGAACTTTTCGCGGATCTTCATTGAGTTGTTCCTGCTTCGTCGGTCTTGGTCGGGGTGCTTTTAAAAGATCCGCGTGTTTTCGGAGGATCTTATCGTTTTGCTTCGGCTTCGGAGAGCGTTTTCACTTGCGCAAGACCCTGTTCGAACATTCTTCCCATCATCTTGTCCATGCTGAAGAAGATGCTGATCGCTCGGGGAATGAACGCCATCTTTCCTTCCATTATCCACGTTGCGGTCGTTTGATCGCCTTGCGAACTTAGAGAGTACTGAGTGTAGTTCGTGCCTTCAAAGGGTTTACGAAAATCCAGACGCATTTTTACAAACTCGTTCGGAACACTTTCAGTGATTTCCATCGCGCCGGCACCGGCTTGTGCATTACCTTCCCAGGTGGCTTTTGCGCCTACTCCTTCGGTCGGGCCTGCGAAAGCCATCTTCATGTGGGGATCCGACTTCGAGAAGGGGTTCCAGACGTCGAGCTTCTGCAAATTATTGAAGTGGGGGAAGATCAAATCTTTCGATGCATTGATCGTCACGCTCCTCTCGACTCGAAAGGCCGCCGGCAAATACGCTGCGTAGAAACCAAAGAGAATCACGATGATGGCAAAGAGCACGAGCAGCTTGAGGATCATGGTGGCTCCGGTGTCTGGGTGGGCTTCTTGAAGGTTCACATACCCCGTGGTATGTTGTAAATACCAGCTGGTATGATTTCTCATTCTAAAGCGCTGAGGATCTGTAAATCTGGACCTTAAACAAAGCTGGCTTATGCACGAGAGACGACGCGCTCTCGAATGGATAAAATGAGTAAGACATCCCTCCCTAGCCATCGGAATCTGAAAAATGCGAAACGGCCTTTGGGCAAGGCGAATGCGAAAACAAAAGTTCGCAATCCGCAAGCGACACGTGCGCAGATTCTTGACGTTGCCTTCCACGAGATTTTTAGAAATGGCTTTCAAGGCGTCAGCATCAACGACATTCTCGAGAAAACGGATTTGACGAAGGGGGCTTTCTTTCATCACTTCCCGACGAAGGAAGCGCTCGGTTACGCGATCGTTGATGAGACCTTGCGCAAGATGACGATCGATCGCTGGATCGCGCCTCTTGATGAATACGAAAATCCGCTCGAGGGAATCACGATCAATTTAAAAAAGATCATCGATGCGAGTCCTGAAGAACATTTGTCGCTGGGATGTCCGCTCAATAACCTGATTCAGGAGATGTCGTCTGTTGATCCGGTCTTTCGCGATAAGCTCCGCGACGTTCTGGAGATTTGGATCTCCGGAATCGAGAAGAATCTCAAGCGTGCCGAGTCTCGAGGTCACTTGAGAAAAGGCGTCAACATTCGCCACCTCGCGGAGTTCATCGTCATGAACCACGAAGGCGCCTACGGAATGGTAAAAATCTTGCGAGATAAGAAAGTATTCCGCGCACTCCACCAGCATCTTAAGGAGCACCTGGCCGCTCAGGCCTGAGGGCGCGAAGGTCACCAAAGGGTGCCTGGCACCTTTGCGGGATGCGATGCGAAACCGAAGCGGAGCTGGATCTTTCAAATCCAACTCCGCGAATCCTTTATAGCTTAATCTTGTCGTCGATCGTGAGGTAAACCATCGTTTGGTTCAGGAGCATGTAGGCGATTTCACCGAAGGTGATCGGTCCCACGATGTTCGCCGTCTTCTTACCTTCAAGGTTTGCGTACAAGTAGTTTAAGATGCAGTTGCACGTGTAAGCGGGCTTAACGTCGTGCGCCCCAATCTCCTTGTTGAACTCTTTCTCGTAATCACCGATCGGTTCGGCGATCTTGTACTCGACTCCGGGGAAAACAGGCGCGTAGAGAGAAACCTTTTTCGTGCCGGCATCGACGCCCTGGAAGCTCACGTTCACCATCGCTCCCATGTAATTCGCAACAAGTGGAAGTTGAGTGTTGATCTTCTTCGATGCCAAGTAGTCGGCGAAATTTCGTTTCTCTCCGTTTACGAAACAGTCGCCGATCGTGAACTCGGTTTCAGGGAACGTGATTGTATCGCCTGGCCCTTGCTTAAAAAGATTGATGATATTGAGGCTCGCCATTTTTCGGGGGATGAGATCCAAATGCAGCACAACAGCATCTTCATCCGATGACTTGCCCGTCTTTCCGTTGAAAACTTTTGGTTTCACCTTGCCGAGGTCTTTTAGGTCGACGCCGGAAATCCATCCCATCAGAGGGCGATCAAATATCGAGGGCCAAGTCGAGCAATCTCGCGCAAACTTGGAATGAGCTTCGGTGCCCGCCGGAATAATAATGCAGCTGAAACCATTGTTGCGGTAATCCGTTGGAATCTTCTCGAGCTCCCGGCTCGAGTAGAATTTTACATCGGCCTCGGTGACTTCGGGCGGAAGCTCGATCACTTGAATCTGATCGTGCGTGAGAACTCCGCCGTCTTCACTCATGAAGTAGGGGATCGTACCGCCAATCCAATTACCCGTTGGAAGCTGCGCCAGTAAAGCCTCATCGCCGGCAAGTACGAGCTTTTTACCCTGGCGGATCAAAGCGGAAACTTCAGTTACGTTCTGCATGGACTTCATATTGACCTCGCTCCTCAGCCGAAAAGCAGTTTGATGTCTTGGGCGACAATGTTTTGGTTTTTCTGGAAAAACTCGTACGCGATACCGATCGCCTCTTCGAGCTTCTTGGGATCATTTCCAGGATTAATCTGTTTGATCCGCATCATAAGCATTCGAGAAGGTAGTGCTGTCATCGCAACAGCCGTGGGATCCATCGCGATCTTTTTCCATCTGGGGTCCGTCTTCGGAGGTAGCATCTCATGCCTCGCTGGTCGGTGGATTTTAAGAATGAGGTTCCTAATAAACCGAACTTAGAATTTTTCGGTCCATCGACGAGGGGTCTTCAATCCAGTTATCGCGATCGGAGTAAACCTGAATTGATTAAATGATGTTTCAACCCAGGGGATAGTGCCGAATAAAGACAGTTTACGTTGGCGTGGCTAGGTCAAATAAGGGGAGAACGGAAACCAATCGGCAAAATGAGACAGGGCAAGGTGCTTGCGCAAAGGTGCCTGGCACCTTTTCGGGACGCGGCGCGCACCAAAGGGTGCCGCCCACCAAAGGGTGCCTGGCACCTTTGCGGGATGCAACGCGGCTCAAGACTTTTTTACGTATTCAGATTTTAGGTTCATGGCTCCGAACCCGTCGATCTTGCAAGAGATGTCGTGACCATCGCCAGCATCGGCAAGCTTGATGTTCTTTACTTTCGTGCCGACTTTAACGACCGAAGAGGAGCCTTTGATGCGAAGGTCCTTGATAACGGTAACCGTGTCGCCGTCGTTTAAGACGTTTCCGAACGCATCGCGAATGCGGGTGTCCGCCACTTCGGAAGCAGTCGTGTTTTGAGCGGAAGCAAACGTGCTCCACTCGTAGCCGCACTCGGGGCAAATCCAGAGATTACCGTCTTGGTAGATATTCTGTGATTTGCATTGCGGGCATTGATTCTCGTTCGTTTTCTCGTTTGCCGTTTGGTTCGCCATGAGCGGCAGCCTAGCAGCTCCGAAACGTGTCGAAAAGGCAATTTGCGGAGACCAGCGCTCTCGGTGAAGATGAGCGCCGATGAAACTTCCAAAATTTAAAACCAATTCCTGGCTTCGATGGGCGATCTTCGCCGCAATTCTTTATATCGTCCTTTCGATCGTTGTGGCTGCAATGCCCGCCATTGGAAAGTTCGAAGCGAAGCTCTTGAAAGAGTGGATCGATTATCGCTCAGAAACGGTACTTCACTTTGCGATGGAAGCGGGAGCACTCGGCTCAACGATGGGCGTGATCCTCATCTCGTCGACAGTAGTTGCTGTGACGCTGCTCCTTCGATCGACACGATCGAGTCTGCAGTACTTGATCGCGGTTTGCGGATCGGGACTGATAACGGGATCGTCGAAGTGGCTCGTTCAAAGGGAACGCCCCGAAGAGATCTCAGAATCGTTAGGCTTCTACACAAGTTCATATCCAAGCGGCCACACCTTAACGGCAACGGCCATGTATTTCACGCTTGCGCTGATGGCGACTGAAGCACTCAAAGGAAGCAAGGCTCCCTCACTTCCGAGGCGTGGTCTTTACGTAACAGCAGGAGTTTTGATTTTTGCTGTCGCGATCGCTCGAATTCTAACGGCAACCCATTTCCCGACCGACTCTGTGGGCGGACTGCTAGCGGGATTCTTCTGGGCCTCGTTGGTGCACGCTTTTTTCAGGACACAAGATAAAGCAGCCGCCTGAGGAGAGTCTTCGCCAGTCCAAAACGCCCGGCGAAGCCAAAAACGGGTCGACAGAACGCTTAATCAGCCGCGCTCTTGAACACGATCCCTTTACATGCGGAATCGGGTTTCTTCTCCCACGAGATGACATCGTAGAAGTAGTTGAAAACAACACCCTTCGAATTCTGCATCTGCGAAATGCGGCCTTGAGCGCATGCGCATTTATGCTTTTCGATACCGGCGAAACTTCCCCGCGTCAGATCACTGAAGCCAGAAGCGATGATTAAAGCCGCATCAAACTTGTTGTCGATGATGGTGACGTTTTTATTTTTCTTCGGTGCCGTGAGGCCGCAGAGCTTCAATGTTGGAAGCCCGTCTTCAGGCTCCGGTTGCGGAGCGGGCTTCGGAGCCGGTTTAGGAGCCGGTTTCGGCGGAACCGGATCGTACTTTGGCGGAGCAGGCTTCGCGACTGGATAACCGACGCCAACTTCCGCAAACGTGTTCGGGATGATTGCGCACTGGTCATCCGTTGCGCCGTAAGCAGGGTTCGTCAAACACTCCTCGTACATTTGACGAGCATACTCTTGCATGGAGGCACGGAAGCCAAGACGTGACGTCACCGTATTGAAGACGAGTGAACGAACCGCACCTTCGCCGAGTCGATCGATCAAGAGTGAGACCGCACGATTCGCAACGCCCGATGCATAGTGGACGCCGCAGTAATCATTGTCTTCCGAAGGCTCACACTTTGTGCCGTACCGGCCGGTGACTTCGGCGTAGTGACTAAACGAAGTGCTGAATGAAAGCTCGGGGAAGTAAAGATGACGGAAGCCAATACCCTCAAGATTGTAGCGCTTGATTTGATCGGCTGTGACGCCCAGGGTTTTGAGTGTTGCTCCTCGAACCATTTTTTCGTACGTCACCGCAGAAGGATTAATACCGTCGTCACCGTAGACGTAATTCAGGCGCTCACCTTTTGTATAGGCGCGGCTAAAGATACCCTGCACGTCTGCGAAGTGCTCGTTCAAAGCTCCGGAGTCTCCTTCATATACAAGACCAGCCGAAGAAGCGACGACACCATGAGAGTATTCGTGCCCTATGATGCTGTAGGATTTGTCAATTCCTTGATGCCGCCAACCGCCGGCACCTAAAACGACCGCGCGATCGCCGTGAGAGTAGTAAGCGTTATCACTGAACTTCTCGTCGGTGTTGTTGATGTAAACGCTGACGTTCTCGCTAGGATCATAGCCCATGATCCCAACCCAGTTGAAGTAGTCGCGATAGTAGCGCACTACGCCTTGAGCGATTCTCGCGGCCGTAATGCCTTTATTCGAATTTCCAATTGGGATGACTTCCGCACCATCATCAACTCCTGCGACCGCAACGCGTGTGATGGGAGAACTCGGAAAAAGTTTGGCCTCGTAGACAGTAACCATCGTGTGAAGAAGCTTTCCACGAAGATTACGCGCTTTTAGCTTCTCGTTCGGAGTCGCGGGAATCTCGATATCCAGTTCAAAGGGAAGGTCAAACAGATGACTCAATTGGAAGAACCAATAATCACCGTGTTTAGTGAGCGCGAGTTCGCCTCGGCGAGCCATATTCACCAGGAGCTTCACCGTCGAGACGGGGCCCATTTGATTAAAGAATTCCGTGAGCTTCGTGCGTTGCTCGGGAAGTTCAAGTTCGCGGAATTTCGTGAGATTGAAATCAAGTTTCGAAGCCTTCGCAATCGCGGAGAAGAAAGCTTCAAGTTTCGCCTCATCTTTCGGTTTGCGGATCAATGTGAGGAGCGTATCGAACTCTCTCTCGCTGAGTGCGGAAAGATCGATACCGGGATTCTGGAAAACCATGCTCACGTCAGGCGGATTGAGCAGTGTGCTCTTGATCGATTGAAGCTTACCGCTTTCGATCTGTGCGACCACACCGGCGCCAACGACGGGGACCGTGTAATTGAAATTCTTGCTTTTGTTTCGTGAAATGACTTGTTGGAGTCGAACGCTCACGAGGGAACCACGCTTGATTACGGAGAGCGTATTGAAGTCGATCTTCACCCGTTCGTCGATTCCAAGCTGGCTTTTCTTGCCGATCAGATAAGCTTTAAACTTGGTAATCTCGGCCTCATCTTTTGCCGAGTTGATCGCATAATTCGTTTCGGGTGCCGCCATGAATTGCGTAGAAGCACCATCTAAGTAGACGGCAACTTCATTTGCCGATTTATCTTGCGCCGTTTTTACGTCACGAAGTCCTCCAGTCGTTGAAGCCACGTTGCGGGTTTGCTTCAAGCTCGCAAAGACTTTCGCGAGTTTTTCTTGGCGCGCTTTCCCTTGAGGGCTGGCGAGATATGCTTGGATGTCTTGATCGGTGGGTTCGTTGATTCCGGCAACCATCTCGGGTTCATTGCTCATCATCGAAACGCACGAAGTGGCACCAATGCAGGCAACAGCCAGCGCTAGCTTCATCGATTTCATTGTGACTCCTGTATGATGCTAGTTTAGCTTCTCTCGTTTCCACCTACGAGAGGTGCGGAAAAGATCGGACGTATGTCCCGCTGTACAAAGTAGGGAGTGAAGCCGCTCCACCCTAGGACCAAGAGGCAGCTTATAAGCTCCTTATTTTGTTTTGGACGGCCTTCGAGCGCGTTAAACTCGAATGACCAACCGAAATTGCGGCAGGGTTCAGGAGAGGTCAGGATGAGCGTGAAGTGGTTTACAGCATTTTTACTGATCGGATTTTCAAATTTTGCGCAGGCAAAAGAGATCCGAACAAATGAAGTCACGATGCCGAACGCACCTGAGTGGCTTCAGCAAACGCGGGTGGAGAAAGTCACCGATCGGATTCAGAACAAGCTCGAGTGGTCGACCAGAAGAGTCGTCGTTCATTGGTATTCGACTCCTGAAGACTTTGATCGTGCGCACGGCATGGGGCCGCTTGCCGCCGCAGTGACTAAACAGTCTGGTGGTGTCACTACGGTCCATATGGGCCCCACCGTGACCACGAAAAACTTTGACGAGATTTTTGGACACGAATTGGTCCACGTCATCATCAACCAAAAATACAAAGACGCGATCCCAAAATGGCTCGAAGAAGGTCTTGCTAATCATCTCGCGATGCGGGGCAAGGTCGATTACAAATGGCTAGCTAGTCAGCCGTACCCTGAAGATGTTCGCGAACTTGCGCATCCATTTAAGGGTAGCTTTGCGTTGATCAGCTATCGTTATAAAGCGTCCCAGGCGTTAGCCGAAATGCTCGCAAAGAAATGCGATCTCGAGAACCTGATTCGTCTGAGTGTGCAACGCAAGATGGAAGACTACATCGTCACTTATTGCGAGATCAAAGATTTGAACGTAGCTTTCAAGGATTGGGTGAAGAAGAAAGCCCTGTTCTAACGTCCGTTCGAAAGGCAAGGTTCATGTCGCAGTCAGCAGAGAAAAAGCTCGTTTTATTTTATAGTCCAATGTCGCGCGCGCGAGTCGCTCATTGGATGCTTGAGGAACTTGGCATTCCGTACGAGTTGAAGACGATGGATCTTTTCTCGCGTGAGAACAAAACCGAGAACTTTTTGAATCTAAATCCAATGGGAAAAATTCCGACACTCCTGCACGGCGACCTCGTTGTTACGGAATGCGCGGCGATTTGCGCGTATCTCGCGGATGCATTTCCTGAATCGCGACTTGCGCCTGCGATCAATGATCCGGCTCGTGGCACCTACCTGCGCTGGCTCTTCTTTGCCGCAGGTCCACTTGAACAAGCAACGACAGACAAAGCCTTCCCGCGCGTCCAAGAAGTGAAAGCAAGCATGATCGGCTACGGGACGTATGAAAGTACGATGAAAACCGTTGAAACAGCCGTGAGCAAAGGCCCGTTCCTTCTCGGTGCCCAATTCACTGCGGCAGATCTTTATCTCGCCGCGCAGATCGGTTGGGGACTCTTCACGAAAACAATCGAACCTCGTCCTTCGTTCACAAGCTACGTTGCTCGGTGTGAGGAGCGGCCCGCTTTTCAGCGGTCCTTCAAGCACGCCCAGACTTTGATCGCCGCGGCCCAAAAGTAGTAACCGGCAGAAATAAAAAAACCGCTGATCTCCGACCAGCGGTTTCTAAGCGAAAGTAGCGGCCGATCTCAGGCTGCTTTTTTTATCCCCACTGGCAGTTGAGGGGTGTCATTAGACGAACCCGGACGCTTGAATTCTAAAACCTTGCCGCGCGAATCATTGCCGGATGCGCGGTTCGAGCGTCGACGGTTCTTCTCAATCAGTCGCTTGTCCTGATCGTAGAAGTACTTCTCCTCAAGGTTATAGCCATTGTTCAGGGACTTTCGCAGATTATTCATGTACGTACCTCTTTTCTTGCAAAAGTATCTTTGGCGAAACGATCCTTTCATTATCTCGCAGAATCGCGTTGAGGGTTAAGGCTTACCGAAATCCTCGCGTACGCGTGTCGTTACGAGACAAGGTAATCTCCTGCGTCTCATCTCGGTACAACTTTCCAAATCGCTCCACTATCAGTCGCAATATAGAGGTTGGCGTCGGGACCCAAAACGACAGAGCGCATGCGAGTGGCGGGAAGTGGCGCGCGGGTCGTGCTCATGACGCTTCCATCCGAATTGAAGGCGAGGACTTCAAGTTTTTGCGTTGCCATCAGAGAAGCTGCGAGTCTCCCGTCCCAGCTCTTCCACTTTGTGCCGCGAAGGAATTCAACGGGGCCCATGCCTTGTGAATCATTTCCAGTCGTCCATGTTGGTATCATGGCGTCGGGAAATTTCCCCAAATCCGTCATCGGCGTTAAAGTTCCGTCGAGTTTATTGGTCGTGTAACCGCAGTAGTTGTCAGGGCAATCAACTCCAGGTTCGGGTCGGGGATCCCACCCCGCGTTTTTTCCGGCCACGAGGGCAGTGACTTCATCCGTGTGTCCAGGACCATGCTCGCCAACGAAGGCTTGACCCGTTGTTGGATGAAAGGAAAGTCCCTGAACGTTGCGATGACCGTAGGTAAAGATTCTCGGATCAGCTCCTGCGGGACCATTGTTGCCTGGTGCCGGAGCCCCTTCACGAGTGACGCGAAGAACTTTGGCGCCGAGATTCGTGAGACCTTGAGGAAGTACGCTGTTGTGATTGTCACCGGTGGTTACGTATAAGTAGCCATCGGGTCCAAAACGCAAACGCCCCCCACTGTGAGCGCCCGCAGAACCGACCGCGTTCGGACGATTCTTATAAGGGATATCCGTGATGATATCGGTCCGGTTTTGAACGGAAGTTAGATTGTCCGCAACGACCAAGCGAACAACACGGTTCGTCCGCGGATTGGCACTCAGGCTCGAGGCCATATAGACGTAGATGAAACGGTTGTTCGCAAAGTCGGGATCGACGGTCACCCCGTTCACTCCGCTCTGACCTTCGCAGAAGAGATCGGGAGCCGAGACCGCGTAGTTGCGAACTCCGAAGAGTCGGTTCACTTGCCCGTTAGGTAGCCGGACGGAAAGCCCACGGCACTTCTCGGTAAAGAACATCGTGCCGTCTTTAAGAAACGCGAGATCCCACGGCTCACTCAACCGCGTCATGAAGTTTGTCTTCGTGAGTGCGGGTGCCGCGAGCGACTCAACCGACGAAGGTCCTGGTGGGTTTTGACTTCCTGGCGATTGAGCCGTTGCAGCCATGCAGTTCGGGAGAGTGATGAACGCGAGAGCGGCAAGCATACCTTTGTTTAGAAGTGTAAGGGGTCTGAGCATATTCACCTCGATTGCTGGTTGATCTCTGGACTCTGTCGTCGAGCGAGAGTCTGATTCGGGAATTGACCTAGGCTCAAGTCAAGGAATCGTGTTTAGGTAATCCAGCGAGACATCGGACGACAGACGATCGTCCTGACGTTTCTTTACTCAGTTCGATTCGAAATTGCGACCAGGGTCGAGAGCCAAACGTCGCGGCTAGCGATTAAAGGCTAGTGAACTGGATCTCAAAAACAAAATTCATTGAGACGTCGAAATTTGTCGAGGTCGGGGTTAAGTTCCGGCTCGACTGGCCGATTGGTCCGGCATGAATAAAACAGCTGGATGGAAGTCTATCGTATCGGTGGTGATCCTCACTTCAATCTTCGCGGCTCAGCGAGCGCAGGGCATGGGAGCTCGTTTACCGGAGCAGCCAAAGCCAACGCCGACGCCGACTCCTGCACCAACCCCTAGACCTACGCCGGCACCCACGCCGCGGCCGACTCCGACGCCAACACCTACTCCGGCACCCACGCCGAAGCCGACACCGACTCCTGGTGCGACACCGGCGCCGCAACCGAAGCCGACTCCGGCTCCGACACCTGCGCCGACGACGCTCAGACCGCAGTGGGAAAGTAAACACGCTGACGGAAAGGAATGGACGGCTCACGTCATCAATAAGCTGGATACGTTGGGCAAGGATCTTCTCTCAACGCAGCCGACGGACATCGCGACATTCTGTCCGAAGTATCCGACTTACTCTTACGCGCAGAAAAAAGATTTCTGGGCTTATCTCTTCTCAGTCATGGTTCGGTACGAGAGCGGTTTTGATCCGAACGTGACTTACCGTGAATCGTTCCGCGATCAAGATGGCAACTACATCATCAGCCGAGGCTTGCTGCAGATCTCGCTCGAGAGTAGCCAAGGCTACGATTGCGGATTCCGCAGCGAGCAAGAGATCCACGACCCTTATCTGAACTTATCTTGCGGGCTTCGGATCTTTAACCGCTGGATGAAAACGGATAAGAGCATTGCCGGAAAAGTGGGAACTTCGTGGCGCGGCGGAGCTCGTTACTGGTCTGTTCTCCGCACAACGAGAGACTCGTATACGTCTGTTGTGTCGATGATGAAAACGTACTGCAAGTGAACTGGACCACCTAATTGCAGTTTTTGATCTGTTAGAAGGGCTGATTTTGTCGGCCCTTTTTTATTTGAGAATGAGCAATCGTGCAGGAAGGGTGCTTCAAGGAAGAGTTCTTCCGGACACCCGAATTTTTCCTGTTGTCAGAAGTATTGTGCCAGAGCCTCTAAGCTTCGATTGTGGTGATCGACATAAATCGCGAGATGGAGATCCAAATACTCTTTCTTTTTTGAGATCGCCCAGGTCTTTCGCGCCAGGCGCTTGATGCGATCTCGGGTCATCGCGCAGGTGTGATTGAGCGAGAAGAGTGGGTCAAAACCTTTCTTCAGCTCACCCATTCCATGATCTTTTGGTCGTCGACCTTTGAAAGTGACGTGAGTCGCTTGCGGGAAGAATTTCTTCACGTCGGGTGGGTAGTGCGGGTTCTGATCAGATTCAATAAGTGCATCAGGATTCACGACATTCCGGAGTCTTCTAAACAAATTTAGGCGACCCTTCTTTCGATCATCTTTTCTTGGACCAAAGCGCTTCAGGGCTTTTTTTGCCAGGGAACTTTTAGGTGGAGATTGCGAAACTTCGTAATCGAGAATGCGTCGTGTGCCGTGTTCAACAGCAAGGGTGATAGACAGTGGCTTACATTTTGATTGCTCACACGTTTCTTGATCATCGAATTGAACGTGACTGACTTTCGGTAGTCGCTCATTCATTCTTTTAATATTTCGTTTTGCCTTGAGCCCGAGAAAGATGAGTTTTCGTTTCACGGTTGTGCGATGCAGATTTTGTTTTCGCGCAATTCCGCGCATCGAAACGCCTTCAACTTTATCCATCTTCACTCGGTGATTAAAGTGACGTTTGTTTTGTCGATAGCAAATTGAAAACGTCGCGCTGGAGAATCCACGGCCACACGATGTGCACTGATAACGCTGAACGTGCTGCCCGTCGGATTTGCGTCGGAACCATCCGGCTCGGACGATCTTCCGATCTTCGGACGAGCAGGATGGTTGGTTTGAGCAGTAGGGGCATTCGCGCGGCATAGGCGCGAGAAGAGCAAGATTCTGGCCACTCTCATCGAGATCAACCTAGCGTCAGCGATCGGTTGATCTGCAACAAAGTGGCCCAGTTCATACTTATTGCGCGGCACCCGGAAGCGAAGGAATCAACTGCGGGAATCCTTTCTGGTGCCAGTAGGGATACGGAGTTTTTGGTTCGCTCGCTTTGTCCAGGCGACCAACTTCTTCATCCGTTAGGCGCCAACCGACAGCACCTAAATTTTGGCGAAGTTGCTCTTCGTTCCTTGCACCCACGACGATGTTTGAGATCGTTGGTTTTCTTAAGATCCAGTTGAGCGCAACTTGGCTGATCGTTTTGCTTCGCTCTTTTGCGATCGCATCGAGAACGTCGACAACGTTGAAGAGTGTCTCGTCATCGTATTGGACGAAAGAGATTTGCCCTAAGCGACTCTCCTTCGGCGGCGGTTGATTGCGACGAATTTTACCGGTGAGGGCTCCACCTGCAAGAGGGCTCCACACGATCGTGCCGACACCCTGGTCAAGCCCAAGCGGCATCAACTCCCATTCGATATCGCGCCCAACCAGTGAGTAATAAACTTGGTGAGCGATGTAGCGACTCAGGCCCAAACGATCCGATGTGGCAAGCGACTTCATCAAGTGCCAAGCTGAGTAGTTCGAGCAAGCGATGTAGCGAACTTTTCCGCTCGTCACGAGTGAATCCAGCGCGCTCAACGTTTCCTCAACCGGCGTATGCGAATCCATCCCGTGCATATGGTACACATCGATAAAATCCGTACGCAGACGACGCAAGCTGGCTTCACAGCTTTCGATCAAGTGACGTCGGGTGGAGCCGTAATCATTCGGTCCATCGCCCATCGGGAATGTGGCCTTAGTCGAGAGTAACATTTCATTTCGTTTGCCCTCGACGGCGCGGCCAAGAATTTCTTCAGCGGCACCTTTTGAATACACATTTGCCGTATCGAAGAAGTTCAATCCAGAATCCATGCAGAGATCAATCATGCGTTTGGCTTCATTAACGTCAGTTGTGCCCCACGCTTTGAAAAATTCGTTGCCTCCGCCAAAAGTCGCCGTGCCAAAACTGAGTACCGGGACGCTGAGACCAGATCGACCGAGTCGACGGTATTCCATTCGCTTCTCCTTTTTTTCGCTCGAATGAGCGGACGGGCGCCATCGTAGGGAGGAAAATGTGCTGAATCAATAAAGGCTGCGCTTGATCATTGACGCCTGACTCGGAATCTTCCAGTGGTTGATCTCAATGGCGATCCTAGAACAGATTCTCTCTCCTTTAACCTTTACCGAATTCAAGCGGGACTATTTGTTCCAAAAGCCTTTTGCCGCTCCAGCTACGGCGCTCGAATTCCGAAAGCTTATCTCTTGGCCACTCTTGTTGGAAATTTTCGCAAATCAAAATAAGGAGAGTGGCTTCAACTGTTGGGTCGCGCGCAAGGGGCGACTGCCGGATGACCCGGCTCTCACGTCAGGTAGTCTCGATTTTAATCGTGCGCATCGAGCGTTCGATGAGGGTTACACCATCCTGGTGCGACATTCTGAGAAGGCGCATCCAGCACTCGCAAAGATTGGCTTAGACTTCGAAGAATTTTTTCACGATCCGGTGGATATTCAGCTCTACGTTACCCCTGCAGGCGAAGAAGGTTTCGATTGGCATTACGATCTCGAAGAAGTCTTCGTGATTCAGAGTTCGGGAGAAAAGGAGTTTTATCTACGTGAACCAAAAGTGATTCCATCGCTCAATCGCGTTGAACTCCCCGAAAAAATAGACTTTGCCAATCACTTTCAAGGAGCTGAAGTTCGATGTCACCTCAAAGCAGGCGACGTGCTCTACATCCCTGCGGGTTGGTGGCATAAAGCTCGTGCTTTAACTCCCTCGTTTCATCTTTCTGTCGGTGTGCTCTCACGCGAGCGTCGGCGACTTTGACTTTCATTCCGGAAGCGTTGAACCTGTTGTCACTCATTCCTTCAGACAACCGAGGTCATCATGCGTAAGCTACTTTGTTTCGCGGCACTTCTTTCCTCGACAAGTTTTTTATCATGTTCGTCAAAACCCGCTATCGAATCCGCCCAAGCGCAAGTAGCCGCAAAACCTCCTGTGGCAGAGAAACAAGCGACGAAGCTCGAGAAGCATGGTGATATTCGCATCGATGATTACTTTTGGATGAAAGATCGCGAGAATCCAAAAGTCGCCTCTCATCTCAACGCGGAAAATGCCTACGTCAAATCCGTGATGAAGCCGCTTGAACCCTTACAAGAAAAGCTTTTTGCGGAGCTTAAAAGTCGCATCAAACCTGACGATTCCTCCGCCCCCGTGAAAGAGGGCGAGTACTACTACTATCGTCGCTTCGAGGCGGGAAAAGAGTTCCCGATTTTCTGCCGTAAAAAAGGAGAAGCGGGCACAGAAGAAGTGATTCTCGACGTCAACAAACGTTTTACGGGTCAAGGCTTTCTCAGCGTCTCAAACGTTGTGGTTAGTCCCGATGCACGACTGCTCGCCTTCGCTGAAGACACTGTTGGACGTCGCATTTACACGATCCGTTTCATCGATCTCGCAAGTGGTGAAGTTTTAAAAGACATTATTCCCGATGTGACCGGCAATCTCGCTTGGAGTGCTGATAGCAAAACTATCTTTTACTCGAAACAAGATCTCACGACATTGCGCTCACAGTGGATCTACCGTCACCAGATCGCGCAAGCTCCGAACGTAAAAGACGCTCTTGTCTTTCACGAAAAGGATGAAACCTTTAACGTACAAGTTCAGTCGAGCTTATCCCAAAAGTTCATCTTCATTTACTCGCACAGCACAGTTAGCCAAGAGACTCGTTACCTAGATGCACGCCAACCCACCGGTGAGTTTAAAGTCTTTCAACCTCGTAAGCGAGGTCTTGAATACTCCGTGGAAGACGGCGGAGATCGCTTCTATGTTAGAACGAACCATAAAGCCGAAAACTTCCGTTTGATGGAAGTCCCATACAAGAACACATCGCTCTCCGCTTGGAAAGACGTGGTTCCTCACCGCAAAGACACTTTGATCTCCAATTTCGCCGTCTTTAAGAATCACCTGGTCTTGCAGGAGCGAAATAACGGTCTCACCCGGTTGAACGTAATTGAAAGAGCGACGAAAAAAAGCTTTCTTCCTACATTCCACGACCCTGTATTCACGGTCTTCATTGGAGATAACCGCGAATATGACACGAACGTCCTACGTTATGATTACGAGTCCATGACGACTCCTTTTACCGTCTACGAATTTAACTTCGCTGATCACAAACATAAGTTGATCAAGCAGAACGAAATTCCGGGTGGCTTCTCGTCCGCCGACTACGTTTCGCAGCGGATTTTCGCCAATGCAAAAGATGGCACGATGGTCCCGATCTCCCTCGTCTACCGGAAGTCGACTTCACTTTCGGCTGCAACGCCTTTGCTCGTTTACGGTTACGGTTCTTACGGATACTCGATGGAGCCTGACTTCAATCTCAACGAGTTAAGCCTTCTCGATCGCGGTTTCGTGTACGCGATCGCGCACGTGCGTGGCGGATCCGAAATGGGCCGCAGCTGGTACTTAAATGGCCGACAAGACAAGAAGCTGAACACGTTCACTGATTTCATCAGCGCGACCGAAGCCCTCCATACAAAAGGCATCTCATCACCTGCCCACACGTACGCGATGGGTGGAAGTGCCGGTGGTTTGCTCATAGGCTCAGTCATGAACATGAGACCCGATCTCTATAACGGTATGATCGCCCTTGTTCCGTTTGTTGACGTGGTTACAACAATGCTCGACACGAGTATCCCGCTGACCACTGGAGAATTCGACGAGTGGGGGAATCCAGCGGAGAAGAAAGCCTATACGTACATCAAATCATATTCGCCTTACGACAACGTAGAAGCTAAGGCGTATCCCAACTTGCTCGTGATGACGGGGTTCCATGATTCCCAAGTGCAATACTGGGAGCCAATGAAATGGGTGGCGAAATTAAGAGAAAAGAAAACGGACCAAAACCTTCTGCTTTTCCAAACAAACATGGAAGCTGGTCACGGCGGAAAGATGGGTCGATTCGAGCGACTTAAGGAAACGGCTCTTCGCTATGCTTTCCTACTTATGCTCGAAGGTAAAACGGATATAAAAGCTAAGTAAGAAGCTCAAACGAAAATTCTTTTTGTCGGGCTCCGTTAATCAAAACGGAGCCTTTTTGTTTTCCCGCGTAGTACCTGCGCGTCGTTACCTTGCGAAGAGGAACTTTTAGGAGAATGCGACCCTTAGCGCCCGCCGCAAGGATAAGCTTCTTCCCTTTGAATACTTTTGGACTATGTTTTCCGTTCGCCTTCAAGAACGATATTTCGATATCGACGATCAAATTCACATCTTCAGGCGTGGAATTCTGCAAATGAACTCTGACTTCGAGCGAAGTGTTGAGCTTGACCTTCTTCGTTAGCAACTCCGTTTTCACACGATTCAGCGTGAGGGGCTTAACGCCATGAAGAAGCAGGGCGCCAGGATGCCCTTTCTTCACCAACGTCCGCGTCGCGTGCCGAATGATCCATTCGCCTGTTGGCCTGAGGGTTGAATCCTTCCTCCAGGTACCTAGACGCTTGATGAGCCAGTCCCCGTGATTCTTTGAGTGATCGTTCAGGTGATTCGCAACCGACTTCTGCACGTATTTAGACTCATCATCTCGGAGGGCCGCTAGGATCGGCCAAGTTTTCTCCGGCGATTTTACGAACTCCGTAAGCTTTATTCCCCAGGGAAGCAAGGGACGCGATCCTTCACTCGCGAGTCTTCGCAAATGTTCGTTCTCATGCTCGGTCCATTTCTGCAATTGACGTAAAGAGCGTATTTCGTCGTTGATGAGAAAAGGACGAATCGCAAATTCGGCGCTGAAAACTTTTGTCATCGCGCTGAGGGCTCGCATCGAAAGTTCGAAATGCCGTTGACCGTTCTGCGCAACAAAATGCGTTAGCGGCCACACAGGAAACCCTGATAAACCGATAGCGTCAGTTTCCGACATCTTAAGTGAGTCTTCGAGGATGCGGAAGCTTTCTCGCGGATCTTCAGGCAGGCATCGCTCAAGGCGCTCAGTTAAGAGCATCATACGTTGTTTAAGTTCAAGAGGCTCCAACTCGGCTTTGAGATTTTTAAGAAAGGCCGTGTCGTGAAAGGAAGGATGGGCGCGCTTAACAGCCTTCGAGATTCGAGATGCTGCCGGAAGACCAAGTAGGTTTTTAAAAGGTTCCATGTGCATCGATTAGCACGGGCGCACCGGATCTTCCAAGCTCTCTTAGCTGTCGAATCAGCTGGCTTGGCTTTTCGGAACGAGTTGTTGGAGCTTGAGTTTCAGCTCCTCAATGGTTTGATCGCGGGCCTGAATTTGACGTGCTAAGTGTTCAGCTTTCGCATTGAGAGCGCGACGCTGTTCTTGAGCTTCATTCGCTTGTTTCAAGTAGGTCAGCTTCTCGTGGCGAAGATCTTCGTTCGTGCGAGTCAGTTTCTCGATCTGCGCTTGCAAGTTCTTAACAGCGTTTTGTGCGCCTTCGTTTTTGGTTTCAACGAGTCGATCTTTTCGCTTCAATTGATCGAGTTCTTCGAGCGCGCCTTCTAATTTCTTGAAAATGACATGCCCCTTTTGGCGGAGGTCCTCGATTCGTTGCGTGAGCTCTCCGTTTTCTTTTTGCGCTGCCAAGAGAAGGCGCTCTTTGTGCCTAAGTTCTTCTTTAAGTCGTTGAAGTTCATCTGAATTTCCGGTGCTTGAGGCAGGCGGTCGGGTCGAAACCAAAACCTGTTCAAGTTCTTCGAAATGAGGTTTCGAATTTTCCCGCAGGGATTTCACAAGCGCCAACAGAGCCGGTGAAGCCCCATTAGCTTCTTTCAAAGAGACCAAGGCATGTTCGAGTCGCTGACTTAGTTTTTCACCAGAAGTTACAAGACGCTTCGCTTGAGCTTCTTTGTCAACGTAACCGCGAACGCGAATAATTTCTTCTTTCAGCACAAGGGTTGCGTTGGTGAGCTTGGTTTCGAAGTGTTCTTCCGCGCTTGGTCCGGTCACCTTGCGCAGTTCATCAACGATCTTCAGCGTAGAATTCTCGATGATCTTCTTCACCATCTCGCTCGAGGATTCGGGACTCACAACGATCGTTTCGCTCTGAGGCTCTTGAGTCGAGGCTAGGCCATCAACGTGGGTTTTCTCATCATTGCCCGATTCCGGAGGCGTTTCAGATAATGCTTCTTGCGGGACGACTGATAAAGGTTCCGCTTGCGAAGAGCTGGGACGATCCATCCACGATTTTAGTTTGTATTCGTCGGGTGTTGGGATTCCCACAAGCGTTGCGGGGTCTGCCACTTTGAGTGCTTCCAAGGTTTGTTTGCCTTCGGAGCTGCCGAGAAATCCGTCCAGAAAGTCGAAGTACGCCTCTTTTTGAGCCGTGAGAACGTAGATGTCTTTCATGGATCCTGAGGCGACCTTCTGCGCTTTTTCGAGCGTGAACATTTCCCCTTTGGTGATCCACTGGATAAGTTTGAATTTATTGAGCCTTGCGTAGCAGTCGAAAGGCACGGGACGATCAACCTGCAGAGATGAAACTAGGATTGGGTAATAGTTTGCATGATGGAACATCGCCACGGCATTCGACCTCGGATAGATTTTTATCGGCAGAGGTGAAGCCGCGGCTGAGGGCCGAGTACAGAATTAGTTGAACGTCTCAGAAGGAGACGGACGCAAGACGTTACCTGATTTAGCCGGCTGATTACCGTCGGCGTTAAAATACAAACGCTTCATTCCCCAAACCAAGAAGGCGCCGGTGAATGCCGGGAGGAGCGTGTACGCCAAGGTGCCGATTCCCGTGAGCGGGCCGACAAAGACTTCACGTCGAGGACGCTCAACCAGCGAAACAATTTTTCGCGCGACCGTTTCGGGCTTAGTCATGGGGATTCGAATACGTAAAGGTTTTCCGCTGTAATTGCCGGCGCTCTGAAAAGCGGGAGTATCAATGACGCCGGGATTGATCTGACAGACGTGAACATCCCTGAGTCCCTCGACAGCTAAATCTTGCCTTAGGCTATGTGTTAAACCCCGTATCGCGAACTTCGAAGCGTTGTACGAAGCGAGATAAGGCGTTGCGAGCCGCGAGCAAACGGAAGCGTTGTTGATGAGCACGCCACGCTTCTGGCGTTTGAAAACTTTTAAAGCGGCGTGCGCGCCATGAAGGTATCCAAAAAGATTTGTTTCTAAAACCTGCTGATGTTCGCGAAGTGGAACCTCGGTGAATGATCCGATAGCGCCCACACCTGCGTTGTTGATCCAAACATCGAGCTGACCCCAATGGTTGATGGCTTCATCAGCCAGAAGCTGCACATCTTCAGCGCGACTGACATCGGTTGAAATCGATAAGCATTCGGCGCCCAACTTCTCACACTCACGCGCCACTTCGTTGAGCCTCTCGATTCGGCGAGCGGCGAGAATCAAACGGCAACGTCGTTTCGCAAATTCAAGCGCTACCGCGCGACCTATCCCGGTTGATGCCCCGGTGATAACGACGACGTCTCCACTTCGGAGTCTGGACATAGGTTATTATCCTTTCCTGCTTGGCGTACGCGCTCGGTCGGATTCGGCACGTTCAAGACCCAAATGTCGGAGTTGGAAATTTCGGCGCCCGTGTGAACAAGCTTTTCGCCGTAGGGAATCGGCACGAGATCTCGTCCGTGATCGCCAACAATTTGTCGTAAACGAAGATAGGCGAGTCGATGCCAAGCAAGCTGGTAACGACGGCCTACCATTTCGAAGCCGACACGGCTCCACCAGTTCGGGAAATGTCCAGGCCGCCACGACGCTGAGATTCGAAACCAAATCTCGCCGCTATCGTGACGTTTTGTGAGGAAGAACCATTCACTACCAACTTCGATGTGCCCTTCGAGCGTTTCATAGCGAAATGCATACTGAGTTTCGTTGTGTCGATGTTCTTCGCGGACCGCAGTGACCCGAACGCCACACAAATATCGTAAACCCAGAACTTTGAGTTCGAGCAACATCGATCGGCCATCGACGGGATCATTTGGATTGAAATGACCCACCACGATCCCGGGATCTGAGAATTGATATTCTTTAATGGCTTTCCAAGCGATGTAGAAAGGGCCTTCGGCAATCGGTGGGCCCGGTTTCTCTTTCGCGATGATCGATTCGGAGTAGTAGCGACGCCAGTTCTTACCTTCCTGGCTCTCGGGCCCCGTCATAGGGAAGTTAAGACCAGCCGATTTGACCCGGGCTAAGCGCGCTTCGAGTTCTTTTTCCGTCCAACCAAATCCGTATCGCCACTCGGCCATCAGCTCCTCCTAGCGAGCAACTTGCCTCATTTGGGTAGTTTCTCGCAAGGAGGGCGCGGAGGCGCCTCAGAGCTTTGATTCAAACATCATGATTCGTACAAAATCGGGAAAACTTAAACGCGCCCGCATTGCAGATTTGCGGGGACGGCAATATCAATTTTTTTAGGCGGGGGGAGCGCTAAGTTCTTCATGATCTCGACGAATTCGTTGAGCGTTCTTTGTTGCCCGAGTCTTGCGTTGTATTTCTTTTCGCAGCCGATCGTGGAACTCGTGAAACCTTTGTAATCGTGTCCTGGGTAGACCAGCGTCTCCTCGGGAAGTCCAAAAAGCTTCGTCGTGACGTTGCGATAAAGTTTCTCCGGACAACCGCCTTGAAAATCAGTGCGCCCGTTTCCACGAATCAGCAATGTGTCACCCGTAAAAACGCGATCTTCGACGTAGTAACTCATCGAGCAGGGCGTATGACCCGGCGTCGCGATGGCTCGCAAAGTGTATTTCCCGAAGTTGAGTGTTTCTCCGTCGGCAATTTTCATCGCCCTGCAGCCGACGTGCGCGTTTTCGCCAACAACAATTTGGGCGCCGGTAACATCGGCGATACGCCCGCTGCTTGTAACGTGATCCGCGTGTATATGAGTTTCGAGAGAATAAAGAAGCTTTAGGCCTAGTTCATCGATGAGTTTTAAATCGCGATCAAGTGTCTCTAGGACGGGATCGATAATGATAGCTTCGCGAGTCTGTTCATCACCCACGATGTAGGTATAGGTAGATGAACAGGCTTCAAATAGTTGCTGGAAAAGCATGGTTAATCCTCTCAACTAGTCCTGGAACCTTGGATTATCACCAAAGGCGAAGGACTTCTGACAACTAAGAAAATGGGATTAATAGAGTGTGTCATCTAGTTGGACGTCCGGATCGAACCGAAAAATTTGGTACGCAAATTCCCGTTTGTTATCCTTTTTAGAGCGGAACCGCATCCCTCGTTCCGCTAAATAAAAAGGAGCGATCGTGCGGAGAACGTTTGGTCTTGTGACGACGTCGTTGTTCATTGCCGTAGCGGCCCTCATCAGCTCAAGCTGCGGAAGCAAATCGGTCGCTCCAGAGAAAAGCCAAACGCAAATGAGCCAGGCCTCCCGTTTCGAACTTTCAAAAGATGTTCAAGTGAATTTCGTTTCGGGAGATGGGCGCGTTGGCTCCTACACTTCGAGTTGGAAAGGCTTTCGCACGACCTCTTATTGGATCGAAGGACCCGAAGGGTTAATTCTCATTGATGCACAATTCTTACTGTCTGCTGCCGAAGAGATGGTGAATCTTGCCGAGAAGATCACGGGCAAGAAAGCGGTTCTGGCAGTGGTCCTTCATCCTAATCCGGATAAGTTTAACGGAGCCGCGCTATTTCAGAAACGCGGGATTAAAGTTGTGACCTCAGATCAAGTTCAAGCTTTAGTCCCTGCGGTCCACAAACTGCGTATGGGTTGGTTCTTCGATAAATTCAAACCAGATTATCCTGCGGATGAACCTAAACTCGATTCATTTGGATCGAAAACAACCGAGATTTCAGCCGCTGGACTCAAGATTAAAGCCCACGTCCTAGGTGCAGGCTGTAGTGAAGCTCATGTAGTTGTGGAGTACGATCAGCATCTTTTCGTAGGCGACCTTGTCACTCAAGGTTTTCATAGTTGGCTTGAACTCGGTTTGATCAAGCCATGGATTCAGCGGATGGATGAAATAGAATCCATGAAACCCAAGTACGTGCACACGGGCCGTGGAGGTTCCGGCGATATCGATTCGATTCGCCGTCAGCAACAATATTTGAAAACCGTGCTCGAGATCGTTCAGAAAGAGCGTCCTCGCCGCGGCCAAGCGTTGTCGGAGACGACTTCAAAAAAGCTCATGCGCGAAATTACGGCTCGTTATCCGAGTTACGAATACCCCAATTTCGTGAGCAATGGTTTAGAAGAGGTTTGGAAGAAGGCGACTCG